>NZ_JBIWAF010000025.1:32842-86122 GCF_044759925.1 Pseudomonas sp. NPDC099000
CAGGGAGACGCCGCAGGAAAAAAAGCCTCTGAATCGAATGACGATGCGGCGTTCGTCGTCGGTCAGGCCTTCCGGGTCTTTCCAGAGGGCGATGTCGGCGGTCATGTTGACTTCTTGCGGCATCCAGTGGTTTGCGCAACCGTCCAGGTATTTCTGCCAGGCCCAGTCGTACTTGAAGGGTACGAGTTGGTTGAGGTCGGCGCGGCAGTTGATCATGCGCTTTTCGTCGACGGCGACGCGGGCGGAGGCGCCTTCGAGTTCGGCGAGGCCTTCGGCGATGTCGAGGTTGTCCAGGGCAGCTTTGGCACGGGCGATAGCGGCAGAGTCGGTCGCGGTGACGGCGCGAGCTTCTTGAGCGGCGACACCACCAGCGGTGTCGAGTCGGTCCATGTTGGCTTCAGTCGCGTGGCCGGCGTTTGCGCCTTTTACCACGGTCTCGCCGCTGTCTTCTTTGTCGAATTCGTCCCAGCTCAGCATGACGTGTCGTCTCCTGCGTGAGGGCCAGATGCCCGTGTGAAAACTGATTGGTTGGTTTTTCACACGGCCGTACTGGCCGCGTTGGATAGCGTTTTTTGCAGCGGTACACGCAGGCAAATAAACATAATTTTGTACGGGGTTCCGAGAGCCTCTGAGGGGCGCAGAAATCGGTGAGGACTTCGGCGTGGGCTTCAGACTGGCTTTTCGTCCCTGTAAGGGAATATTGCAGGCCCGTTTAAGCCGGCATTATAGGGAAATTTTTGCCGGCGTGGTGCGGCGAATCGGCTCATGGAGGGGCCGGAAGGGGTGGTTTTTGGAGCAAACCGAGGTATTACAGGGCTTTGACCGCTGTAGATTTTTTTTCGTTAATTTTGACGCTGAATCGAATTTGTTCAAAAAACAGCCAAAAACGGCGTTTTTCACTACATCTTGTGTTTTGCAAGGGGTTTCACCGCTTCAAAACACAACTGAGCCCGACCGAAGCCGGGCTGGAATCGACCGTTAGCGATCAGCTGACAAGGTCCGATTCGGTGCAGTCTGGATCAGCCGTTGGTGCAGCCGTTACCCATGATGCTGTAGCGCAGGATGTGGCGTTGACCTTGGGAGTCGTCGTATTCCATTTTCACCGGAACAACTTCGCACACATTGGGGACTTCACTCATGGAGATAACTTTGGCGACGTCCAGGTGAGTCGAGTAAGTGTATTCCTCGATGGCTGGTTTCTGCTGTGCGACATCAGTCGGGACCTCGTCTGCCATGGCGGTTGCGCACAGGCTGGAGAGGGCCAGAACTAATAAAGCTTTCATTTCAGATTTACCTTTTAGAGGTCGAATGGGGTCACGCAACCTTTTTGGGGTTGCGTGTGGAGCTTGATTAAAAGTTTTGGATTAACGGCCTTCGTGGGGGCTGTAACTTGGTTAATCACGTTGCCTTGTTGGCGAGACGGATTTTAGGCGTGGGGTGTCCATTCATATAGGTGGGGTTTTGATAAACACCTTTGACAGATCCTGTAACAATCCTCGAATAAGGTTGTGTTAACCGGTCGATTGCGATTTTGGTGATGTGGTTTTTCAGGTGGGCCGCGTTATCGTTCTTCGCGGGCAAGCCACGCTCCCACAGGGTTTGCGTCCATTTAGACAGCGCATTCCAGGCTTATCACGGTAATTTGTAGGGGCTTGTTACTACCATCGTCGAATGGTTCTATAGGCCCGGCCCGGCTACAACTGGGGGCATACAAAAACAACTATTCCACCGAGGTAAGAAAGATGAGTGCGGCTTCTCTGTATCCCGTTCGTCCCGAGGTTCTGGCCAATACGCTGACTGACGAGGCAACCTACAAAGCCATGTACCAGCAGTCGGTCGTCAATCCGGACGGCTTCTGGCGCGAGCAAGCCAAGCGCCTCGACTGGATCAAGCCTTTCACCACGGTGAAGCAGACCTCCTTCGACGATCACCATGTCGACATCAAATGGTTCGCCGACGGCACCCTCAACGTTTCCTACAATTGCCTCGACCGTCATCTGGCCGAGCGCGGCGATCAAGTCGCGATCATTTGGGAAGGGGATGACCCTGCCGAGAGCCGCAACATCACCTACCGCGAGCTGCACGAACAAGTCTGCAAGTTCGCCAACGCCTTGCGCGGCCAGGATGTGCACCGCGGCGACGTGGTGACTATCTATATGCCGATGATCCCCGAAGCCGTGGTCGCCATGCTGGCCTGCACCCGGATCGGCGCGATTCACTCGGTGGTGTTCGGTGGTTTCTCGCCGGAAGCCCTGGCCGGTCGCATCATCGACTGCAAATCCAAAGTGGTGATCACCGCTGACGAAGGCATTCGTGCCGGCAAGAAGATCCCGCTCAAGACCAACGTCGACGACGCGCTGACCAACCCGGAAACCAGCAGCATTCAGAAAGTCATCGTGTGCAAGCGCACCGGTGGCAACATCAAGTGGAACCAGCATCGCGACATTTGGTACGAAGACCTGATGAAAGTGGCGGGCAGTGTTTGCGCGCCGAAAGAGATGGGCGCCGAAGAAGCGCTGTTCATCCTTTACACCTCCGGTTCCACCGGCAAGCCGAAGGGCGTGCAGCACACCACGGGCGGTTACCTGCTTTACGCCGCCATGACCCACGAGCGTGTGTTCGACTACCGCCCGGGCGAAGTCTACTGGTGCACCGCCGACGTCGGCTGGGTCACCGGCCACACTTACATCGTCTACGGCCCGCTGGCCAATGGCGCGACCACCGTGCTGTTCGAAGGCGTGCCGAACTATCCGGACATCACCCGGGTGGCGAAGATCGTCGACAAGCACAAGGTCAATATCCTCTACACCGCACCGACTGCGATCCGCGCGATGATGGCGTCGGGCAAAGCCGCTGTTGAAGGCGCTGATGGCAGCAGCCTGCGTCTGTTGGGTTCGGTCGGTGAGCCGATCAACCCGGAAGCGTGGGACTGGTACTACAAGAATGTCGGCCAATCCCGTTGCCCGATCGTCGACACCTGGTGGCAGACCGAAACTGGCGGCAACATGATGAGCCCGTTACCGGGCGCTCACGGCCTCAAGCCGGGTTCGGCGGCACGTCCGTTCTTCGGCGTGGTGCCGGCGCTGGTGGATAACCTGGGCAACATCCTCGAAGGCGTTGCCGAGGGCAACCTGGTGATTCTCGATTCGTGGCCAGGCCAGGCGCGCACGCTGTATGGCGACCATGACCGCTTCGTCGATACCTACTTCAAGACCTTCCGTGGCATGTACTTCACCGGTGACGGTGCGCGTCGTGACGAAGACGGTTACTACTGGATTACCGGCCGCGTGGACGACGTGCTCAACGTGTCCGGCCACCGCATGGGCACCGCCGAGATTGAAAGCGCGATGGTCGCTCACCCGAAAGTCGCCGAAGCCGCAGTGGTGGGTGTGCCGCATGACATCAAGGGGCAGGGCATTTATGTCTACGTCACGTTGATCGGTGGCGAAGAGCCGAGCGAGCAGCTGCGACTTGAGCTGAAAAACTGGGTGCGTAAGGAAATCGGCCCGATTGCCTCGCCGGATGTCATCCAGTGGGCACCGGGTCTGCCGAAAACCCGTTCGGGCAAGATCATGCGCCGGATTCTGCGCAAGATTGCTACCGCCGAATACGATGGGTTGGGAGATATTTCCACCCTGGCCGATCCGGGTGTGGTGCAGCATTTGATTGATGAGCACAAGATCATGAACGTCGCGTAAGCGCTGATTCTTGAGTCATCGAAGCCCCGTCCGGCATTGCGCCGAGCGGGGCTTTTTCGTACCGATCGTTCCCATGCTCTGCGTGGGAATGCCGCCCGGGACGCTCCGCGTCCCTTACTGCATGTGACGCAGAGCGTCACTGGATGCATTCCCACGCGGAGCGTGTGAACGATCATCGGAATCAACATCGCCCAATAATTATCGGCTTCATCCGTAAGCCAATTCCCACTGTTACCCGCCACCCTTCAAGTTACTGAATGTGTAACCGCACGCTCCTAGACGGGGCATTGGGAAACGCCAACCCCCATTCCCGGGCCGCTGCAACCCCAATAAAAAATAAGACACAACGCTGCGCTTGCCGGATTAGAAGGGTTTGCCAATAATAGGCCCGCAATTTGCAATATAGATCGGTTCACTGTCTTTTGCTCTTGCATGAATTTGCAAGGCTGTCAACGCGCCCGGGCGGCTTTCTCGGTGCTTCTGTAATTAGTTGTCGCATTGAAGAAATATCGGCTTCGGGCCTGTCGTTAGAATGCCGATCACTCGCTCGTCGTTGCCTGTGTTGAAATTCGCACATGCGCTGTAGGACGCAGCATCGCTTACCGGTTCCACTCATTCGCATATTGGGCTGTCGCTCACTCTGCCGTTTTAGCCCTTTACCGATGGAGTCCCAAGATGAAGAAACTCATGCTGCTTGGCGCCCTGGCACTGTCCGTGCTGTCCCTGCCGACTTTCGCCGATGAAAAGCCTCTGAAAATCGGTATCGAAGCGGCTTACCCTCCGTTCGCTTCCAAAGCACCGGACGGCAGCATCGTTGGTTTCGACTACGACATCGGCAACGCCCTGTGCGAAGAGATGAAGGTCAAGTGCACTTGGGTCGAGCAAGAGTTCGACGGTCTGATCCCGGCGCTTAAAGTGCGCAAGATCGACGCGATCCTGTCGTCCATGTCGATCACTGAAGACCGCAAGAAATCCGTGGACTTCACCAACAAGTACTACAACACCCCGGCTCGCCTGGTCATGAAGGCCGGCACTCAAGTCAGCGAAGGCCTGGCCGAGTTGAAGGGCAAAAACATCGGCGTGCAACGTGGTTCGATCCACGAGCGTTTCGCCCGCGAAGTCCTGGCCCCGCTGGGTGCCGAGATCAAGCCTTACGGTTCGCAGAACGAAATCTACCTCGACGTGGCCGCTGGCCGCCTCGACGGCACCGTGGCAGACGCTACGCTGCTGGATGACGGTTTCCTGAAAACCGACGCCGGCAAAGGTTTCGCCTTCGTTGGCCCGGCCTTCACCGATGTCAAATACTTCGGCGACGGCGTGGGTATCGCGGTTCGCAAGGGCGACGCTCTGAAAGACAAGATCAACACCGCGATCGCGGCCATTCGCGAGAACGGCAAGTACAAGCAAATCCAGGACAAATACTTCGCCTTCGATATCTACGGCAAGTAACACGTCTCGGCGACAAGTCCGAAATGGCGCAAGCAACAGGATCTCTGAGGTTTGCGCCATTTTTTCATCCCCCTTTTCGAGGACCTGAATCATGTTGAAAGGCTACGGGGCTGTCATCCTCGATGGCGCATGGCTGACGCTTCAGCTCGCCTTGTCGTCCATGGTCCTGGCCATCTTTCTGGGTCTGATCGGCGTTGCGCTGCGTCTGTCCCCGATTCGCTGGCTGGCCTGGCTGGGCGACCTGTATTCCACGGTGATCCGCGGTATTCCCGATCTGGTACTGATCCTGCTGATTTTTTACGGCGGCCAGGACCTGCTCAACCGCGTGGCGCCGATGCTCGGCTTTGACGACTACATCGACCTGAACCCGCTGGCCGCCGGTATCGGCACCCTGGGCTTCATCTTCGGTGCGTACCTGTCGGAAACTTTCCGCGGCGCGTTCATGGCGATCCCCAAAGGGCAGGCTGAAGCCGGCATGGCCTACGGCATGAGCAGTTTTCAGGTGTTCTTCCGGGTATTGGTGCCGCAGATGATTCGCCTGGCGATTCCGGGCTTCACCAACAACTGGCTGGTACTGACCAAGGCCACCGCGCTGATTTCGGTGGTGGGTCTGCAAGACATGATGTTCAAGGCCAAGCAGGCGGCAGATGCCACCCGCGAGCCTTTCACCTTCTTCCTCGCAGTGGCGGCGATGTACCTGGTGATCACCAGTGTCTCGTTGCTGGCATTGCGTCACCTTGAGAAGCGCTACTCGGTAGGCGTAAGGGCGGCTGATCTATGATCTTCGACTACAACGTCATTTGGGAGGCCTTGCCGCTGTACTTCGGCGGCCTGGTGACCACCCTCAAATTGCTCGCGCTGTCGCTGTTCTTCGGCCTGCTGGCGGCACTGCCGCTGGGGCTGATGCGCGTCTCGAAGAACGCAGTCGTCAACATGACGGCCTGGCTCTTCACCTACGTGATCCGCGGCACGCCGATGCTGGTGCAGCTGTTTTTGATCTACTACGGGCTGGCGCAATTCGAAGCGGTACGTGAAAGCTTCTTGTGGCCATGGCTGTCCAGCGCGACGTTCTGTGCGTGCCTGGCCTTTGCGATCAACACCAGCGCCTATACCGCTGAAATCATCGCCGGCAGCCTGCGTGCCACGCCGAACGGTGAAATCGAAGCGGCCAAGGCCATGGGCATGTCGCGCTACAAAATGTACAAGCGCATCCTGCTGCCCTCGGCCCTGCGCCGGGCGCTGCCGCAGTACAGCAACGAAGTGATCATGATGCTGCAGACCACCAGTCTGGCGTCCATCGTGACCCTGATCGACATCACCGGCGCCGCGCGCACGGTCAACGCTCAGTTCTACTTGCCGTTTGAAGCCTACATCACGGCGGGTGTGTTCTACCTGTGCCTGACCTTCATTCTGGTGAAGCTGTTCAAACTGGCCGAGCGCCGCTGGCTGGGCTATCTGGCCCCGCGGAAGCACTGATATGGAACGCATCGATCATTCATTGCCGTGGAACCACCTGGGCAGCGAACGCCAGATTTCGGTGTTCCGCTTCGGCACGGGTGAGCGCAAGGCTTACATCCAGGCCAGCCTGCACGCCGATGAACTGCCGGGGATGCGCACGGCCTGGGAGCTGAAAAAGCGCCTGACCGAACTCGAAGCCCAAGGCTTGCTCAACGGCGTGATCGAACTGGTACCGGTGGCCAATCCACTGGGCCTCGGTCAACTGTTGCAAGGCAGCCATCAAGGTCGTTTCGAAGCGGGCAGCGGCAAGAACTTCAACCGGGATTTCGTCGAGCTAAGCGCGCCAGTGGCCGCCGCGGTGGAAGGGCGTCTGGGTGATGATCCGCACGCCAATATTCAGCTGATCCGTCAGGCCATGAGCGATGCGCTGGCCGCATTGCCGCCGGCCGCGAGTCAGCTGCAAGGCATGCAGCGCATCCTGCTCAGCCACGCTTGCACCGCTGATGTCGTGCTGGACTTGCATTGCGATACCGAAGCGGCGCTGCACATGTACGCCTTGCCGCAACACTGGCCGCAATGGCGTTCGCTCGCCGCGCACCTGAATGTGAAAGTGGGGCTGCTGGCGGAAGATTCCGGCGGCAGTTCCTTTGACGAGGCTTGCTCGCTGCCGTGGTTGCGACTGTCGCGTCAGTTTCCTGATGCACAAATCCCGCTGGCCTGCCTGGCGACTACCATTGAATTAGGTGGTCAGGCCGATACCGGTCGCGCTGAGGCCGAGGCGTACGCTGAAGGTATTCTGGCGTTCCTCGCCGAGCAGGGTCTGATCAGCGGCGAATGGCCGAAACCTGCGCAAGACGCTTGCGAAGGCCTGCCGTTCGAAGGCACTGAATTGCTGTTCGCGCCGCACCCTGGCGTGATCAGTTTCTTGCGTAAACCCGGCGAGTGGATCGAAGCCGGCGACGAGATTTTCGAAGTGATCGATCCGTTATCGGATCGGGTCAGCACGGTGTGTGCTGGTACGTCCGGGGTGCTGTTTGCCATTGAACGGCTGCGTTATGCCCAACCCGGTTTCTGGCTGGCCAAGGTGGCGGGGCGCGAAGCGCTGCGTCACGGGCGCTTGCTCAACGACTGACTGACTGTTTTTGTGAGAACCGACCGCATGTACAAACTTGAAGTCCAAGACCTGCATAAACGCTATGGCAGTCACGAAGTGCTCAAGGGCGTGTCCCTGAAAGCGGCGGCCGGCGATGTGATCAGCATCATCGGCTCCAGTGGCTCCGGCAAAAGTACTTTCCTGCGCTGCATCAACCTGCTCGAACAGCCGCACGCGGGCCGGATTCTGCTCAACAACGAAGAGCTGAAACTGGTGGCGAACAAGGACGGCGCGATGAAAGCGGCCGACCCGAAACAGCTGCAACGCATGCGTTCGCGCCTGTCGATGGTGTTCCAGCATTTCAACCTGTGGTCGCACATGACCGCGCTGGAAAACATCATGGAAGCGCCGGTTCACGTGCTGGGCATGTCCAAGGCCGAGGCCCGTGAAAAGGCCGAGCACTACCTGAACAAGGTGGGCGTGGCGCATCGTAAAGACGCTTACCCGGGCCACATGTCCGGCGGCGAGCAGCAGCGCGTGGCGATTGCCCGTGCGCTGGCGATGGAACCTGAGGTGATGCTGTTTGACGAACCGACGTCGGCACTCGACCCGGAACTGGTCGGCGACGTGCTGAAAGTGATGCAGGCCCTGGCGCTGGAAGGCCGGACCATGGTGGTGGTGACGCACGAAATGGGCTTCGCCCGTGAAGTGTCGAATCAGCTGGTGTTCCTGCACAAAGGCGTCGTTGAAGAAAGCGGCAACCCGCGCGAAGTGCTGGTCAATCCACAGTCTGAACGTTTGCAGCAATTCCTCTCGGGCAGCCTGAAGTAAAGCGAACTCCCGTTGCGCACCGGGATAGTGCATGCTTCGCAAATTAGAAGCTGACCCCGATCCCTGTAGGAGCGAGGCTTGCCCGCGAAGGCGGTGGTTCAGACAGCAATGATGTTGACTGATACACCGCTTTCGCGGGCAAGCCTCGCTCCTACAGGGAGTTGCTGCTGGTTTTGAGATTTGCGTTCATTTACGGGCTAGCATTGGCCCATGCCTTCATCACTGTTTTCGTTTCGGATTGCCCGCCATGACTGCCCATCGAATTGGTTTCCTGATTTGGCCCAGCACTAAAGCACTGACGCTTGCGCTGGCTGAGGAGGCCTTGCGTGTTGCCCAGCGTGTGCATCCGGATGTTGTCTACGAATTGTCGTTTTTGCAGGCCGAACCGCCGACCGAAGGCGCCTGGCAATTGCCGGGTGAACCGTGGGCCGGCAAGCTCGAAAACTTTCACAAACTGTTTCTGCTCGCCGATGAGCCGCCAACCACACTCGCACCGGCACTCAGTAGTTCGCTGAAACAACTGGTGCGTGCTGGCTGCGTGATCGGTGGTTTGTCTGCCGGTGTTTACCCGTTGGCGCAACTGGGTTTGCTCGACGGTTACCGCGCTGCCGTGCATTGGCGCTGGCAGGACGATTTCACTGAGCGTTTCCCTAAAGTCATCGCCACCAGTCATTTGTTTGACTGGGATCGTGATCGTCTGACCGCTTGCGGCGGCCTGTCGGTGCTCGACTTGCTGCTGGCGGTGCTGGCCCGTGATCACGGCGCCGAACTGGCCGGTGCCGTCTCCGAAGAACTGGTGGTCGAGCGCATCCGCGAGGGCGGCGAGCGCCAACGCATTCCATTGCAGAACCGCTTGGGCTCCAGCCATCCGAAGCTCACCCAAGCGGTGTTGCTGATGGAAGCGAATATCGAAGAACCGCTGACCACCGACGAAATCGCCCAGCACGTGTGCGTGTCCCGTCGACAACTGGAGCGGATCTTCAAGCAATACCTCAACCGTGTGCCGAGCCAGTACTACCTGGAACTGCGCCTGAACAAGGCCCGGCAAATGTTGATGCAAACCAGCAAGTCGATCATCCAGATCGGCCTGTCGTGTGGCTTCTCCTCGGGGCCGCATTTCTCCAGCGCCTACCGCAACTTCTTCGGCGCCACGCCGCGGGAAGATCGCAACCAGCGGCGCAGCAGCAGTCCATTCGAGTTGTCGTCGGTGCCGTCCGAACGCGGCTGATTTTACTCGTCGATCTCGGAACCCTCTGAGGTGGAAACCTGCATTTCACCTCGGTTGATGACCTCTTCCACACCAAAATCCGCACGGGTCAGTTCAAAGTAGCGGACCAGTCGCGCGAGGCTTTCCTCCGAAAACGGATTGCCTCTCAAGGTGATGTTTTCGGCAACCTCCACCGGTAATTCCAGCAAGTCGCTGGGCACCTCGGTAATCGCATTCATGCTCAAGTCGGCCCAGTCCAGGTCCGTCAGGTGAAGCAGGCCATCGGGTATGTCGGTGATGCCGGTGTCGTTGAGCAATACTGTCGACAGTTCCGGCATTTGACTCAGATCAGGCGTGCGTCCCAGCGGGTTGAAGCCTAGGTCGAGGTAGTCAAGCTGTTCCATTCCTGCCAATGCGCTTGCCGTCTCTGCTGACAGGCTGACCCGGCAATCGGGAAGCGACAGTGAGCGCAAGCGCCCCATTTTGAAGACCGAATCGGGAATGTCACCAAGGTCACACTCGCGCAGCCTCAGGCTCTTGAGGTTGGGAAAGGACTCGAGGAAACGCCCGAGTCGCGTAGCGCCCTCGGCACTGTGCACCTCCAGCGCGGAAACATGACTGAAATCTGCACTCAGGGCCGGCAGTTCTCCATTGATGACCGGACGAACCCTGAGTTCGAACGTCGGCTCAAGTGTGTCGTTGAAATCATCCAGTTCAGACTCACGTTGCCAGCACTTCTCAAGTGCCTGCTTGAATTCGTCTCGGTTGGCGTGCTCGGCAGCGAGTTGGTCGGCGCTGAACGCTTCGCCCGTCACGGCATGCCGGTCCGGAACATCGGCAGTCCACGCAGACAAATCATTTTTCAGTTGGGTGAGCTCTTCTTCAAGGCGTGTCAGATAGGTACGGCCATCCGCCAGAGTCCCCGGCAATTCGTAGACAAACTCGCTGGCCTGTTCGACTTCCATGCCGGGGTACAACGTCTTGACGCGATCAATATCTGCTTCGGGAGCATAGACGCCCATGTCGTAGGCGTTCTCGGAGTGGTGTTGCTTGATCAGTTCTCGGGCGCTGTTCGAAAGCGGGTTGTGGGTGAGGTGCAGGCCGCGCTTGTCGTACAGCGAGCTCTCGAATAACCCGGCAGGCAACTCGCTGATGCGGTTGTTCATCAGCAGGAGGGTTTCGAGCTTCGGGTGTTGCAGAGCGCTGGCCGGAATCCCTGTCAGGCGGGTGTCGCTCAGGTCCAGATGCACCAGTTCGCTCATCGTGTCGATGCGCGGCAGGGTTTCAAACGGATTTTTGTACAGGTCCAGCATCGCCAGTTTGTTCAATGACGTCAGCTTCGACCACGTGGCTGCGTCGACCTTGATGCCGCAATCGCTTAGCACCAGGGCGTGAAGGTTTGGCATTCGGCTGATGGGGTCGGGGAGCGTGGCCAGGGAAAATCGGCGCAGTTCCAGGCGACGCAGCCCGCTGAAGCCCTGCAGAAACGCGGGAATGCCCTGCACGCTGCGGGTGCCTTCCAAGGACAGTCGTGACACATGACTGAAGTCGGCATTCAGTGACGGCAAGTCACCGAGGATCGGCTCTTCAAACCTGAGCACATACTGAGTAACCCCCTCCGGTGTGTCGAAGTCCCGGTCGGACTGTCGCCGCCAGCTGCGCTGGATTTCCTGGGCCAGCAACCGGCGATTGTTTCGCTCGGCTTGTTGCTCCAGCTCGCTGAGCGGGCGCCCGGTTTCAGGATGAGCCGTGGGTGAGTCGCCGACCCAGGCGCGCAGGTCCTGATGCAGTCGGGCCAGCTCCCTCCTCAAACGTGAAAGTTCTACGCGAGCACCATCGGGATGAAGTTGCAGTGCCTGGACAATCGACTGCATTTCTTCCTGAGGCAGGTTGGGGTAAACCTCGCGAACCCGATCGTTGAGCGTCGGTGTCTCGCGGTTGACTCGAGCATAACCTTCAGCACCACCGGGCAGGCGCATGGTGGTCGGGTCATACAACGGTTTTCGATGGGGATTTTTTGCGTACAGCCTGCGTAAACCCGGTTGCTCCAGCGCGTGTTCGGCGATGCGCTGTTTAAGTGCTCGGGCGTCTGCGATCGAAGGGTTCAGCTTATTGCGTTGCGCATCCGGCAGCGCCCGGAACAGGGCCTGATAAAAATCCCCCGGCGTCGAACCATTGTCTTGGTCAACCTGGTAAGTCCCGTCTTCAGCGCGAATCAGTGTTTTTTGAATGGGCGCATCGGGCTGCCCAATGCTGTCGCGCAAGGTTCCCTCGGCAGAGTAGTCCCTCACTTCGATACGCAGTTCGGCTGGTAAATCCGGCAGTGAGTTCAGGCTTTGCAAGGCCAGTCGGTGGGTGTCGGTGGTGTCCAGCGCTTCGGCATAAAAGCCTTCACTCGCCCGGGTTGCGCGCACGGCTTCCATGGCTTTGAGCGCTGCGTCCTTGAGTCGCTGGGGCGTTCGGCCGTTGTGCAGCTGTTTCAGCTCGGTGCCGGACGCATTGCTTACCAGTTCTTCGGCGATATCGGTGGGTAGCCCCTGCACATCATCGAGCAGTCGCTGGACTCGCAGGTCATCGGTTTTTTCCAGCGCGCGATAACGCAGGTCGAACAGTGACTTGCGGTAGTTCCGGGCGAGTTCGGCGGTCCGTTGTCTGAAGGCCGACGTTTGGGCTTCCGGTGTCGGCATCGGCGTGTCGACAGGCCAGGCGTCGTAGCCGCTCAGCAGTTGATGTTGCAGGGTTACATCGGCCTTTCGGTAGTGCTCGGCTTGATCGCTGCCGATCTGCTCGATAAAGGTGTCAATGTCCCGGTTGATTCTGAAACGCTTGATCGTGTCGGTCAGCAGCGAAGGCGGGCGGTAATGTTCGGCATGCATTTCGCGCACGGCGTTGTCGTGGTAACCGCTGACCCGCAGGATCTGCTCGCGCTCGGCGTTGCTGAACGACTCGACATCCTGGCCGAGGCGACGCATGACCGTTTCCCGATCCCATTCCAGCGGTTGCTCCAGCTCGGTGTGCCAGGCGCCGTAGTTGTTGTGCAGTAAAGAAGGCTGATAGGCATCGGCCCGGGTCGGGTGCTCGATCTGATACGCGCCGGATGTGCCATCGGGTTTCACGGCATACAGTTTTCCTTCCAGGGGCAGCAGCGTCTTGCCCTCGTTGCGATAGAGGCCAAGCTGATCGGGTTTTGCGCCGTCGGGCAAACGCTGTGCTTGTTCGTAAGGTGTCAGATCCTGCTTCCAGTAGCGGATTTTTCCTTTCGGCGTTGCGACGGGTTTGAGCGGGTCGACCAGCGCGACCGCTTCGTGCGAAAGCAAACGGCTGAAGGCGCCGGCAGCAATCGCACCACCCACCGCGAATGTGCCCACTTGAACCACTGTTTCAGCGAGCGTAATCAGATGCCCGACCGCCTCTTTTTTCAGCCCTTCGGCCAATTCCACAATGCCTTCGAAGGTTTCGTCGAGTAACTGGTAGGCCATATAACCCAACATCACTTCGCCGAGAAACGGGACGAACGGCAATGCCACGAACGCCGCGATTTCAAGCAGCGTCGAAGCCACTTTGCTGAAGGCATCCCACAATGCCCATCGCGCGTTTCGGTCGGCAGAGGCGGTGGAGACAGCCAGCGTGCTGGCATCGTTGAGGATCTTGTTCAGTTGTCGCTGATAGAGATGATTCCACAGGTCCGCGCTGAACGGCGTCATCGAAAACCGCAGGTTGGGTCTGTCGATGGGCGTTTCGCGCCAGCTCGGCAGTGGGTCGCCCCGCTTGTGCTGATGCCAGGTCACGCGCTGGAGACGATGGTTGAGATCAGCGAAAAAATGGCCCCTTTCCTTGTGCTCGACGAAGCGGCTGAAGAACGTCTGGTAGGCGGGGGCGCGCAGCTTGCGGGTCAGTTCGGTCAGGAACGCCAGGGTGTTCGGGTATTCCTTGAGCGGATGCTCCGGATCGTCGGGAATGTAGGCGATGATCCGTGTTCCCTTGCGTGCGCGCTCCAGGCTCGGCGCGAAAATGACAATCCCGGTCAGGGAGGAAGACATGATGGTCAGGTCATGACCGTACAGCGGTTGGCCATTGAGTCGCACCCCGGAACGTCCTTCCACAAGACGCAGGATCGAGACATAGGCGTCCTCTGAAATATCCTTGCGGATATGAGCCATTTGCAGCGCCGCTTTGAGTGCCGATTTGTGTGAGCTGATCACCTTTGGTTTCAACACCGCGCCGGCCACCGGGTTGGTCAGCCCCAGAGTGTCTTTGAGGTACGTGTTGTACCGGGCGCCGATGTCCAGTTCCCGGCACAGTCGCGCAAAGGCCGCGACGGTCAGCTTCTGATTGACCGCCGGCAGCGTATCGAACTGCCCGGCGGGCGACGGTTCGGTAATAAACGTCGAGGCGGACTCATAAGCATCAGCCGCCATTTCCGATTCCTGGAAGTTGTGCAGGGCGGCGTCGAGCAGCGACACGGTCCAGGTGCGCGCGGCGCCCGTCTTGATCCCGAACCAGGGCACGGTTTGCGGGATGTACAGGCGCAGGAAGGTGGTTTTAACGTCCAGTTCCAGATCAAACCGGGTTTTCAGGGCCACGCTTAGCAGGGTTTCGGCAAAGGCGCGTGCGCTTTGCAGCTTCGACAGCGTTGAGTCCAGTCGATTTCGCTGGGTCCAGTGTTCCTGGCTGAGCTTTTTCAGCGACTGGTGTTGCAGGGATGTCGCGGTGCCGTGCCAGTGCGGCGTGGCAAGCGAGGCGGTTTTGAGGGCGTCGCGTGTAGCGGGCGATGCTTCCAATACCCAGGTCGGCAGATTGTTGAACAGGTGATGGTAGTGATCGTCTGGTTGAGTGGCGGATTCATTGCCACCGACATTTGAAGGGCGATCGTTTTCGTGTCGACTCATGCGCTATTCCCTTAGCGTTTGGATGAGTCGCCAGCAAAACAGACGAAGATCGGTTTTGTGCGGTACATATTTACCGCACCGCTCGACAAGCCTGCCTATAACCTGTGCCGGCGGTTTAAACTGCGCCTTTGCGACCCTATATGTCGCATTGCCGTAAACCCGGGAAAAACCGGGGTTTGCGCTATAAGAAGTTGTCGCTTGGCGGCAAGGCCGGGCTGAAAACTGTCCTTACAATCCCCCCATCGCTCGCCAGTTTCCGGCGAGTGTTCCTCTTCAGGAGACTCCGATGTCCGTTGAGCACGCTGCGGTAGAACGCGCCGATTTCGACCAGGTAATGGTTCCCAACTATGCGCCTGCCGCATTCATTCCTGTGCGTGGCGCCGGTTCCCGCGTCTGGGACCAGTCTGGCCGCGAGCTGATCGACTTCGCCGGCGGGATTGCCGTTAACGTATTGGGCCATGCGCACCCGGCGCTGGTCGGTGCCCTGACCGAGCAGGCGAACAAGCTGTGGCACGTGTCCAACGTGTTCACCAATGAGCCGGCCCTGCGCCTGGCGCATAAGCTGATCAACGCCACCTTTGCCGAGCGCGCTTTCTTCTGCAACTCCGGCGCCGAAGCCAACGAGGCCGCTTTCAAGCTGGCCCGTCGCGTCGGTTTTGATCGGTTCGGCAGCGAGAAGTACGAAATCATCGCCGCACTCAACAGCTTCCACGGCCGTACCCTGTTCACCGTGAACGTCGGTGGCCAGTCGAAGTATTCCGATGGTTTCGGTCCGAAGATCACCGGTATCACCCACGTGCCGTACAACGATCTGGCCGCTTTGAAAGCCGCCATTTCCGACAAGACCTGTGCCGTGGTGCTGGAGCCGATCCAGGGTGAAAGCGGTGTGATCCCGGCTGAACTTGAATACCTGCAAGGCGCCCGTGATCTGTGCACCGCGCACAACGCGCTGCTGATCTTCGACGAAGTGCAGACCGGCATGGGTCGCACCGGCCATCTGTTTGCCTACCAGCATTACGGCGTGGTTCCGGACATCCTGACCAGCGCCAAGAGCCTGGGCGGCGGTTTCCCGATCGCGGCGATGCTGACCACCGAAGACCTGGCCAAACACCTCGTCGTTGGCACTCACGGCACGACTTACGGCGGCAACCCGCTGGCGTGCGCGGTCGCAGAAGCGGTGATCGACGTGATCAACACTCCAGAAGTGCTGGCCGGCGTCCACGCCAAGCACGACAAGTTCAAGGCGCGCCTGGAGCAGATCGGCGAGAAATACGCCATCTTCACCAAGGTCCGCGGTATGGGCCTGTTGATTGGTTGCGTGCTGAGCGATGCCTGGAAAGGCAAGGCCAAAGACATCTTCAACGCCGCCGAGCGTGAAGGCCTGATGATTCTGCAAGCCGGCCCGGACGTGGTGCGTTTCGCGCCAAGCCTGGTGGTTGAAGACACAGACATCGATCAGGGCCTGGATCGCTTCGAACGCGCCGTGGCCAAGCTGACGCAAGCCTGATAGACCCTTCGGCGCCTGGCTATCCGGGCGTCGAACCCAATTTTTATGCCGGACCCGCTTTTCTGTAGGAGCGAGGCTTGCCCGCGAAGGCGGCGTGTCAGCCACCATCATCATCGGCTGACACGCCGCCTTCGCGGGCAAGCCTCGCCCCTACAAGGGGCCGGCTTATTTTCCTCAAAGAGTATGAGAAAGGAGTGACACCATGCTGGTGATGCGCCCCGCGCAAATGGCTGATCTGGGCGAGGTACAGCGTCTGGCTGCGGACAGCCCGATTGGTGTCACTTCCTTGCCGGATGACGTTGAACGCCTGAGCGACAAGATCGCCGCAAGCGAAGCCTCGTTTTCCGCTGAAGTCAGCTTCAACGGTGAAGAAAGCTATTTCTTTGTCCTCGAAGACTCGGCCACCGGCAAACTGGTCGGTTGCTCTGCAATCGTTGCCTCCGCCGGTTATTCCGAGCCGTTCTACAGCTTTCGTAATGAAACCTTCGTGCACGCGTCCCGCGAGCTGAAGATTCACAACAAGATTCACGTGCTCTCGCAGTGCCACGACCTGACCGGCAACAGCTTGCTGACCAGCTTCTACGTGCAGCGCGAGCTGGTGGGTTCGCCTTGGGCCGAGCTCAACTCCCGTGGTCGCTTGCTGTTCGTCGCCAGCCATCCGGAGCGTTTTGCCGATTCCGTGGTGACCGAGATCGTCGGTTACAGCGACGAAAATGGCGATTCGCCGTTCTGGGATGCGATCGGTCGCAACTTCTTCGACCTCAACTACGCCGCAGCCGAGCGTCTGTGCGGCCTGAAGAGCCGGACCTTCCTCGCCGAACTGATGCCGCATTACCCGATCTACGTGCCTTTGCTGCCGGACACCGCTCAAGAAGCGATGGGTCAGGTGCATCCGCGAGCGCAGATAACCTTCGACATCCTGATGCGCGAAGGCTTCGAGACCGATCATTACATCGACATTTTTGACGGCGGCCCGACGTTGCATGCCCGCGTCTCCGGGATCCGTTCGATCGCGCAGAGCCGTGTGGTGCCGGTGAAAATCGGCGAAGCGGTCAAAGGCGCCGGTCGTCAGTACCTGGTGGCCAACGCCCAGTTGCAGGATTACCGCGCCGTATTGCTCGAGCTCGATTACGCGCCGGGCAAACCCGTGACCCTGGATCTGGAAGCGGCCGAAGCCCTGGGCGTCGGAGAAGGTGCCAGCGTGCGCCTGGTGGCGGTTTAACGACTGCTTGAGTGTTTAGAAAGCAGCGAAGTTTCGCGGGTGGCGCAAGCGGCCCGTTTGAGGAGATAGCATGATCGTTCGTCCTGTACGCAGCAGCGATTTACCCGCTCTGATCGACCTGGCCCGCAGCACCGGCACCGGCCTGACCACCTTGCCGGCCAACGAAGAACGTCTGGCCCATCGGGTCGGCTGGGCCGAGAAGACCTTTCGCGGCGAAGCCGGGCGGGGCGATGCGGACTACCTGTTCGTGCTTGAAGACGATGACGGCCGCGTGGTGGGCATTTCCGCCATCGCTGGCGCTGTCGGCCTGCGTGAGCCTTGGTACAACTTCCGGGTTGGCCTGACCGTCAGCGCCTCGCAAGAGCTGAACATCTACCGCGAGATCCCGACGCTGTTCCTGGCCAACGACCTGACCGGCAACTCTGAATTGTGCTCGCTGTTCCTCCACGCCGATTACCGTACGGGCCTCAACGGCCGCATGCTGGCCAAGGCGCGAATGCTGTTCATCGCCGAATTCTCGCAGTTGTTTGGCAACAAGATCATTGCCGAGATGCGCGGCGTGTCCGACGAAGCCGGGCGCTCGCCATTCTGGGAAAGCCTGGGCCGTCACTTCTTCAAGATGGAATTCAGCCAGGCCGATTACCTGACTGGCGTCGGCAACAAGGCGTTCATCGCCGAACTGATGCCGAAATTCCCGCTGTACACCTGCTTCCTGTCGCCAGACGCGCGCAACGTCATCGGTCAGGTTCACCCGGACACCGAACCGGCGCTGGCCATGCTCAAGAGCGAAGGTTTCAGCTACCAAGGCTACGTCGACATCTTCGACGCCGGCCCTGCGGTGGAGTGCGAAACCGGCAAGATCCGCGCAGTGCGCGACAGCCAGGCACTGGTGTTGGCCATCGGCACGCCAGGTGACGACGCAACCCCATTCCTGATTCACAACCGCAAGCGCGAAGACTGCCGGATCACTGCCGCGCCAGCACGCTTCGCCGCTGGTACGTTGGTCGTCGATCCGCTGACCGCCAAACGTCTTCAACTCAACGCCGGCGATCAAGTGCGCGCCGTTCCGTTGTCTGCTGCCAGGGAGTCGAAATAATGAATTCGCTATACATCGCAGGTGAATGGCTGGCCGGTCAGGGCGAAGCCTTCCAGTCGCTGAACCCGGTGACCCAGCAAGTACTGTGGACCGGTGAAGGCGCTACCGCCGCTCAGGTTGAGTCGGCCGTGCAGGCTGCTCGTCAGGCGTTTCCGGGCTGGGCCCGCCGCACGCTGGAAGAGCGCATTACCGTGCTTGAAGCCTTTGCCGCCGCGCTGAAGAACCACGCTGACGAACTGGCCCGCACCATTGGTGAGGAAACCGGTAAACCGTTGTGGGAAGCGGCAACTGAAGTGACCAGCATGGTCAACAAGATTGCGATCTCGGTGCAGAGCTACCGCGAGCGTACCGGCGAGAAGAGCGGCCCGCTGGGCGACGCCACCGCCGTGTTGCGTCACAAGCCACACGGCGTGGTGGCGGTGTTCGGGCCTTACAACTTTCCGGGCCACTTGCCGAACGGTCACATCGTGCCGGCACTGCTGGCCGGTAACAGCGTGCTGTTCAAGCCCAGCGAACTGACCCCGAAAGTCGCTGAGCTGACGGTTAAATGCTGGATCGAAGCGGGTCTGCCGGCGGGCGTGTTGAACCTGCTGCAAGGCGCTCGTGAAACCGGTATCGCCCTGGCGGCGAACCCGGGCATCGACGGTTTGTTCTTCACCGGTTCGAGCCGCACCGGCAATCACCTGCACCAGCAATTCGCCGGTCGTCCGGACAAGATCCTCGCGCTGGAGATGGGCGGTAACAACCCGCTGGTGGTGGATCAGGTTGCAGACCTCGATGCTGCCGTTTACACCATCATCCAGTCGGCGTTCATTTCCGCTGGTCAGCGTTGCACCTGTGCCCGTCGCTTGCTGGTGCCGCAGGGCGCCTGGGGCGACACGTTGCTGGCGCGTCTGGTGGCGGTCAGTTCGACGATTGAAGTCGGTGCGTTTGATCAGCAACCGGCACCGTTCATGGGCTCGGTGATTTCCCTCGGTGCTGCGAAAGCGCTGATGGATGCTCAAGAACATCTGCTGGCCAATGGCGCCGTGGCGCTGCTGGAAATGACTCAGCCTCAGGCGCAAGCCGCGTTGCTGACGCCGGGCATCCTGGACGTGACGGCAGTTGCCGATCGTCCTGATGAAGAGCTGTTCGGCCCACTGCTGCAAGTGATCCGCTACGCTGATTTTGAAGCGGCGATCGCTGAAGCCAACGACACCGACTATGGCTTGGCGGCCGGTCTGCTGTCGGATTCCGAAGCACGTTATCAGCAGTTCTGGCTGGAAAGCCGTGCGGGCATCGTCAACTGGAACAAGCAGCTGACCGGCGCCGCGAGCAGCGCGCCATTCGGCGGCGTCGGCGCCTCGGGCAACCACCGCGCCAGCGCCTACTACGCCGCAGATTACTGCGCGTACCCGGTGGCCTCGCTGGAAACCCCGAGCCTGACCTTGCCGACCGCGCTGACCCCAGGCGTGCGCATGTCGTAAGACCGCTTTCGCGGGCAAGCCTCGCTCCTACAAAGGTTACGCAAAACCTGTAGGAGCGAGGCTTGCCCGCGAAGGCCACAACCCGGTCTTACTGAATAGTTACCAGATGCCTATAACAACAGATTCTCGTGGAGCCTCGCTGATGAAATCCTATGAAGTCAATTTTGACGGTCTAGTGGGGCCGACCCATAACTACGGCGGTTTGTCCTATGGCAACGTCGCGTCCCAGAGCAACAGCCAGCAATCTTCGAACCCGAAGGAAGCCGCGCTGCAAGGCCTGGCGAAAATGAAAGCGCTGATGGAAATGGGCTTTCAGCAAGGCGTTCTGGCACCCCAGGAACGTCCTGACGTCGCCGCGCTGCGCCGCTTGGGTTTCAGCGGCACCGACGCGCAAGTGATCGAGCAAGCCGCCAAAGACGCGATGCCGTTGCTGGTAGCCAGTTGCTCGGCGTCGAGCATGTGGGTGGCCAACGCCGCCACGGTCAGCCCAAGTGCCGACACAGCCGACGGCCGCGTGCATTTCACCGCTGCCAACCTCAACTGCAAATATCACCGCAGCATCGAACACCCGACCACCAGCCGCGTGCTGGGGGCGATGTTCGCTGACCAGCAGCACTTCGCTCACCATGCCGCTTTGCCGGCGGTGGCGCAGTTCGGCGACGAAGGTGCGGCCAACCACACCCGTTTCTGCCGTGAATACGGTGAAGCTGGCGTCGAGTTCTTCGTGTTCGGTCGCAGTGCGTTCGACACCCGTTACCCGGCCCCCCAGAAGTACCCGGCGCGCCAGACGCTTGAAGCCTCGCAAGCGGTTGCTCGCCTGCACGGCTTGAGCGATGACGGCGTGGTCTACGCCCAGCAGAACCCTTCGGTGATCGATCAGGGCGTGTTCCACAACGACGTGATCGCGGTGGGTAACGGCGAGGTGCTGTTCTATCACGAGGACGCGTTCCTCGACACCGAGCAGATGCTCGCTGAATTGCAGGGCAAACTCGCAAAAGTCGGTGGGAAATTCCAGTCAATCTGCGTACCGCGTTCCGCCGTCACCGTCGAAGACGCCGTTCGTTCCTACCTGTTCAATAGCCAGTTGCTGACGCGTCCTGACGGTTCGATGCTGTTGATCGTGCCGGAAGAGTGCCGTGGCAACGAGCGCGTCTGGCAATACCTGCAAGGCCTGACCAGCTCCGGCGGCCTGATCCGCGAAGTGAAGGTTTTCGACCTGAAACAAAGCATGCAGAACGGCGGCGGCCCGGCTTGCCTGCGGTTGCGTGTCGCCCTGAATGAAACCGAACTGGCGGCCGTCAACCCAGGGGTTATCATGACGGCACCGTTGTACGGCACGTTGACCGAATGGGTCGACAAGCACTACCGCGACCGCATGGCCGAAACCGACCTGGCGGACCCGCAATTGCTGCTTGAGTGCCGGACGGCACTGGATGAACTGACGCAAATCCTTAAACTGGGCGCGGTTTATCCATTCCAGATCAATTGAACGTCGAGAGCGTAAAAACATGAGCGATACCCTGCAGCTGATCCTTGAAGACACCGACGGCACGCAACTGGAAACTTCCTGCACCCGCGTCGCGGTCCTGTGGCAAGGCAAAGAGCTGTGGATCCAGCAGGACGGCCGCGGCCAGTTGCTGATCGGCGTGGACGTTGAAGAAGGTGACGCTGAATACGCAAACCTGCTGCTGCGCCCATTGGCGACTAATCTGGTAAGTCTGCAACTGGAAATGGAACCGGCTGAAGTCGGCGACGAAGACCACGTGCACGGCCCGGATTGCGCACACGACCACTAAGGAAACCGCGCTATGCTCGCCCTCGGCAAACTGCTTGAACTGACCCTCGCCGGCCGCGAACCGGCGGAGAAGACTCAACTGACTGTCGAAGGCGTGCGCATGCGCTGGTTGAGCGAAGGTGCGCTGGAGGTCCGGCCACCTGAGGCTCGCGACAATGGCCAGGACTTGCTGCTGTCGGCAGGTATCCATGGCAACGAAACAGCGCCGATCGAGCTGCTCGATCGCCTGTTGCATGACATCGCCCGCGGCGACTTGAAGCCGCGCGCACGTATTCTGTTCCTGTTCGGCAACCCGGAAGCGATTCGCAAAGGCGAGCGTTTCGTCGAGCAGGACGTCAATCGGCTGTTCAACGGCCGTCACGAACAAACCAGCGGTTCCGAAGCCCTGCGCGCCTGTGAACTGGAGCGGTTGGCGGCGAGCTTTTTCAGCCTGCCGGATCGTGAGCGCCTGCACTACGACCTGCACACCGCGATTCGTGGCTCGAAGATCGAGCAGTTCGCGTTGTATCCCTGGAAAGAAGGGCGCCAGCATTCACGCCTGGAGCTGGCCCGCTTGCGCGCTGCGGGAATGGAAGCGGTGTTGTTGCAGAACAAGCCGTCGATCGTGTTCAGCTCCTATACCTACGACAAGCTCGGTGCCGAGTCTTTCACCCTTGAGCTGGGCAAGGCGCGGCCGTTCGGGCAGAACGACGGGGTTAACGTCTCGCTGCTTGAGACCCGCCTCAAACAGATCATCGAAGGCACCGAGCCTGCGGTGACCGACGAAGGACTGGACGGTTTGCAGTTGTTTAGCGTGGCGCGGGAAATCATCAAGCACAGCGATAGCTTCCGCCTGAACCTGCCGGCGGACATCGAGAACTTTTCGGAATTGGACGTGGGTTACGTGCTGGCCGAAGACATCGCCCAGACCCGCTGGATCATCGAAGAGAAGGGCGCCCGGATCATCTTCCCGAACCCCAAGGTCAAGAACGGCCTGCGTGCCGGCATCCTGATCGTGCCGACCACCGACGAAAACCTGGCATAACAGACACAGTGGTCCCCTGTAGGAGCGAGGCTTGCCCGCGAAAGCGATTTTAAATTCAACATCAATGTTGATTATGAAATCGCCTTCGCGGGCAAGCCTCGCTCCTACGGGGGCTGGCTCGGTGTTTAGACAGCTACCGCGCGCGGCTCGCTGCGACGCAACGCACGCATCTTGTGCAGCGTATCCGCACAGGTCTTCGCCGCTTCCTGGCCCTTATGCACGAAATGCTCGAAGAAGAACTTCTGGTGCTCTTCACCGGCATGGAAGTGGTGCGGGGTCAAAACCACCGAGAACACCGGCACTTCGGTTTCCAACTGAACCTGCATCAGGCCGCTGATCACTGACTGGGCGACGAATTCGTGACGGTAGATGCCACCGTCGACCACCAGGCCTGCGGCAACAATGCCGGCATAACGGCCGGACTTGGCCAGCAGCTTGGCGTGAAGTGGAATTTCAAAGGCGCCGCCGACTTCGAAGAAATCGATCTCCGATTCCTGATAACCCTGGGCAATCATTTCGGCGACAAAGCCTTTACGGCTCTGATCAACGATTTCCTTGTGCCAGCAGGCCTGGATGAACGCAACGCGCTCGCCCTGATGGTTTTTGCTTTTGCTATCGATTGCGGTGGGTTGCATGTTCTGACTCCTGTTTATGAAAAAAACAGGGCATATGAATCGAATGGGATTTAAGGGTGCGCACGCTCGCACGAATGCCCGCGGACGGCCCTTTGGCGCCAATCCCGTTCTCTCTTCATCCGGACTATGACCGTCGGCCCCGGAATCACACCGGGTCTGCTGACCTTGCCGCCAGACACCGCCGAAACCGTGTCTGTCATCAAGCGCTCGCGGGCTATGCGCATTGCGCGCAATTACCGCCGGTGGGGAGTTGCACCCCGCCCTGAGAACGTTTTGCCGCCAGATTGTCTGGCGGCGAAGCGTTTTTAACACATATTTCCGAGCCGTGCATTGCTGCTATCTGATGATTGCTATCGACTTTTTCGCTCGCTTGACGGGTCTTTTCCTTCGCCTGGGGTTGATTAATCGTTGTCATGACCGCAGTAATTCCTACCTGAAAGGAATTTTCCCCTGCTTACCGAGGCCCGATTCATGAGCGTTATCGATCTACGCAGCGACACCGTCACCCAACCGACCGCCGGGATGCTCGACGCGATGGCCAGTGCGGCCACCGGTGACGATGTCTATGGCGAAGATCCGACGGTCAATCGTCTGGAAGCGGAACTGGCAAAACGTTTGGGTTTTGCCGCTGCGTTGTTCGTGCCAACGGGCACCATGAGCAACTTGCTGGGCCTGATGGCTCATTGCGAACGGGGTGAGGAATACATCGTCGGCCAGCAGGCGCATACCTATAAGTACGAAGGTGGCGGCGCGGCGGTGCTCGGCTCGATCCAGCCGCAGCCGCTGGAAGTGCAGGCCGACGGCTCGCTGGACCTGGCGCAGGTCGCTGCCGCGATCAAACCGGACGACTTCCATTTCGCCCGCACGCGGTTGTTGGCGCTGGAAAACACCATGCAGGGCAAAGTCCTGCCGCTGGAGTATCTCGCCCGGGCGCGCAGTTTTACCCGTGAACATGGACTGGCCTTGCACCTGGACGGCGCTCGGCTCTACAACGCGGCCGTCAAGTTGGGGGTTGATGCCCGCGAGATAACCCAGCACTTCGATTCGGTCTCGGTCTGCCTGTCCAAAGGCCTGGGCGCGCCGATCGGTTCGGTGTTGTGCGGCTCGGCGGAGTTGATCGGCAAGGCGCGCCGCCTGCGAAAAATGGTCGGTGGCGGCATGCGCCAGGCAGGTCTATTGGCCGCGGCGGGGCTCTATGCGCTGGATAACAACGTTCAGCGTCTGGCCGACGATCATGCCAACGCGCAGTTTCTGGCCGACGGACTGCAAAGGGCTGGTTACGAAGTCGAACCGGTGCAGACCAACATGGTTTACGTGCAAATGGGCGACAAGGCCGAGGCGATCAAGGCCTTTGCGGCCGAACGCGGCATTAAGCTGAGTGCTGCCGGGCGCTTGCGAATGGTCACTCACATGGACGTGGACCGCGCTCAAATCGAGCAAGTTGTGGCGACATTCGTCGACTTTTCTCGTAACTGATCGCCTTAGCGGTCCAATTGACCGTTTCTATCGTATAAACACGCTGTACCCCGCGCGCTGGGCCGATATAATGCGGCCCTTTGCCGTCGCTTCGTCTGTTGACGTTTCGCACAGGCCTTTGGCCGCAGCCTCCGTGGAAGAACCTAATGAAAAGCGCAGAAATCCGTGAAGCCTTCCTTCGCTTCTTCGAAGAGCAAGGCCACACCCGTGTAGCCTCCAGCTCTTTGATTCCGGGCAACGACCCAACCCTGCTGTTCACTAACGCGGGGATGAACCAGTTCAAGGACTGCTTCCTGGGCCAGGAAAAGCGCGCGTACACCCGCGCCGTCTCCAGCCAGAAATGCGTGCGCGCCGGCGGCAAGCACAACGACCTGGAAAACGTCGGTTATACCGCCCGTCACCACACCTTCTTCGAAATGCTGGGTAACTTCAGCTTCGGTGATTATTTCAAGCGTGACGCGATCACCTACGCCTGGAACTTCCTGACGTCCGACAAGTGGCTGAACCTGCCGAAAGAAAAGCTCTGGGTCACCGTCTACGCCAGCGATGACGAGGCCTACGACATCTGGACCAAAGAAATCGGTGTTCCGGCCGAGCGCATGGTCCGTATCGGCGACAACAAAGGCGCGCCGTACGCTTCCGACAACTTCTGGACCATGGGCGATACCGGCCCGTGCGGTCCTTGCACCGAGATTTTCTACGATCACGGCGCCGACATCTGGGGCGGCCCACCGGGCTCGCCGGAAGAAGATGGCGACCGTTACATCGAGATCTGGAACAACGTGTTCATGCAGTTCAACCGCACCGCCGATGGCGTGTTGCACCCGCTGCCAGCGCCGTCGGTCGACACCGGCATGGGCCTGGAGCGGATCAGTGCCGTGTTGCAGCACGTTCACTCGAACTATGAGATCGACCTGTTCCAAAGCCTGCTGACCGCATCGGCCAAGGCCATCGGCTGCACCAACGACGCTCAGGCTTCCCTGAAAGTCGTGGCAGACCACATTCGTTCCTGCGGCTTCCTGATTGCCGACGGCGTGCTGCCGTCCAACGAAGGCCGTGGTTATGTGCTGCGCCGGATCGTCCGTCGCGCCTGCCGTCACGGCAACAAACTGGGGGCCAAAGGCAGCTTCTTCTACCAGATCGTTGCGGCGCTGGTTGCCGAGATGGGCGAAGCCTTCCCTGAGCTGAAATCCCAACAGGCGCACATCGAGCGCGTGCTGAAAGCCGAAGAAGAGCAGTTCTCCAAGACTCTGGAGCACGGCCTGAAGATCCTCGAGCAGGATCTGGCCGAGCTCAAAGGCGACGTGGTGCCGGGCGATGTCGTGTTCAAGCTCTACGACACCTACGGTTTCCCGATGGACCTGACTGGCGACATCGCTCGCGAGCGCAGCTTGACCATCGACGAAGAAGGCTTCGAGCGCGAAATGGAAGCCCAGCGCGTCCGTGCCCGTTCCGCCAGCTCCTTCGGCATGGACTACAACAGCCTGGTCAAGGTTGATGTGGCTACCGAATTTACCGGTTATAAAGCCACCAGCGGTTCGGCGAAAGTCGTTGCTCTCTATAAAGATGGCCAGTCCGTGGACATCTTGAGTGAAGGGCAGGAAGGCGTAGTCGTGCTGAACCAGACCCCGTTCTACGCTGAGTCCGGCGGCCAGATCGGCGACTGCGGCTACATTCAGGCCGGCAGCAGCCGCTTTGAAGTGCGCGACACCACCAAGACCGGCGGCGCTTTCCTGCACCACGGTGTGCTGGCATCGGGCAGCCTGATCGTTGGCGCGCCGGTGGAAACCCACGTTGAAGCCGACGTGCGTCACGCCACTTCGCTGAACCACTCGGCGACTCACTTGCTGCACGCCGCATTGCGTCAGGTGCTGGGCGATCACGTGCAGCAGAAAGGCTCGTTGGTCGACAGTCAGCGCCTGCGCTTTGACTTCAGCCACTTCGAAGCCATCAAGCCTGAGCAGTTGAAGGCGCTGGAAGACATCGTCAACGCCGAGATTCGCAAGAACTCCGAAGTTGAAACCGAAGAAACCGATATCGAAACCGCCAAGCAGAAGGGCGCCATGGCGCTGTTCGGCGAGAAGTACGGCGACAATGTGCGCGTACTCAGCATGGGTGGTAGTTTCTCCGTCGAGCTGTGCGGTGGCATCCACGCCAACCGTACCGGCGACATCGGCCTGCTGAAAATCATCAGCGAAGGCGGTGTTGCTTCGGGCGTGCGTCGTATCGAGGCAGTCACCGGTGCTGCGGCACTGGCTTACTTGAACGCTGCAGAAGAACAACTCAAGGAAGCGGCCAACCTGGTCAAGGGCAGCCGCGACAACCTGATCGACAAGCTGTCGGCTGTGCTGGAGCGCAACCGTCTGCTGGAGAAGCAACTCGAGCAGTTGCAAGCCAAGGCGGCCAGCGCGGCGGGCGACGATCTGTCGGCCTCCGCACTGGATGTCAAAGGCGTGAAAGTGCTGGCCGTGCGTCTGGACGGTCAGGACGCCAAAGCGCTGCTGGCGCTGGTCGATCAGCTGAAAAACAAACTCGGCCGCGCAGTGATCCTGCTCGGCAGTGTCCATGAGGAAAAGGTCGTTCTGGTTGCAGGCGTAACCAAAGACCTGACTGGCCAACTCAAAGCCGGTGATTTGATGAAGCAAGCCGCTGCGGCAGTGGGCGGGAAGGGCGGTGGTCGTCCAGACATGGCGCAGGGCGGTGGTACTGACGCTGGCGCACTGGATGCGGCACTGGCCCTGACTGTTCCATTTGTAGAGCAGGGTTTATAAGGCAGGGTGTCCGGCCCGTCGTCTAGTGGCCGGCCGGAACGCTGTTTGAGTGATTATTTGGGCGCCCTTCATGGGCAGAGGCGGCTTTGAAATGGCTTTGATCGTACAGAAATTTGGAGGCACCTCAGTCGGCACTGTCGAGAGAATCGAGCAGGTCGCCGACAAGGTTAAGAAATTCCGCGATGCCGGCGATGACCTGGTGGTTGTGCTGTCGGCAATGAGCGGCGAAACCAACCGTCTGATCGATCTGGCCAAGCAAATCAGTGGCGACGGCCAACCGGTTCCGCGTGAGCTGGATGTGATTGTCTCCACCGGCGAGCAGGTGACGATTGCACTGTTGGCCATGGCGCTGATCAAGCGCGGCGTACCGGCCGTGTCGTACACCGGTAATCAGGTGCGGATTCTGACGGACAGCGCGCACAATAAAGCGCGTATCTTGCAGATTGATGATCAGAAGATTCGCGGTGATCTGAAAGCAGGTCGTGTGGTGGTTGTCGCCGGTTTCCAGGGCGTCGACGAGCACGGCAACATCACCACCCTCGGTCGTGGCGGTTCCGACACCACCGGCGTGGCGCTGGCGGCAGCCTTGAAGGCTGACGAATGCCAGATCTACACCGATGTCGACGGCGTCTACACCACTGACCCGCGTGTGGTGTCCGTGGCCCAACGCCTGGACAAGATCACCTTCGAAGAGATGCTGGAAATGGCCAGCCTCGGTTCCAAGGTGTTGCAGATCCGTGCGGTGGAATTCGCCGGCAAGTACAACGTTCCGCTGCGCGTACTGCACAGCTTCAAGGAGGGTCCGGGCACCCTCATTACTATTGATTAAGAGTTAACAATGGAACATACTATATTTTCCGGAATTTATTTCTTTTGCGTTTAATTTAAGCTGACCATCCGTGGCGTGCCAGACACCCCGGGCGTTGCATTCAAGATTCTCGGCCCGATCAGTGCCGCGAACATCGAAGTCGACATGATCGTGCAGAACGTTGCGCACGATAACACCACCGACTTCACCTTCACCGTGCACCGCAATGATTTCCAGGCCGCACAAACCGTGCTGGAAAACACCGCTCGCGAGATCGGTGCCCGTGAAGTGGTGGGTGACATCAAGATCGCCAAAGTCTCGATCGTCGGCGTCGGCATGCGTTCCCACGCAGGCGTGGCCAGCCGCATGTTCGAATCCCTGGCGAAAGAAAGCATCAACATCCAGATGATCTCGACGTCGGAAATCAAAGTCTCCGTTGTGATCGAAGAGAAGTATCTGGAACTGGCTGTGCGCGCTCTGCACACGGCTTTCGAACTGGACGCACCGGCCCGTCAGGGCGAGTGATGCGTTTGCCAAAGGGCGCGGTCTGACCGCGCCCTTTGTCTTTTTTGAATAGCGCGACTCAGGAACTGTTCTTTTGCTCGCGCTGGTCAATACTCAGGCATGTAGGGCTGCGATCGTTCCGGTTGTAGGTCGAGTGCCTTTTTTTTGCAGACTGTTGTCCCTGAAATGAAATGCGTGAGGAGAAAGGTATGCTGATTCTGACTCGTCGGTGCGCAGAAAGCCTGATTATTGGTGATGGCGAAATCACCGTGACCGTGCTCGGCGTCAAAGGAAATCAAGTGCGTATTGGCGTTAACGCACCTAAAGAGGTTGCGGTTCACCGTGAGGAAATCTACTTGCGGATCAAGAAAGAGAAGGACGACGAACCAAGCCATTAATTTTTATCGTTTTTTATGTTTGCAAACGGGGAAGAAGCTGGTTAATATACGCCCCGTGTTGCGGAGAGCTGGCCGAGTGGCCGAAGGCGCTCCCCTGCTAAGGGAGTACACCTCAAAAGGGTGTCGGGGGTTCGAATCCCCCGTTCTCCGCCATTATTTGCGTAGTACGTTGTAATCTGGCTTTTTCGGTAAGTGTTTGAAATTACTAGAAAAAGTGCTTTACATAGAGATTAGACGGCCTATAATGCGCGGCAACAAATGCACTCGTAGCTCAGCTGGATAGAGTACTCGGCTACGAACCGAGCGGTCACAGGTTCGAATCCTGTCGAGTGCACCATTTAAGAGTTGTTTGCAGCAATGCAAATGACTTGGCTTCAACCAGTTGTGATCTGGTATAAAAACACAAATGCACTCGTAGCTCAGCTGGATAGAGTACTCGGCTACGAACCGAGCGGTCACAGGTTCGAATCCTGTCGAGTGCACCAAACACCAAAAAGCCCGCGTTTAACGCGGGCTTTTTGCCGTCCTGGATTTGGCTTTTCCCTTGGTGCATCCTTTCTCATCGAACTCGACGTGTGCGCTACGACCTCGTTTTATGTCGTAGCGGTAGCTCGTTGCGGAATTCCTGATACTGATCTTGTCCGGCTTGCCCAGGGCGCTCTCGACGTCCTGTTGTGTCATGCCGGCGACGATCCGTTGATTGATGATTGCTTCGCGACGTTCCTTGGCGGTCATCAGGTTTCCACACTTGTCCTCAGGCTGGCCGACTACGGTTGGCTCCTTCCTTCTGGTTTTCGTCGTGGGTGTTTGCCGAGCGTCAGCCTCCGGCATGAGCGCCACCGGGTTGCCGGGCGTAAAGATGCGCACTTCCTGCAGAGAGATGCTTTCACCGTCCGTGCAACTCAAGGTCGTGAAGGTGAGGCGGCCGTCGGGTGCTTCGCAACGGTGAAGGGTGGTTGCCTGCAACCGGGGCGAAAGGCAGAGCAGGGCAAGCAGTAAAAAATAAAGGGTAATCGATGGCATCAAACGTCCTCCTTGACGGTCCATGTCAGGGTAGCCGCTACATTTTCCGACGAGGGTGTGTTTTCTTTTCAGAATGCGTCGTCGCAGTTGGAGAGATCAGGACTGCACTCAGCTTTGTCTTGCAACCGCTTGTTTCAGCCATGATTTTTTAACGTTTAAAACCGTCGGGCGGTGTATCATTGCGCCCGTCAGCCCCGCCGGGGCTTGTGGAATACCTCCATGGACTTACCCAGTAGTTACTCAGTATCCCGTTTTTCCAATCATGAATTGACTGATTGATCCTTCCGGCGTGCCCCGCTGCTGGGAGTGGAGTTCGCCTATGTCTGAAGTTGAAGTAAAGAAAACGCAGGAAAGCTTGCAGGACCGCCTCGCTCAAGTCGTTGAGCTGCTGCAGCGCCAGCGGGTGGTCGAAGACCTGACTCATCGCCAGGAAGGTCCGCATCACGACCGGGTCGAGAACCTGGTTCACCGGCAAAACCTTGTCGAGCTGCAACGCAAGCTTGATGATCTGCACTCCGCCGACGTTGCCTACATCCTTGAAGCCTTGCCGCTGGACGATCGTCTGACGCTCTGGCAATTGGTCAAGGCTGATCGCGACGGCGACATCCTCCTCGAAGTATCCGACTCGGTTCGTGAAACCCTGATCGCCGACATGGACGATCACGAGCTCCTGGCTGCGGCCAAGGACATGGACGCCGACGAACTTGCTGACCTGGCTTCCGAGCTGCCGCGAGACGTCGTCCACGAGCTGATGGAAACCCTCGATGGTCAACAGCGTGAGCGCGTCCGCTCCGCGTTGTCCTATGACGAGGAGCAAGTCGGAGCGCTGATGGACTTCGAGATGGTGACCATCCGTGAGGATGTCAGTCTCGAAGTCGTTCTGCGTTACCTTCGTCGTCTCAAGGAGCTGCCGGGCCACACCGACAAACTGTTTGTGGTCGACTACGACGGCGTGCTCAAGGGCGTGCTGCCGATCAAGCGTCTGCTGGTCAACGATCCGGAAAAACAGGTTTCGGAAGTCATGGCCAGCGACCCGGTGAGTTTTCACCCGGACGAGGACGCCTACGACGCCGCTCAAGCCTTCGAACGTTACGACTTGATCTCGGCGCCTGTGGTCGACAAGAACGGCAAGCTGATCGGCCGTCTGACCATCGATGAAATGGTCGACCTGATCCGTGAAGAGAGCGAAAACGAAGTGCTCAACATGGCGGGTCTGCGCGAAGAAGAAGATATCTTCGCCTCCGTCTGGAAATCCCTGCGTAACCGTTGGGCCTGGCTGGCGGTCAACCTGATCACCGCGTTTATCGCATCCCGGGTGATCGGCCTGTTCGAAGGCTCCATCGAAAAACTGGTAGCGCTGGCGGCATTGATGCCGATCGTGGCCGGTATCGGTGGCAACTCGGGCAACCAGACCATCACCATGATTGTTCGAGCCATGGCGCTGGACCAGGTGAGCACCGGCAATACCTCGCGATTGATGCGCAAAGAGCTGGCTGTCGGTTTGATCAATGGCCTGGTCTGGGGTGGCGTGATTGGCGTCGTGGCCTATCTGCTTTATGGCAGTTGGTCCCTGGGTGTGGTGATGACCGCCGCCATGACGCTTAACTTGTTGCTGGCGGCGTTGATGGGGGTCTTGATCCCGATGACCCTGGCGCGGCTTGGGCGCGACCCTGCGATGGGGGCGAGTGTGATGATCACCGCCATGACCGACAGCGGCGGGTTCTTCATCTTCCTCGGGCTGGCGACGATCTTTCTGCTCTGATTTACCTGAAGCCCGCCAATCGTTTGGTAGAAACGTCATTGTAGGAGCCAGGCTTGCCGGCGAAAGCGATCTCAAGGACGCCTTCGCCGGCAAGCCTGGCTCCTACAAGTGCAACAACCCGCCAGCCGGCGGGTTTTTTATTGGCGAATTTCAGGCAAAAAAAAGCCAGCGATTATGCTGGCTTGAGCTTTCGGGTCGAATCAGGAAGCGTCTGCGGCCATTTCGGCGTCATGGGCAATCAGCGAAACAAGAGCATTTTGCTGACGATGGGAAAGTTGGCGGAAGCGTTGTAGCAGTTCACGTTCGTGCAATGACAGCTCCGGGCTGTCCAGGCGCATGCTCAACTCTTCGCCCAGTGCACCTTCCTGAATAAGACTCTGCTCAAGGCGCGCAATGATTTCGGAGTTCATGCTGCGATGATGATTGCGAGCCACCTCGGCAATGCGTTCACGCATTCCGTCTGGCAGACGTACGACGAACTTGTCAGCCGTACGGCTGGAATAAATTGCCTGTTTCAATGGGCGCATATATTTAACCGGTTAGTTCAGGGGAGCGGTTCTCGGAATTGGCCGCAGGATGTCTGATAGGACAAGCTCTCTGGCCAAATGTTCAACCTGAATTGATAGAGGCTCGCATCATGCCTCAAAGCAGCCAGATCATTGGCGTCAATTCTGTGACAAATATTGAGCTGGGTAAAGGCGTTATGCCAGCACCTTTGTCAGAAATGCGGACTGGTTGGAAAACTTCGCCCCCAGTCCGTATCGCTGGCCGCGTCCTCTACCCGTCAGGTGATGCCCGAAGACGCCTGAAGGTGCATGGTACGCGGATTCGATCCTCGGTCCTTACCTTATACAGGATAGTGGCAAATGGCCGATTTACTAGTGACAGACCCGCATAGGGGGATGATTCAGGATGGATGGCAGGTTGATTTACTTGATGGGGCCTTCCGGATCCGGCAAGGACAGCCTCATCGAAGCGGCTCGACAACCTTTACGCTCGATAAACGGCGAAGTGGTACGACGGGTCATTACGCGTTCGGCTGAATCCGTAGGCGAAGACGCCATCGGAGTCTCTCGTGAGGAGTTCGAACAACGCCGGGACAAGGGTAACTTCGCGCTGTCGTGGCACGCCAATGGCCTGGATTACGGCATTCCGGTCCAGATTGACCATTGGCTGGAGGAAGGCCGTCATGTGTTAGTCAACGGCTCTCGTGGCCACTTGGCCGAGGCGCTACAACGCTATCCCACGTTGTTGCCGGTGCTGTTGACGGTCAAGGATGAGGTGTTGCGCGAGCGCCTGATGAGGCGTGGCCGCGAGAGCCTTGCAGAAATTGAAGCGAGATTGCGCCGCAACGGTCTGTTTACTGCTGACGATTCCCTCGGTGACACGCAGATCTATCGACTCGACAACTCTGGTGAGCTTGCCGACACCGTCGCCAATCTTCTGAAGTTGTTGAAGATCAGCGTAAAACCGGATCGAACTTGATTTTGCGCCCGACAATCAGCGCCAGCACGAACAAAGCGCCGAATACGCCGCAGGCAATCAGGGGCACGGTGGCGACCGTGTCCGGGACCCATGACAAATGAACAATGCCGCTCAGTAAGGCAAGGATCAAAAACCCTGCGGCTGATTTGGACATGCTGTGCTCCTGATAGGGTGATTCAAAATACCAAGCGTTCCGAAGATTGCGACACCAGTGGGTAATTGTGCTGGCTCACGTTCTGGCCAACAAAGCCGCGCTGATCGTTCATCACCGCCAATTGCGGGGCTTTTTGCAGCTGGAGGTAATGGGGCATCCGTTGCGTGACCTGCACAGCGCCGTTCTCGGGGGCAAAATGACCACCCAGCAGGACGGTAAGGGCGATCGCATTCGAGAGTAAAAGGACGCTGTTCATGAGGCTGACCTCGGTTGTTCGTGAGAACAGCTAAAGCAGCCCGCGTGCCAAGAGTCTAACGGCTATTAAATCCTTTAAAAACAACGAATTAACTTATTGTTCGAAGATGCCGTCGTTGCAAATTGCAATGCTGGCATTTTGAGAGGGTGCAATTTGCACGGTAAATTAAGCCACAGTGACAAAGGGCTGCTGCCTACACTTAAAAAGCCCTACGGACGACATGACAAAAGCAGGCCTGCCCGTTAACATGCACGCCGTCCCTCGCACCGCATTCCTTGCGGGGCGATCTGTGTCTCAGTAGCTCAATTGGATAGAGCATCCCCCTCCTAAGGGGAAGGTTGGCAGTTCGAACCTGCCCTGGGACACCATCTGATTTTCAGCATCTCGCTGTAAAAAAGCCCCGCCGGAGAAATCCTCCAGCGGGGCTTTTTGTGTCCGTCAACCCGACGACCTACATGGCAAGTCCGACATTGCTGTGCCTTACTCCTCGTATCACTCAAGGAGTGAAGCCATGCGACACAGAGGCGCACAGTTCTGGTTATGGACCAACACCCGGCTGCCTCACCACACCCATGAAGAAGTCCTCAGCGATGGCGTGCAGGTCGAGGTTCAGGCGCGGGTAGGCCATGAGGGCATGACTCAGGTGTTTATCGGTATTTATTCCGACAGTGGCTGGGCGATTTGCGAGGAGTTTCACGACAGGACTGTGGGTGAGTTTTACTGTATCGCGTTGAAGTGGGGCGCTCAGCGGGCGAGAGAGTTGGTGGCGGACACTCAGGCGTTTGTCGCGCCGCATCGGGTGCAATTGACGCTCGGCACGGTGATCACCGATGAACCGACCCTGGCGCTGCGGCGCATGGAAATGACCGAGCGTGAGCGTTTGAAAATCCGCTCCGAAGACGCCTGGTCGGAGTACCTGGCTGCCAAAACCGCGATGCTTGAGCTGATGCGCGCAACCAAAGTCGATCCCACGGTCTGGGCGGACCACAAAGAGCGCCTGCGGCAGGCGATTGATCGGCGCATCAGTGTGCAACGCGCCTATCTGCGCTGAGTCATTTGCCGATTGACAGGCTCGAAGAGCGCCGCAGTTCTTCGATGGTCTCGATCAGGTCATCGTAGGACACCGGTTTGCCGATGTGCTGGTCGAAGCCCGATTGCCGGGATTTTTGAATATCGCTGCTGGTGCTGTAGCCCGTCAGCGCAATGGCCGGCACATCCTTGAGCAGCGGGAGTTGGCGCAAGGCGCTCATCAGCTCGTGACCGTTCATGACCGGCATGCCCAGGTCCGAAATGATGAGGTCGAAGCGCGTGCTTTTCGCGGCGTCCAGAGCGGCCACCGGACGGTCGAAGGCAATCACCTGCGCGTCCTCCATTTCCAGCAGCATCTTGAGGGTTTCCAGCACTTCGGCAGAGTCGTCGACCAGCAGAATGGTCAAGCCGCTCAGCCGTCCGGCACCCTGGTCGACTGGTGCAACGGTTTGAACTTCACCCTCAGTCCTGGCCCTCGGCAAGTAGACACTAAACGTGCAACCTGCACCCAACCCGGGTGAGCTCACTTCAACCGAGCCCCTTTGTGCTTCTGACAGTTGGCGGACCAGCGACAGGCCGATTCCCAGCCCTTCACGGTTGTGTGTGGCATGTTGCTTCTCTGCCTGCCCAAACAGATCGAACACGTGCTCAAGGTTCTCGGCGGCAATGCCGGTGCCGTTGTCTTTGATGTCCAGTCGCACCCTGTTCCCATCCTGGCTGGCGACCAGTTGCACGTGGCCAGTGGGTGGGGTGAACTTCAGTGCGTTGTTCACCAGGTTCCAGATGATCTGTTCCAGGCGCGTCGGATCGGCATGCACCATCAAGGGCTGCGAAGGCACATGCAACTCGACCGTGGTTGCGTGCCGCTCGTTGAGGACGACGCTGTGGATATCACGCAGCACGTTGCCCAGGTCCACAGCCACCGGTTGCAGCTTGAGCTTGCCGGTACGGACCCGGGCGACATCCAGCAGATCATCGATGATCCGGGCCTGGCTGTTGACGGCATCGCAGATCGTATTGACGGCTTTGGCGGCGGGCGCCAGGGTCTTGGTCTCCGGCAGGCGCCGCAGCAATTCCGCGTTGAGCTGGATCAGGTTCAGCGGGTGCTTGAGCTCGTGGGACATGACCGCGAAGAACTCATCCTTGAGGTAATTGGTGTTGCGGGTCTCGGCCAGCTCCTGGCTCTGCGCTTCATGCTGACGCTTGTGGCCGGTCAGGTCCCGGGCAATCTTCACGTAGCCTTGCAGGTTGTCGCCGCTGAGCAGGGTCACTTCGCCACTGCAAAAGAACCGGCTGCCATCCTTGCGCATGTGCCAGCGCTCGTCATCGTTGCGGCCGTGGGTGCGAACGGCCAGCAGTTCGTTTTCAGGCACACCGGAGGCGCGGTCTTCCGGCGAAAAAATGAAATCGTAGTAGGCGCCTTCCGCCTCGGTCTTGCTGTGGCCGAATATCAGCTCGGCGCCTTTGTTCCAGCTGGTGATCACCCCTTGTTCGTCGAGGGTGATGATCGCGTAATCGCGGGTGCTTTCAGCCACGAGGCGCATGCGTTCTTCGCCCAGGCGCAGTTCTTCTTCGGCGGCGCGGCGTTTGGTGATGTCGATAAAGGTCAGCACCGTGCCATCGATATGGTCTTCGCTGGAGCGGTAGGGCAGCAGGCGGGCGATGTACCAGCGGTTGTCGGTGCTGCTGACTTCACGTTCGATCATGTTCAAGGATTCGAAGACCAGCGCTGCATCGCGGGCCAGCTCGTCGTAGTGCAGACGGTGGGTGATATCGAGCAACGAGCGGCCGGTATCCACCGGCAACATGCTGAAGATGTCCGTGGCGCGCGGGGTGAACCATTTGATCCGCATGCCGCGGTCGACGAACACCGTGGCAATGTCGGTCGAGGCGATCAGGTTGGTCAGGTAATCGTTGATCTTGTCGGTTTCTTCAACTTTGGTTTTCAGCTCGTAGTTGACCGTCAGCAACTCTTCGTTGATCGACTGCAGTTCTTCCTTGCTGGTCTCCAGCTCTTCGGTGGCTGAGCGCAGCTCTTCGTTGATCGCCTGCATTTCTTCGTTGGAAGCCTTGAGCTCTTCGCTGGAGACTTCCGATTGTTCAATAGTGTCCTGCAAGTGCAACTTGGTACGTTGCAGTTCGCGTTCAAGGTTGGACAGCACATGGCTTTCGGTTTGTAGCAGGGTAGTGGCGGCCTGTTCGGAGGGATCGACTTCGGCCTCTTCGAAAATCACCAGGACGAATTCGCCGTCTGACTCTTCGTCCTTATAAGGCTGCGCCATCAGGTCGACCTTGTAGCGCCGGTTGTCACGGGTGATCGGCACCGCGCGGGATTTCACCACCAGACCACTTTGCTGGACCTGAAACAGCGTGGTGCGAATCTCCAGACGCAACTCGGGAAGGATCAGCGTCAGCAAGTTGCGCGACAACTCACCGCCCACATGACGCAGGAAACGCCCGGCGCTTTCGCTCATGTGCAGGATGTCGGCGTTGGCATCGACGATCATGCTCGGCGGCGCTACGCGTTCGAGGGCACGCTGATGAATGTCGGCGAAGGACAGTTTGCGCTGCACCGCGTTTTGCGGCGTATCACGGGAAACATTGGTGCGCACGTAACCGCCACGCGGCATGGTCGGGGTGCGTCGGCTACTGGCGGTGCCGGTCTTGGCGCGGAAGATCCGGTTGCGCTTGTCCACCGGGGCGAACAGCTCGTGGCAAGCGTCCGCGCTCTCGGAAGATCCCAGGAACAGGAAGCCGCCCGGGCGCAGTGCGAAGTGGAACATCTGCAAAATTTCACGCTGCACTTCGCGATCCAGATAGATCAGCAGGTTGCGGCAGACGATCAGGTCGATTTGCGAGAAGGGCGGGTCGGACAACAGGCTGTGTTTGGCAAACAGGACCTTTTCGCGAATCTCCTTGCGAATCCGGTAGTGGTCGTCTTCCTTGAGGAAGTAATGCCGCAGGCGCGTCGGTGGCACATCGGTCACGATCGCTCGCGGGTACAGACCGGCTCGACCGACGCTGATGGCGCGCTCGTCGATGTCGGTGGCGAAGAGTTGCAGTGAGGCCTTGCTGGCGTCCAGTTGCAGTTGATCGTTGAGCAACATCGCCAGGCTGTAGGCTTCTTCGCCCGTGGAACAACCAGCGGACCAGACGCGGATTTCTTCCTTCTCGGGTTGCGCCGACACGGCAGCACTGACCAGTTGCGGCAGCACGTCCCGTTCCAGGGCTTCGAAAGCCTCGCGGTCACGGAAGAAGTTGGTTACGCCAATCAACATGTCGCCCAGCAAGGCTTTGGTTTCTTCGGGATTGCTTTGCAGGTAGCGAAAATAGGCGCCCTGGTCGGGTTGGGTCGTGACCTGCATCCGGCGCTCGATCCGCCGCAACACAGTCGCGCGTTTGTAGTGCTTGAAGTCATGACCGGTGCCGGTGCGCAACTGGATCAGGATGTCGTGGAGCAGCTGTTCGGCGAGCGCTGCATCACGCTCGGACACGGAGGCGAAAGTTTGCAGTTCCGGGTCATTGGCGGTGGGCAGGCTGATTTCCTGTGAGTTTTGCCACAGCTCCAGCAGCTTTTGCGGCATTTCCACCACTGGCAATACCAGATCGACATTGCCGGTTTCGATGGCCGCGCGAGGCATGCCGTCAAACTCGGCATCTTCCGGCGCCTGGGCCACGGTGATGCCACCGTGTTCCTTGATGCGCGACAGCCCGACCGCGCCATCGGAGCCACTGCCTGAAAGCACCAGGCAGAAGGCACGCTCGCGGTGGACTTCGGCCAGATCGCGAAAGAACAGATCGATCGAGGCGTGTCGCATCTCCCGCGGGTCGTTGCTGCTGACTTCAAGCACACCGTCATTCATGGTCAGTCGCTGAGCCGGTGAAATGACATAGACGTGGTTTTTCTCGATCGGCACGCTCTCGGTGACCTGCAGGACCGGCATCCGTGTCGATTCCTGGATGATCTTGTCCGCGACGCTCTGGTGGTCAGGCGACAAGTGAAGAATGACCACGAAGGCCATGCCGTTGTCGTGCGGCATGTTCTCGAAAAACAATTTGATGGCTTGCAGCCCCCCCGCCGAAGCGCCAATACCGACCACCGGGAAGTCCAGGGTGCTGGGGCTCAGGGCCTTGCGCTCAGGACCTGCGGCCGAGTGCTGGGGGGTGGTGGTCATTTCTTCTGCCTTTGCCGGCGACTACGGTTTAGTGAATTCAGCGGATAGAAAAACGCGCCAATAAAACAGGATAAGCCCGTTTTTCAATAACACCTTCAAATATTTAGAGACACTTGATTGGCAGGAGTTCTCAAGGGAACGGCACTCCTGGCCGATAACCCGAACGGTCATGGTCTTCTTCTCAAATTGCCTGGAAATCTTCGATGCTGTCGTATCACCAAAAGAGTTTTCTGATCGTCGATGATTTCTCGGATTTCCGCAGTTCCGTCAGGTCCATGCTGCGTGAACTGGGGGTCAAGGATGTCGACACTGCGGATACCGGGGAGCAGGCGCTGCGCATGTGTTCGCAGAAGGCCTACGATTTCATCCTGCAGGATTTCCACCTCGGCGACGGCAAGAAGAACGGCCAGCAAGTACTCGAAGACTTGATGATCGAGAAGCTGATCAGCCATGAAAGCGTGTTTGTCATGGTGACCGCCGAAACCAGTCAGGCCATGGTGCTCAGCGCGCTGGAACACGAACCCGACGCTTACCTGACCAAGCCGTTCAACCGGTCCGGTCTGGCCCAGCGCCTGGAACGTCTGGAGCAGCGCAAGAACCTGCTCAAGCCGATCCTGCAAGCGCTCGATCGTGGCAAACCGCTCGAAGTGCTCAATGCCTGTATCGAGCTGTGCAAGAAGGACATCCGTTATTCGCCGCTGTGCCTGCGTTATCGCGCGGACGCCTTGCGTGACCTGAATCAGAACGAAGCGCTGGAGCGCCTCTACGACAGCATCATTGCCGATCGTCCCTTGCCGTGGGCGTTTGCCGGGTTGGGCAAGTTGCTGTTCAAGCGTGGCCAGGTCAGCCAGGCCAAAGGCATCTACGAAAAAGCCCTGAAAGTGTTTCCGATGATGCCGGCGCTGTATGACGGCATGGCCGACGTGCTGGTGGTCGAAGGGGATACCAAGGGCGCGCAGAAAGTATTGGAAGAAGCCATTCGCCTGTCGCCGCTGGCGGTGCGCCGACAAGCGCTGCTGGGCAAACTGGCGATGGCCAACGAAGATTTCGACACGGCCTCCAAGGCTTATCGCCAGGCTGTGTCCCAAGGTGCGCAGTCACGCTTCAAGGATGCCGAAAGCAACCTGGGCCTGGCTCACGCCTTGATCAGCAAAGGCAGCGAGAAAGGCCTGGATACCCGCACCCGACTGGAAATCAACACGACCCTCAGCCTGGTGGCCAAGGAAAATCCCAGCGATCCGGGCCTGCAGATTCGTGCGCGCCTGATGAAAGCCACCAGCCTGTTGCTCAACGACGCAGAAACCGCCGAGAAGCTCACCGAACAGGCGATGATGCGCCTCGATGGCATGGAGCAGTTCATGAGCGCCGAAGCGGCGCTGCTGGTGGCCAAGCAGTTGCAAATGCTCGGCCAGGCGAGCGCCGGCGCGTCGATGCTGAAAAACTGTGCGGAAATCTACGGTGACGATCCGGTGGTGATGCAAGGGATCGCCAAACTGACCGATGACCCGACGATTCTCAGCCAGAGCAACGCGGCCTCCGAACTCAACCGTCAAGGCGTGCAGGTGTACAAGACCGGCAACCTGGCGGAAGCCCGGGCGGTGTTTCGCAAGGCCCTGCACATGCAACCGAAAAACATCAGTATCGCGCTGAACATGGCGCAGTCGCTGCTGCACGGCACGGACACCAGCGTGCCGTCGGCCGAGCTCGATGAATGCCGGGCGTGCCTGAAACTGGTCGGCATGATGCCCGACACCGACGCGCGTTACCCGCGCTACCAGAAACTGAAAATCAAGGCGTTCAGCGGATGAGCCAAGACAACTCTGCACTGGATTTTTCGACGGTGATTGCCTCCACCGTGCACGACATGAAGAACTCGTTGGCCATGCTGATGCAGGCCCACAGCCAATGGCTGGCCCGCTTGCCCGATCCCGAGCGGCATAGCCCGGAGCAGGGTGTCATCGAGTACGAATTCGCTCACCTCAACGGCATGCTCGTGCAGTTGCTGGGGCTGTACAAGCTGGGCGTCAATCAGCTGCCGTTGCAGCCGGCCTACCATGAGCTGGATGATTTCCTCGAAGCGCAACTGGCTTGCCATCAAGAGGTGTTCGCCAGTCGCGGCATCGTCGCGACTTATGAAGTCGACCCGTTGAGCCCCCTGGGGTTCTTCGACCGGGAGCTGGTGGCCTCGGTGCTGGCCAACTGCATCAACAACGCCATTCGTTACGCCCGCCAGTCGTTGCTGATCAGCGTCGGCGACGAGGCCGGCGAATTGGTGCTGACCATCAACGACGATGGCGACGGTTATCCAGCCGAGATGATCGAGCTTCAGGCGGACTATGTGCAGGGCATCAACTACAGCAGTAGCAGCACCGGCCTGGGCCTGTACTTTGCCGGGCGGATTGCCGCGCTGCACCAGCGCAATGGCGTGGGCGGGCGCACCCGCATCAGCAACGGCGGCCCGTTGGGCGGCGGTGTGTTCAGCCTCTATCTCCCCTGATAACACGAGCCCGTGGGCGAACGTGATTTCTTTGTGTGCACTGCTTGATATTCCGAACAGGCGGAGCCTATTTTGTACGGGTCGCCGTTCGCGGCTCGCACAATTACAAAGGATTGCGTCATGACAACCGATGGCCAGCGTTCACTCGCACAGCGATTGACGGGCATTGATGAGATTGAATGTGTCACGCCGGATTTGAACGGCGTGCCCCGTGGCAAGGTAATGACCGCCGAGGGGTTTCTGGAAGGACGGCGTTTGCAGATGGCGCGTGGAGTGCTGCTGCAATGCATCATGGGCGGATATCCGCCAGCACGTTTTTACGGCAGCGATGATGGCGACCTGGCGCTGGTGCCTGACGCGGCGCACATCCACCGCCTGCCCTGGAGCCAGCAACCGCGGGCACTGGCCATTTGCGACGCCGATGAACTGACCGGCGAAAGCTCGAAGCTGTCGACCCGTGGCCAACTCAAAGCGGTCATCGCCCGTTACGCGGCGCTGGGCCTGGCGCCGGTGGTGGCGACCGAGCTGGAATTCTTCGTGTTCGCGCCCAATCCCGACCCGACCCAACCGTTCCAGCCGCCGCTGGGCCTGGACGGTCGTCGCGAGGACGGTCATTCGGCGTTCAGTGTCAGTTCCAATAACGGTTTGCGGCCGTTCTTCAGTGAAGTCTATGTCTGCATGGCGGCTCTGGGCCTGCCACGCGACACCTTCATGCACGAGATGGGCGTCAGCCAGTTCGAGATCAACTTGCTGCACGGCGATCCGTTACTGCTGGCCGACCAGACATTCCTGTTCAAGCACCTGCTCAAGGAAGTCGCGCTCAAGCACGGCCTGACGGTGGTGTGCATGGCCAAGCCGCTGGCGCACACGCCGGGCAGTTCGATGCACATTCACCAGAGCATCGTCGAGATCGGCAGCGGGCGGAATGTGTTCAGCGACAAGGCCGGTCAGCCGACGGCGACCTTCCGGCATTTCATTGGTGGCCAGCAGGCCGGCATGGCGGATTTCACTGCGCTGTTCGCGCCGAACGTGAATTCCTATCAGCGCTTGTGCCATCCGTTTGCCTCGCCGAACAATGCCTGCTGGTCCCACGACAACCGTGCCGCCGGATTGCGCATTCCGGCAAGTTCGCCGGCCGCTCGTCGGGTCGAGAACCGCTTGCCGGGGGGCGACGCGAATCCGTATCTGGCGATCGCCGCCAGTCTTGCCGCCGGTTTGTATGGCATTGAAAACGAACTGGAGCCGAGCGAGGCGATCCAGGGGGAGTTCGAGGTGCCGGATAATCTTTCGTTGCCGTGTACCTTGCATGCCGCTCTTGAGCGTCTGAAACGTAGCCAATTGGCGAAGGAACTGTTTGGCGAGGAGTTCATCGAAGGCTACGTCGCTTCGAAGACCATGGAGTTGACCAGCTTCTTTGATGAAATTACTCCCTGGGAGCGCCGTGTCCTGGCGGCCCAGGCCTGACGACCTGTCGTCTTCGGGCTATCTTTTCGGATAGCCCGATTCTCACTGCAAGGAGCCGCTCGGAACGCCGATGCGCCAAATCTGGAAACCTTTTCGAGCGCTTTATTTTGCCTCGCTGATGATGTTGATCGGCTCAGGCTTGCTGAGTACGTACCTGGGCTTGCGCCTGGCGGCGGATAACGTCGACAGCCTGTGGGTTGGTGCGTTGATGGCGGCCAACTATTTCGGCCTGGTGCTGGGCGGCAAGATCGGTCACCGACTGATCGCCCGGGTCGGGCACATTCGCGCCTATTCAGCCTGCGCCGGGATTGTCGGCGCGGCGGTGCTCGGCCATGGCCTGGTCGACTGGCTGCCGGCGTGGATATTCCTGCGGGTGATCGTTGGCCTCGGCATGATGTGCCAGTACATGGTCATCGAGAGCTGGCTCAATGAGCAGGCCGAAGCCTCGCAGCGCGGCACGGTGTTCAGCGGCTACATGATCGCTTCTTACCTGGGGCTAGTGCTGGGCCAACTGATTCTGGTCATGCACCCGGCCCTGGGTCTGGAACTGCTGATGCTGGTCGCCTTGTGCTTCGCGCTGTGCCTGGTGCCGGTGGCCCTGACCCGGCGGATTCACCCGGCACCACTGCATCCGGCGCCGATGGAGCCGCGGTTCTTCATCAAACGGGTGCCGCAGTCGTTGAGCACAGTGCTGGGGGCGGGGCTGATCATTGGCTCCTTCTACGGTCTGGCGCCGCTGTATGCCTCGCAGCAGGGGTTGTCCACGGAGCAGGTCGGTCTGTTCATGGGTAGCTGCATTTTTGCCGGGTTGGTGGTGCAGTGGCCATTGGGGTGGCTGTCCGACCGTTATGACCGGGCGTTGTTGATCCGCTGTTTTGCGGTAGTCCTGGCCCTGACCGCGTTGCCGCTGGCCATCATGCAGCAGGTGCCGCTGGAGGTTCTGTTTGTCGCCGGGTTCTTCTGTTCGCTGGTGATGTTCTGCCTGTATCCGCTGGCGGTGGCATTCTCCAATGACCACGTCGAAGGTGATCGTCGCGTGTCGCTGACCGCGATGTTGCTGGTGACTTACGGCGTTGGCGCCAGTATCGGGCCGTTGGTGGCCGGGGTCCTGATGAAGCTGTTTGGCAGCCACATGCTGTATGCCTTCTTCAGTTTCTTCGCCTTGGTGCTGGTGTGGCGAATTCGCCCGAAAGCGGTCACCAACCTGCACCAGGTCGAAGATGCGCCGCTGCATCACGTGGCCATGCCGGACAGCATGTCGAGTTCGCCGCTGGTGGCGTGCCTTGACCCACGGGTCGATGAGCAGGTGGTGCAGGATCAGATGCAAAACCCGATCAACCCGGAACCTGCGCCTGAACCCGAACCGGATCCCGAAACCGATCCACCACCAGATGACCCGGACGCGGGTCGCGAGCAAAGCTTTACCGAAGCCAGGCCTTAAACCGGCGCATAAAAAAACGGGCAGTCACCGCAAGGGACTGCCCGTTTTTTGTTGAAGCGCCGTATTACATGTCGTCTTTGTCGAAACGGCGTGCTTCACGCTGGAGCTGATAGACGAACCGTTCGACCTGGCGCTGCACCAGTCCGCTCATGTTGTGAAAGCGGATGCCGGCGAAGGTGGTGGAGATTCTTTCTTCGAAGTGCAGGTAACGCAGTTCTACCGGTGCGGTCATGTTGCCAAAGGGCAGATTGGCGACGAAGCGGTCGTAGACCTGACCCAATTGCAGCCGGGCGGTGATGTCACCTTCGAAGCGCAACTTGCAGCCCGTGGCAGAGATGTCCAGCAGCTTGCCTCTGATCGGGAACTTGAGCTTTTCACCGCCCAGTTCGACATCGACCAGTTGTGCCAGTTTCAATGCAGCCCGGAAGGCATTGCGGCGTTGGTGGTAGACCACTTCATCGGGGAGGGTGCCTCGGTAGCAGCGATCACCGGACTCATCGATGGTCAGCGGGCCGTTGCTTTCCCACGCAATGCGCACGCCGTCGTGGAAGCCTTCAACCCGAAATGGCTCGCCGGCCAGCAGATAGCGTTCGCCATCGCGCGGCACCATCTCGTCCAGGGCAATCCTGTTGCCGTCACGGTCGACGTCCACCAGATAGCTCTGGAAGCGCTGGCTGCGTTCGTGGAACGTGATGATCAGCGGGTCATGGCTTTCTTGCAGCTGCCGCAGGTTACCGGCGATCTCCATCGGCGTGGATAGCACCTTGGGTGGCTGCGGAGCATCTTCCGCGTTTAAGGCATTGAACACGGTTCATCATTCTCCAGACAAAATTTGACTGCGACTTGCTAGCATACTGCCAGCATGTGACGCGTCTTGATAGAGCGTGCTCATTAACAGGCTCAAGCCTGACTAAGCGGGCGCGGCTTCGCTAGCATGGAGGTTGATCCGCGGGCATCGTAAAGCGCTGGTGGTTCGCCGCCGGTGAGGATTTTCAGCTGATTGGCCGTGGCGGCCTGCTGGACCAGGATCGACTGGCCATTATTGACGTTGGCCGCCTGGCATTGAGCCAGCAGATCGGTCAGTTTCTCGCTCTGTTCCAGCAATTGATCGCCAATGCTCGACTGGCTGGCAAGTTGCTCCAGGCCACTGCGATCGGTCGGCAGGTTCAGGCTGGCGAGGATTTCGCTGCGTTTGCGGCCATGCTGTTCAAGCAGAATGATCATTGCCTGTTTCTTCGCCAGAATATCTTCGAGCAGCGGCATATCGCGACCGTGCAAGGCGAGGGACTCGGTTTGCAGTAACTCCAGCAGGTATTGCGCTGGAGCAAAGTCGTCGGTGATCAGTTGCAGTAAATTAGTGTCGTGCATGGCTGGCCTTGGGGTTTAAGCGTCCAAAAGCCTGGCGCAGGCCGTGGCCTAGCGCTGGGCTTCGAAGTTGAGCAGTTTGCTGGCTACACGGTTGCTGTCGACTTTATAGCTGCCATCGGCAATCGCTGCTTTCAACTCGGCCACGCGGGCGTTGTCGACGGCAGGCTGATCGCGCAGCTTGTCAGTGACCTTCTGCAACTGTTGAGCCTCATTGCTGAGGTGTACCGATTCCCCGCTTTTGGCGGTACTGGCCTGTTCGGCCGGGGTATTCAGCGGCGCGGATTTGCCGGTTTCGGCGGTTTCCTTCGCGGTGCTGGTACGCGTACTACCGGTAAGTGACGAGGAGCTGTTCAAACGGCTGAAATCGATGACCATGATAAAAACCTCTGGGTATTTGGACGCTTGCCATGTTTTCGGCTATCCCTGCGAAAACTTTAGGCCCATTTATCAATGAGCTTGCATGCGCCAGCGCTTGTCCTGCCTGCGGCACAGTTTAGGGAACAGCCGGGCGGCGCGCCATCTTTCACCCACAGATCGTTCTACATGGCCACTTCCACCTGGCCCGGCGCCATGACTTGCGCCTTGATGACCCGCTGGGAGTTAAGGTTTTTCACTCGAATCTGTTCACGCAGGCCGCCGTTGGACAGGGCTTCGCCCGGCATACGCACACTGAGCGTACCACTGCGGGCGGTAATCACCACTTGATCGCCCTTGCTGATGACTTCCGCCTGTTCGAGATGGACCAGCGTCAGTACCTGATTGGCGACCGTTGGTCGGGTAAGTTTCTGCCCGACAGCCTGTTCCAGGGAGGTGAAATAACCCTGGTTGATCAGGCTGATGTCCCGCTCGCGCAACATGACGTCGCCGGGCTCGATGACCCCCGCGCGTTTGAGCGGCCGGGTGGTCGTGACAACGTCCCGAAACAGGCGGACTTGAGCGGGTACGAAGACTGTCCAGGGGGATGTGCTGTCGCAGCGGACCTTGACCGTGACTCGCCCGATCGGGGTCGCCGGGCTCTCCAGGGTGGCTGTCAATTCCTTGTCGCACATGGGCATGCGCAGTCGCGGATCGAGCTGGTTGACCTCGATTTCGTAGCGGCCTTCCGTTTGACTGGTGGCCAAATAGTCTTCTACGGTGAATTCAAGAAAGCCCTGAGTGACGCCGATAAGCATGTCAGGCAAGGTAACCGCGTCAGCAAGGGCAGGGCTGCCAGCGTTGAACAGGCAAACGGCCGACATCGCGCAAAGCAATTTGCGGAAGGTTGATGTCAGGCGTCGGAAAAATGTCGGTTCTGTGTTCATAAGAGTTAAAAAGCAAGCGCCGTGCCGTTTAGCAATGAATGAGCGTCGCAACACACTTAAGCGTTGGTGTAGGAGTCTGTGCATGGCTGGTGTAATGGATGCAGTAAACCAGCGCACGCAACTGGTTGGGCAGAATCGCCTTGAGCTGTTGTTGTTCCGTCTTGACGGCCAGCAGCTGTATGGGATCAACGTGTTCAAGGTTCGGGAAGTGCTGCAATGCCCCAAACTGACCCTGATGCCCAAGTCCAGTCCTGTCGTGTGCGGTGTGGCAAATATCCGGGGGGCGACCATTCCGATTCTTGATCTGGCAATGGCGACCGGCTCCGGCGCACTTAAAGATCAAAGCAACCCGTTCGTGATCATCACGGAGTACAACACCAAGACCCAGGGTTTCCTGGTGCGATCGGTGGAGCGCATCGTCAACATGAACTGGGAGGAGATTCATCCGCCACCCAAGGGCACGGGACGCGATCATTACCTGACGGCTGTGACTCGGGTCGACAATCAGTTAGTCGAAATCATCGACGTCGAGAAAGTGCTGGCGGAAGTGGCGCCGACACCGGAAGCGATTTCGGTCGGCGTGGTGGATGTCGAAACCCAGCACAAGGCGCTGTCGTTGCGGGTATTGACGGTCGATGACTCGTCGGTGGCGCGCAAGCAGGTGACCCGTTGCCTGCAGACGGTCGGCGTCGAAGTGGTGGCGTTGAACGACGGCAGGCAAGCGCTGGATTACTTGCGCAAGCTGGTCGATGAGGGCAAGAAGCCGGAAGAAGAGTTCCTGATGATGATTTCCGACATCGAGATGCCGGAAATGGACGGATACACCCTGACGGCCGAGATCCGCAACGACCCGCGCATGCAAAAGCTTCATATCATCCTGCATACTTCGTTGTCGGGTGTATTCAATCAGGCAATGGTCAAGAAAGTCGGCGCGGATGACTTCCTTGCCAAATTCCGTCCTGATGACCTGGCATCCCGGGTAGTCGACCGGATCAAAGCAGCAGACATCAGCTAGGGGCCTTCTGCCCCTGGTGGTTAACACGATTTAAGAGGCGGCATCTTTGTCTACGGGTAATTTGGATTTCGAACAGTTCCGGGTGTTCCTGGAAAAAGCCTGTGGCATTTTGCTCGGTGAAAACAAGCAGTACCTGGTCTCGAGCCGTCTCAACAAACTGATGGAGCAGCAAGGCATCAAGTCCCTGGGTGAGCTGGTTCAGCGCATCCAGACCCAGCCGCGCAGCGGTTTGCGCGAGATGGTGGTGGATGCCATGACCACTAACGAAACCCTGTGGTTTCGTGACACCTATCCGTTTGAAGTCTTGAAGAACAAGGTATTGCCCGAAGCGATCAAGGCGGCCCCCGGCCAGCGCCTGCGGATCTGGTCGGCGGCGTGCTCGTCGGGTCAGGAACCGTATTCGCTGTCGATGTCGATCGATGAGTTCGAGCGCGTCAACATGGGCCAGTTGAAGATGGGCGCGCAAATTGTCGCGACCGACTTGTCCGGCACCATGCTGACCAACTGCAAGACCGGCGAGTACGACAGCCTGGCCATCGGCCGTGGTCTGTCGCCCGAGCGCCTTCAGCGTTACTTCGACCCCAAGGGGCCTGGACGCTGGGCCATCAAGGCGCCGATCAAGAGCCGCGTGGAGTTTCGCTCGTTCAACCTGCTGGACAGCTACGCGGCCCTGGGCAAGTTCGACATCGTGTTCTGCCGCAACGTGCTTATCTACTTCTCCGCCGAGGTGAAGAAAGACATCCTGTTGCGCATTCACAGCACGCTCAAGCCGGGCGGTTATCTGTTCCTCGGCGCCTCCGAAGCGCTGAACGGATTGCCGGATCATTACCAGATGGTCCAGTGCAGCCCGGGGATCATCTACCAGGCGAAGTGATTCGTTGGCCGCATCAAAAAACGGGAGCCCCAGCGGCTCCCGTTTTTTTTTGCCTGCCAACATCTCACCAACACCACATACCCCTGTGGGAGCGGGCCCTGTGGCGAGGGGGCTTGCCCCCGTTGGGTCGCGAAGCGGCCCCGGCATTTCAAAGTTAAATCGCATTTACGACTGCTTCGCAGCCGAACGGGAGCAAGCCCCCTCGCCACAGGGGATGGTGGTGATCTTTGGAGGGTGATAAGCGGCAGAAAAGCGGCAGGCGGCGGAAATCGGTTGCCGCTTTTCTGGCATTGCCGCCTTGCCACCGCCCGCAAAGCCCCGGTTTCCGGGCTTTTTTGAATTGGCACGCCACTTGCTATGTCTCTGTTACGAAAAATCAGGTCACCCGAAGGTTTCCCGACATGAGCATCAGCTTCGATAAAGCGCTCGGTATCCACGAACAAGCCCTGGGCTTCCGCGCTCAGCGTGCCGAAGTCCTGGCCAACAACATCGCCAACGCCGACACCCCGAACTACAAGGCTCGGGACCTGGAGTTCTCCAAAGTGCTGGCCGCACAGAACGAGAAAACCAAGGGTGGCACGTTTGCCTTGAACATGACCAACAACCGCCATATCGAGGCCGAAGGCCTGGGCAATGGCGACGAGTCGCTGATGTATCGCACGCCGATGCAGCCGTCGATCGACCAGAACACCGTGGACGCCCAACTGGAACAGTCGAACTACGCGGAAAACGCCGTCGGCTTCCAGGCCAGCTTCACCCTGCTCAACAGCAAATTCAAAGGGCTGATGTCAGCCCTGCGCGGAGAGTAATTCATGTCTCTATCCAGTGTTTTCAACATTGCCGGTAGCGGCATGAGTGCGCAGACCACGCGCTTGAACACCGTGGCCTCGAACATCGCCAACGCCGAAACCGTCTCCTCGAGCATCGACCAGACCTATCGCGCCCGTCACCCGGTGTTCGCCACCATGTTCCAGGGCGGCCAGAGCGGCGGCAGCGATTCGCTGTTCCAGAACCAGGACGCCGCCGGTCAAGGCGTGCAAGTGCTGGGCGTGGTCGAAGACCAGAGCAACCTTGACGCGCGCTACGAGCCGAATCATCCGGCCGCCGATGCCAAGGGCTACGTCTACTACCCGAACGTCAACGTCGTCGAAGAAATGGCCGACATGATTTCTGCCAGTCGCTCGTTCCAGACCAACGCCGAAATGATGAACACCGCCAAAACCATGATGCAGAAGGTCCTGACCCTCGGTCAGTGATAAGGGGCGACTCAGATGAGTGTTACCGATACCACCAGCGGTGTGAGCATCAAGGACGTCCTGGCCAACTCTTCGGTCAAGACCAATGCCAGTGCTGACGGTCTGGCCGCGGCGACCAACAGCGCTACAGGCAAGAAGGCGTTGGGCAAGGATGCGTTCCTGCAATTGCTGGTCACCCAGCTGAAAAACCAGAACCCGCTGGAACCGCAAGACAACGGCGAGTTCGTGGCCCAGTTGGCGCAGTTCAGTAGCCTGGAAGGCATCACCACGCTGAACGAAACGGTCAGCGGCATTGCCGGCAACTACAACTCGTCGCAAGCGCTGCAAGCGTCTTCGCTGGTGGGCCGCTCGGTGGTCGCGCAGACCGACACAGCGGTCGTCGATACCTCCAAGAGCTTCAACGGCACGGCCGTGGTTCCGGCATCGGTGGATCCGGTCACGATCAAGATCACCGACGCAAATGGCAAAGTGGTCCGCACCATCGACCTGGGCAGCCAGAAGGCCGGCAACGCCAGTTTCATCTGGGACGGCAAGAACGATGCGGGCGAAGTGGCCAAGGCCGGCACCTACAAATTTGCCGCCACCGCGACCTACGACAGCAAGGCGACCTCGCTGGTGACTTACCTGCCGGCAACCGTCAACAGCGTGACCATCAGCCAGACCGGCGGTGAGTTGATGCTGAACCTGGCAGGCCTGGGCAGTGTTGCCCTGTCCAAAGTACAAACCATTGGTATATAGAGCCGACTAACACGGCACAAAGGAGTGGAATATGTCTTTCAATATCGGCCTTAGCGGTCTCTATGCAGCCAACAAACAACTGGACGTGACCGGCAACAACATCGCCAACGTCGCGACCACCGGTTTCAAATCGTCCCGTGCAGAATTCGAAGACGTGTACTCGGCCACTCGCCTGGGTACCGGCAGCAAGACCGTTGGTAACGGCGTGCGTCTGGCCAACGTTGCCCAGCAGTTCGGCCAAGGCGACGTGAACAACACCGGCAACGTGCTGGACATGGGTATCCAGGGCAACGGTTTCTTCATCCTCAGCGACAACGGTTCCCTGAGCTACACCCGTGCCGGTGCGTTCAAGACTGACGCTGAAAACTACGTCGTCGACAACAACGGCAACCGTCTGCAAGGTTACGGCGTTGATGACAACGGCAAGATCATCAATGGCGTGCTGACCGACCTGAAAATCGACACATCGAGCCTGTCGCCAAAGGCGACCACTCGCGTCGACCAGACCATGAACCTTAACTCCTCGGAAACCCTTCCGACCGTTACGCCGTTCAATCCGGCCGAGCCATTGAGCTATAACAAGCCAATCTCCACGCCGATCTACGACAGCCAGGGTAACCAGCACACTCTGGATCAGTATTACGTAAAAACCGGTACTAACGCGTGGACCGTGTACACCTACGTGGACGGTCGTTCGCCTTCCAATCCGGCCACCGAACCACCGGTGCCTGTGACTGCCAACGTGACCTTCAACTCTGACGGTACCGTCAACACCATGACCGGCAGTGCGGGTTTTGCCGTGACCGGCAAAACCTTCAATCTGACCGGTTGGGTGCCAGGCGTGGTAACCAACGGCAGCGTGACGCCGAAAGTCTGGGGTCCTAATGGTTCGGTTCCGGCCACTGGGGGGGTGAAATTCGACATGACCAAAACCACCTCTTTCAACTCGGCGACTGCTCGTACCCAGCAGTATCAGGACGGCTACGCCACTGGCCAGATCTCCAGCCTGACCATCGACGAAAGCGGTATCATGACCGCCAACTTCAGCAACCAGCAAACCAAGGCCATCGGCCAGGTAGCGGTCGCCAGCTTCGCCAACGAGCAAGGCCTGCAGCCAATCGGTGGTACGCGCTGGAAAGAAACCTTCGCCTCGGGCGTGGCCGGTGTCGATGCACCGAAAACCGGTACGCTGGGTGCGGTAGTGTCCAACTCCCTGGAAGAGTCCAACGTCAACCTGACCAACGAACTGGTTGATTTGATCAAGGCGCAGAGCAACTACCAGGCGAACGCCAAGACCATTTCCACCCAGAGCACCATCATGCAGACCATCATTCAGATGACCTGATGCTGGTTGGCGCTGCATAAAGAACCCCTCGCAAGAGGGGTTTTTTATGGCCGGGATTTGTCCCAGGCGTAGACATCTTGGTTATCAGTGCTGGCCTCATCGTCGGAACGCCGCCCGGAGCAGGCTCACTCCTACAGTTGATCGCATTCCTCCGAGCCAACTCGGTCCCCTGTAGGAGCGAGGCTTGCCCGCGATGGCGTCAGCCCGGCCACCACTTTCCTCTTGGCAAAAGAAAACCCCCGACCTATCCAGAGGACTGATCGGGGGTTATCCAGGTAAGCGCCTTTCAGCGCTCACCGGCTCAGCTTATTGGCAAGCTTCGCAATCCGGCTCGTCGATGGCGCAAGCCTTAGGCACTGGAGCAGGGCCGGCCGGCGCTGCCAGGACCGAATCTTCACCGTGGTTGCCGCCGCTGGAAACAGCGTTCAGCTTGCCGGTGTTGATGGTCGACTTCTCGGTGCTGGTCGCGGCCAGGGCACGGAGGTAGTAAGTGGTTTTCAGACCACGGTACCAGGCCATGCGGTAGGTCACGTCCAGCTTCTTGCCCGAGGCGCCAGCGATGTACAGGTTCAGCGATTGAGCCTGGTCGATCCACTTCTGACGACGGCTTGCCGCGTCAACGATCCACTTGGTGTCCACTTCGAAGGCAGTCGCGTAGAGCTCTTTGAGTTCTTGCACAGCCAGGGTAACCAGCACACTCTGGATCAGTATTACGTAAAAACCGGTACTAACGCGTGGACCGTGTACACCTACGTGGACGGTCGTTCGCC
>NZ_JBIWAF010000026.1:0-68515 GCF_044759925.1 Pseudomonas sp. NPDC099000
AAATAAAAGTAAACCACCTAAAACAACACAAACACAAACACTATAAAAATACAACACAAAAATCCCATAAATGTTAATAAAAATCTTCGTATTTATTGGCACGCGTTATACCCGTGCAAAGCGTCGCAATCATTTTGTGTCGTTCATTTCCCTGACCTCGATGATCGGACTCGCCCTCGGCGTGGTCGTGATGATTGTCGTGCTTTCGGTCATGAACGGCTTCGATCATGAGATGCGCACCCGCGTGCTGGGCATGGTGCCCCACGCGACCATCGAGTCCGGTGAACCGATCAGCGACTGGCAAAGCCTGGCCACCAAGGTCAAGCAGAACCCGCAGGTGACGGCCGTGGCGCCGTTCACCCAGATGCAGGGCTTGCTGACCAACAACGGCAAGGTCTCCAAAGTCCTGCTCAATGCCATCGACCCTGCGCTGGAACGCCAGGTCTCGATCATTGATAACTTCATGCAGCAGGGCAAACTCGACGACCTCACGCCGGGCAGTTTCGGCATCGTCATCGGTGACAAGGCGGCCGCTAAACTCGGCGCCGCGGTCGGCGACAAGCTGACGTTCGTGGCACCGGAAGTCACGGTGACCCCGGCCGGGATGTTCCCGCGCATGAAACGCTTTACCGTGGTCGGCATTTTTCATGTCGGCGCTGGTGAGATCGACGGGTATCTGGGCGTGACCAACCTGCAGGACCTGGCGAAGCTGCATCGCTGGAAGCCGGATCAGGTCCAGGGCATCCGCCTGAAGTTCGACGACCTGTTCCAGGCCCCGCGCACGGCGTGGAATATCGCCCAGCAACTCGGCGAAGACCATTTCTACGCCCGCGACTGGACGCGCACCCACGGCAATCTGTATCAGGCGATCCGCATGGAAAAAGCCATGATCGGCCTGCTGTTGCTGCTGATTGTCGCTGTGGCCGCGTTCAACATCATTTCCACGCTGGTGATGGTGGTGAATGACAAGAAGGGCGACATCGCGATTCTGCGCACCCTGGGCTCCACGCCGGGGCAGATCATGGCGATCTTCATGGTCCAGGGCACGGTCATTGGCGTGATCGGCACGTTGATCGGCGCGGTGGTCGGGATCTTCGCCGCGCTGAACGTCAGCGCCGCGATCTCTGCCCTCGAAGGGTTGATCGGCCACAAATTCCTGAACGCCGACGTGTATTTCATCGATTACCTGCCGTCGCAAGTGCAGAGCCAGGACGTATTGATGGTCTGCGCCGCCGCGTTGGTCCTGAGTTTCCTCGCCACCCTGTATCCAGCCTGGCGTGCCGCGCGCACCCAGCCTGCGGAGGCGCTACGTTATGAGTGAGTTGGGTATGAGTGATAAAGCAATCTTGAGCTGCCGCGACCTGGGCAAATCCTACGAGGAAGGCCCGGAGTCGGTAGAAGTGCTGGCCGGTCTGCAACTGGAGTTGCACCCGGGTGAGCGCGTGGCGATTGTCGGCACTTCAGGTTCGGGCAAAAGTACCTTGCTCAACCTGTTGGGCGGTCTCGACACGCCAACCAAGGGCAGCGTCTGGCTCGACGGCGAGGAGTTGTCGGCCCTGAGCGAGAGGAATCGCGGCCTTTTGCGCAACCGGTCACTGGGTTTCGTCTACCAGTTCCACCATTTGCTGCCTGAGTTCACCGCCCTGGAAAACGTCTGCATGCCGCTGCTGATCGGCAAGACCGCGATCCCGGAAGCGCGTCAGCGTGCGACCGCGTTGCTGGAGCGGGTAGGGCTGGGTCATCGCCTTGAGCACAAACCGGCCGAACTGTCCGGCGGCGAACGTCAGCGCGTGGCCATCGCCCGCGCCCTGGTGAACAAGCCAGGCCTGGTGATGCTCGACGAGCCGACCGGCAACCTCGACTCCCATACCGCCCAGGGCATTCAGGATTTGATGCTCGAACTCAGCACCTCGATGCGCACGGCGTTCCTGGTGGTGACTCACGACATGAACCTGGCTCGCCAGATGGATCGCGTCCTGCATTTGCAGGAAGGTTGCCTGACGCCCATCTGATTGGCCGAAACCCGGCGTACTGAACAGTACGCCGGGTCTTTTATTTTTATACGGTGCCCCAGCGAATGTTCAGACCGTTATCGATCTTTATCGGCACGCGCTATACCCGCGCCAAGCGCCGCAATCGCTTTGTTTCCTTCATCTCGATGACCTCGATGATCGGCCTCGCCCTCGGCGTGCTGGCGATGATCGTAGTGCTGTCGGTGATGAACGGCTTCCAGCGCGAAATGAGCTCGCGCATCCTCGGCATGGTGCCGCACGCGACCATCGTCGGCGTGAACCCTATCGACGATTGGCAGCCGGTGGCCGCCGCGGCGATGAACAATCCTGAAGTGACGGCGGCGGTGCCGTTCACCGAGATGGAAGGCATGCTGTCCTACAAGGGCACGATGCAGCCGATCCAGGTCAGCGGTGTCGACCCGGCGCTGGAAGGCAAGGTGTCGATCGTTGCCCAGCACATCGTTCAGGGCCGTCTCGATGCATTGAAGCCGGGCGAGTTCGGCGTGGTAATCGGCGAGATCACCGCGCGACGTTTCCGCTTGAATGTCGGTGACAAGATCACCCTGATCGTGCCGGAAGTCAGCACCGCACCGGGCGGCATTACCCCGCGCATGCAGCGGCTGAACGTGGTGGGCGTGTTCAAGGTCGGTGCCGAGCTGGATGGCTCGATGGCGCTGATCCACGTCGCCGATGCCGCGCAGATGCAGCACTGGGAACCGAACCAGGTGCAGAGCGTGCGTCTGGCCGTGAAGGATTTGTACGCGGCGCCGAAGGTGTCGAGCGATGTGGCTTCGGGTCTTGGCACCGCTTACCGGGCCGACGACTGGACCCACACCCAGGGCAGTCTGTTCAGTGCGATGAAGATGGAAAAAACCATGATCGGCCTGCTGTTGCTGATGATCGTCGCCGTGGCGGCGTTCAACATCATCGCAACGTTGATCATGGTGGTGAACGACAAGGGCGCGGACATCGCGATCCTGCGCACCATCGGCGCGACACCGCGGCAGATCATGGCGATCTTCATGGTGCAGGGCACGGTGATCGGGGTTGTCGGTACCTTGATCGGTGGCGTGCTCGGCGTGATTGCGGCGTTGAACGTCAGTGAGCTGGTGGGGTGGGTGGAGCGGGTCAGTGGCCAGCACATCTTCAGTTCGGATGTGTATTTCGTCAGTAACTTGCCGTCGGAATTGCAGGGTGGGGATGTGTTGTTGATCTGCTCCGCCGGGTTCGTCCTGAGCTTCCTTGCCACGGTTTACCCGGCGTGGCGTGCGGCGAAGATCGAGCCGGCTCACGCGTTGCGGTATTCGTAAGCCGTTACACCGACTTGCCCGCGATGGGGCCAGACCTGCTGGCCTCAATCCCCCTTCGGCAACTCAATCACAAACCTTGTCCATCCTCCATCCGATTCACACCGAATCTGCCCGCCATGGGCACGAATGATCGACTGGGTTATCGCCAATCCCAACCCCGCATGTTCATTGCTGCCTTCCTGACGCGCCGGATCAGCCCGGTAGAAGCGATCAAACACACGCGGTAGCAACGCCTCGTCAATTTCTTCACCACTGTTTTCGACGGTCAGGCTCAAGCCTTTGACCTGATCAACAATCCGCACTCGCACTGCGCCATCGACAGGCGTAAACCGCAACGCGTTATCCAGCAAATTGGACAGCGCCCGCCGCAACATGCTGCGGTCACCCTCCAGTTGCGCGCTGCCCTCACGGCTCAGCGTCACTCGGGCGTCTTCGGCCAGCGGCGCAAAAAACTCCAGCAACACATCCACTTCTGCGGCCAGCTCCAGGGATTCCCGCTTGGGCGTCAGCAACCCATGGTCAGCCTTGGCCAGGTACAGCATGTCGTTGACCAGTTGCGCCATCCATTGCAGTTCTTCGAGGTTGCTGTGCAGCGCTTCGCGGTAGTCCTCGATAGGTCGAGGGCGGGTGAGGGTGACCTGGGTGTGGGTCAGCAGGTTCGACAGCGGCGTGCGCAGTTCATGGGCGATGTCAGCGGAAAACGCCGAGAGTCGCTGAAAAGAGTCGTCGAGGCGTCCGAGCATGGCGTTGAAGCTGTGGGCCAGTTCGGTGAGTTCCGACGGCATATTCTCTTCGGGCAGTCGGGCATTGAGCGATTGCGCCGAAACACCGCTGGCGATCGCACTCATGCGCCGCAACGGACGCAAACCACTGCGCGCCGCCCACGCACCGAGCAACGCGGTGGCCAGGGCTGACAAGCCGACGGTCAGCCAGATCAGGCGCTGCATGCGTTGCAGAAAGTGCTGGTGATGGGTGATGTCCAGCAGCAAGGTCAGTTGCGGTGAGTCTGGCCGGTCGACAAATAACGGCGCATTCAGCACGCGATAATCGGTGCCGTCGTCGTTCATCGTGGATAAGCCGGGTTTTTGCGGGAGCTTTTCCGGCAGGCGTGTCGAGCTGTCATACCAGCGCTGGCCATCGCTGCCGGTGATGCGCAGCGACAGGTCCGCCTGCCGACTCAGTTCATCCGCCAGTCTGACTTCGCTTTCACTCGACTGAACGTCGTGCAGCGCGCGGCGCAAACCCATCAATTTACCGTCCAGCAACTGCTGATCGAGTTCGATGAAATGCGCCTCGCTGCCGCGACTGAACAACACCCCGGCAAACAATGAAACCACGGCGGTACAGGCCGCAAACAGCAGCGCCAGACGACTGCTCAGCGAAAGTCCACGCATCAGACAGGACGCTCTTCAAGGACATAACCCATGCCGCGCACGGTATGAATCAGCTTGTTGGGGAACTCATCGTCGATCTTCAGGCGCAAACGGCGGATCGCGACCTCGATGACATTGGTGTCGCTGTGGAAATTCATGTCCCAGACCTGGGAGGCGATCAGTGATTTGGGCAGCACCTCACCCTGGCGCCGCAGGAGCATTTCCAGCAGCGCGAACTCCTTGGCAGTCAGGTCGATGCGCTGACCGCCGCGTTCCACCCGGCGGCGGATCAAATCCAGGCGCAAATCGGCCAGTTGCAGGCTGGTTTCCTGAGACGAAGCACTGCCGCGTCGCAGCAGACTGCGGACCCGCGCCAGTAACTCGGAGAAGGCGAACGGCTTGACCAGGTAATCGTCGGCGCCGAGTTCGAGGCCGTGGACTCTGTCCTCCACCGCATCTCGCGCCGTCAGAAAAAGGACCGGCGTATCGAGACCGGCGCCCCGCACCGCTTGCAGGATTTGCCAGCCATCGCGACCGGGTAGCATTACATCCAGGATCAACAGCGCGTATTCACCACTCAATGCCAGTTGCTGGCCGGTGTTACCGTCGGCCGCCAGTTCGGTGTTGAAACCGGCCTCGGTCAGGCCCTGGCGCAAGTAGTGGCCGGTTTTCGGTTGGTCTTCGACGATCAGCAGTTTCATGGGCAACTCGAGGCAAGTGGAACGAACGCTTTATACCGTGGGCAGCGTGAATACAAGTCAACCTGACAACGTTGTAATCTGGCTGTCAGGTTGCGGGCAGTGGCGACAGTTTAGAGTTTTCCACAGGCTGAACCTTATCTTGTTGGAGTACGACTATGTTTTTGCGCAAATCTCTGGGGCTGGCCGCGTGTTTGTTGGCGCTAGGCTCGCCGGTGGGGGCAGTGCCGGCGCATACCTACGATTTCGGTCAACCGGCCCCGGCGGCCAAGGCTACCCGCAGTGTCGAGGTGGTGATGGGTGACATGTCGTTTACCCCTAAGGCGATCGATTTCAAGGCCGGTGAGACGGTTCGTTTTGTGCTGGTGAATAAAGGCCAGTTGTTGCACGAATTCAACCTGGGCGATGCGGCGATGCATGCCAGGCATCAACAGGAAATGATGAAGATGCAGCAGAGTGGCATGCTCACGCCTACAGGCATGAAGGAAATGGACCACGGTTCGATGGCTGCCATGGATCACGGCATGATGAAACACGACGACCCGAACAGCGTCCTCGTCGAACCGGGAAAAACGGCCGAGCTGACCTGGACCTTCACCAAGGCCACCAACCTGGAATTTGCCTGCAACATTCCTGGCCATTATCAGGCGGGCATGGTCGGCAAACTGACTGTCAGTCAGTAAGCACTCAAAGGCCGACGCAAAGGCTGGTAGAATCCGCTGATTCTTCAGTCAGGTTTCCGCCATGCATCCCGCAGCCGAACACTCGCCGCTGGGCAAATCCAGCGAATACATCGCCACTTATACGCCGTCCTTGCTGTTCCCGATCCCGCGCACCGCGAAATGGGCCGAGTTGGGCCTGACGGCGCAGACCCTGCCTTACAAGGGTGTGGACTTCTGGAATTGCTTCGAGCTGTCGTGGCTGTTGCCGTCCGGCAAGCCGGTGGTGGCGATTGGCGAATTCAGCATCCCGGCGGATTCGCCGAACATCATCGAATCGAAGTCGTTCAAGCTGTACCTGAACTCGTTGAATCAGACGCCGTTTGCCGATACCGAGACCCTTGAAGCGACGCTGGTGAAAGACCTGTCGGCCGCTGCCGGCAAGCCGGTTGGCGTGCGGATTCGCAGCCTCAAGGATGTCGAAGCTGAAGGCGTCGTGGCGTTGCCGGGTGTATGCATCGACGATCTGGAGATCAGCGTCAGCAACTACGAGCATCCGCGCCCGGAGCTGCTGCGTTGCGATGATTCGCGGATTGTCGAAGAGAGCGTGCACAGCCATCTGCTCAAATCCAACTGCCCGGTCACCAGCCAGCCGGACTGGGGCAGCGTGGCGGTGGAATACCGTGGCGCGGCGCTGGATCACGCGAGTCTGCTGGAATACATCGTGAGCTTCCGCCAGCACTCGGACTTCCATGAACAGTGCGTGGAGCGGATTTTCCTCGACTTGCAGCGGTTGCTGAAACCGGAGAAGTTGACGGTGTATGCGCGGTACGTGCGGCGCGGTGGGTTGGACATCAATCCGTATCGCAGCACTGAAACCGTTCAACTGCCGAACCACCGCCTGGTCCGTCAATGAAGATCTAATGTAGGAGCGAGCCTGCTCGCGATAAGAACGGTACATCCAACATCAATGTTGTCTGATATTCCGCCATCGCGAGCATGCTCACTCCCACAGGTGGATTGCATTTCAAATTGCGGATATGAAAAAGCCCCGCCATCACTGGCGGGGCTTTTTGCATCTGGCGGTTTCAGATCCCCATGTTGGCCAAGGCTTGCACGATGTTGCGCAAGGTGCCAGCAAGGGTAGGGTGTTCAATTTCGAAGCGCTCGACGGCCAGGTTCACATTGTCGGCGAGGTTGGTGTCCTGGGTTTTGGTTTCGAGCTCGAGCTCCAGTTCTATCTGTTGCATCAGCGCGTGCAGGTCTTCGCGCTCGGCTTCGGTCAGCGGTGGATTCTGTTCCAATTGCTCGCGCAGAGTATTGAGCTGTTGTTGCAGTTCGCGGGCAGGCATGGCGTTCTTCCTTTTATCGATAGGCACTGGCATAGACCGCAGCAGCGCGCCAAAGGTCTATGGCTTGCCTTTAGATTAATCCACTCCTGCGTTGCCTGCATGATCTCGATCAGGGCTTTTCGCCCTTGAGCCGGCGCAGGCTGATGTCGGCCAGGCACGTGTCGAGTTCACCCAAATGATCGATCACCGAATGCACGCCCAGACTGAACAGCTGCACCGTCGCTTTGCCGCGCAGGTGTTCGCGCTCCTTTTGACTCAAGGCTTGCCATTCAATGGGCGCCAGGCCGCAGAGCGAGCCGCAGGACGCGAGGCCGATCGTCCACAGCCCGGCATTCAGTCCCGATTGCAGCAATCGCGGTTCGCCGCTGACCAGCACGCAACCATCGAGTTGATCGACATTCAATGCCATCAAGGCTTGCCAGCAGGCGTTCGGCGCCGGCCACGGATTTGTTGTTGCGGGGTGTTGCGAAGGTTTGATCCACGCAGGCAGGGCGCCGGCCAGGGAATGGGTGAGGGCGGGGGGCAACTCGTCGAGCCAGGCACAAGGAATCTGCTGGCGTTGCAAGCTGTTCAGACTGTCCAGCGCGCCGGGCGTGACCTCGGCGTGCTCGGCCGTGCGAGTGTCGTGCTGGCGCATCCGGGCGCCGAAATCCACCAGGCAACCACTGAGCCCGAACAGTACGGCGGTCAGGCTGGGTGCTGCGAGGGGCAAGGCTTCGGCGTGCGGCATATCGACATCCCTGAAATAACGACAAGGCTATAAGCTGCCGGTGACAGTTGAATGACACTGATGTGAAGCGCTCTCAGTCAGGACGAATCATCCGTAGGTCATCACGAGCGAGGCTGCCCTAAACCGGCTTTTCCGTCTTATACTAGCCAGCTTATCGCCTGGGCCAAGCGCCCTCGCCAGTACAATCCAAGGAGTTTCTCTATGCGCTGGAGCAATCGTCTAGCTCAGCTTTGTGTGTGTGCCAGCGTATTGCTGGTTCCGTTCGCAGCCCAGGCTGCCACGGAAGAAGACCCTTGGGAAAGCGTCAACCGTCCAATCTTCCAGTTTAACGACTTCGTCGACACTTACGCACTCAAGCCAATCGCTCAAGGCTACGAGTTCGTGACGCCGCAGTTTCTGGAAGACGGCATTCACAACATGTTCCGCAACGTCGGTGATGTCACCAACCTTGCGAACAACGTCTTGCAGGTCAAACCTGCTGCCGCGGGCGTAGACACTGCGCGTCTGATCTTCAACACCACCTTCGGCCTGCTGGGCTTCTTCGACGTCGGCACTAAAATGGGCCTGAATCGTAGCGACGAAGACTTCGGCCAGACGCTCGGTTACTGGGGCGTGGGCAGCGGCCCGTACGTCATGCTGCCGCTGTTGGGTCCAAGCACGTTGCGTGATGCGCCATCGAAGTACGTCGACGGCTACACCGGCCCGTACCGCTATATCCACGATGTGCCGGTACGTAACTCCATCTTCGGCCTGAACATCGTCGACACCCGCGCCAGCTTGCTGTCGAGCGAGAAATTGATCAGCGGCGACAAATACACCTTCATCCGCAATGCGTATTTGCAGAACCGCGAGTTCAAAGTCAAAGACGGCCAGGTCGAAGACGATTTTTGATCTCGACCGGTAAAATGAAGAAGGCGGCCAATCGGCCGCCTTCTTTCGTTTGGGTCCGGGCTTATTTCATCTTCAAGATTGTAAGCCCGAGTTTCTGACTGCCGCCGTCCTGTTCCCTTACCCATACCACTTCGGTGTCGGCTTCAAGGCCTTTGAGCGCTGCGTGATCGGAATCGATACGCACGCTGAGCCGGTCACCGACCTTGAACAGGCGGGGTGCCTCAACCTGCATGCCACTGCTGGAAAGGTCGATGCAGACGGCTGGCACCTCATCGCCTTCGTGAATCAGCGACACATCGGCATCGACCCGCATGCGGATGAAATCGCGCTTTTCGCTGTAGTCCCGATCGGTTTGGCTCATGGGCTTCATCCTTCCATTGGGTTACGGATTTGCCTGTTCTTATAACTCCCGGTGATTTGACAAGTAAAGACGTCAAGCGACCATCGGCGTGAGCTTGAAACGCCCCGCGGATGGGAGTACCGTCTGCGCCTTAGAAGGGCACCTCTGGTGGACCTGTGTGTAGGGCAAACGCCCGAAAACGGTGCGACAGAGAGGCTAGAAAGCGAATCCAGTAGTGTGAGCCGGGATAAAACCCGTGCCTGCTACGCCAACCTAATTCTGGCGCCGTTTGCCCACATGCCAAAAACCAGTGCCACGCTGCTGATAATCGATGATGACGAAGTAGTGCGCGCGAGCCTCGCGGCCTACTTGGAAGACAGTGGTTTCAGTGTCCTGCAGGCCAGCAATGGCCAACAGGGTCTTCAGGTATTCGAGCAAGACAAGCCCGACTTGGTCATCTGCGATCTGCGCATGCCACAGATGGGCGGACTCGAACTCATTCGCCAGGTCACCGAGCTGTCACCACAAACCCCGGTGATTGTAGTTTCGGGCGCCGGCGTGATGAACGACGCGGTCGAGGCCCTGCGCCTGGGCGCGGCGGACTACCTGATCAAGCCTCTCGAAGATCTGGCTGTGCTCGAGCACTCTGTGCGCCGGGCCCTGGATCGCGCGCGCCTGCTGCTGGAAAACCAGCGCTACCGCGAGAAGCTGGAAAAGGCTAACCGCGAGCTCGCCGCCAGCCTGAACCTGCTCCAGGAAGACCAGAACGCCGGTCGCCAGGTACAGATGAACATGCTGCCGGTCAGCCCCTGGACCATCGACGAGTTCCAGTTTGCTCACCAGATCATCCCGTCGCTGTACCTGTCGGGTGATTTCGTTGACTACTTTCGGGTCGACGAGCGTCGGGTAGCGTTCTACCTGGCGGACGTTTCCGGTCATGGCGCCTCTTCAGCCTTCGTTACCGTGCTGCTGAAGTTCATGACCACGCGCTTGCTGTTCGAATCCAAGCGCAGCGGCACATTGCCGGAATTCAAGCCTTCAGAGGTCCTTGGTCATATCAACCGAGGCCTGATCAGTTGTAAGCTGGGTAAACACGTCACAATGGTCGGTGGAGTCATCGACGAGGAGACAGGTTTGTTGACCTATAGCATCGGCGGTCATTTGCCGTTGCCTGTGTTGTACACGCCGGACAGTGTTCGTTATCTGGAAGGGCGTGGTCTGCCGGTGGGCCTCTTTAATGAGGCCACTTATGAAGACCATGTGCTGGAGTTGCCGCCGACGTTCAGCCTGACGCTGATGTCCGATGGCATTCTGGACCTTTTGCCAGAACCTACACTCAAAGAAAAAGAAGCGGCTTTGCCCCAACGGGTCAAGGCAGCGGGCGGCAGCCTGGATGGTCTGCGGCAGGTTTTTGGATTGGCCACGCTAGGGGAGATGCCGGATGATATCGCCCTGTTGGTGTTGAGCAGGAATCTTTAATGAGTACCGGTAGAATCCAGTTCGCCGAGCAGGATGGCACCTTCGTCCTGAAGTTCGTCGGTGAAGTTCGCCTGACCCTGTGTTCGGCGTTGGATGCGACTATTGAGCGGATCTTCACCGCGTTGAACTTCAACGCGATCGTGATCGACCTGACCGAAACCCGCAGCATCGACAGCACCACCCTTGGCCTGCTGGCCAAACTGTCAATCCTTTCGCGGCAAAAGGTCGGCCTGCTGCCGACTGTCGTCACCACCCACGAAGACATCACCCGTCTGCTGCAGTCCATGGGCTTCGAGCAAGTGTTCAACATCGTTGACCGCCCGATCCCGTGCCCTGAATGCCTGACCGACCTGCCAGACCAGGATCAGTCCGAAGAAGTCGTGCGGATCAAAGTGCTCGAAGCGCACAAGATCCTCATGGGACTGAACGACTCCAATCGTGAAGCGTTTCATGATCTGGTGAATGCCCTGGAGCGTCACTGATTCCATAAGCGACTGCGCACAAAAAAGGGCGAACCTGTGAGGGTTCGCCCTTTTTGCGTTTGCTCTTATTGGATCAGAGCTTGGCTTGCAGCAATGCTTCGAGTTTTTCCTGGTCGCGAGCGAACTGACGAATACCTTCAGCCAGTTTCTCGGTCGCCATTGCGTCCTCGTTGGACAACCAACGGAACTGCGCTTCATTCAGGCTCAAACGAGCTTCACCGGCATGACCCGGGGCCAACTTGCGCTCCAGCTTGCCAGTGTCCGCTGCCAGCTTCTCCAGCAGATCCGGGCTGATGGTCAGGCGATCACACCCGGCCAACTGCTCAATCTGATTCAGGTTGCGGAAGCTCGCACCCATGACCACGGTCTTGTAGTCATTGGCCTTGTAGTAGTTGTAGATGCGCGTCACCGACTGCACGCCCGGATCATCCGCGCCGGTGTAGTCGTTGCCGTTGGCTTTCTTGTACCAGTCGTAGATGCGGCCTACGAACGGCGAAATCAGGAACACCCCGGCGTCAGCACACGCCGCCGCCTGAGCAAACGAGAACAGCAGCGTCAGGTTGGTCTGGATGCCTTCTTTTTCCAGAATTTCGGCAGCGCGGATGCCTTCCCAGGTGGAAGCGATCTTGATCAGCACGCGGTCACGGCCAATGCCAGCCTTGTCGTACAGGTCGATCAGACGGTGCGCACGCTTCAATACGGCGTCAGTGTCGAACGACAGGCGCGCATCCACTTCGGTGGAAATACGGCCAGGGATCACTTTTAGAATTTCTTGCCCTACCGCAACACCAAAACGGTCGCTGGCCAGGCCCACATCGCCTTTGCAGTCGTGAACGCAGGCATTCAGCAGCTCGGCATAACCGGGAATGGCGGCCGCTTTCAGCAGCAGGGAAGGGTTGGTGGTAGCGTCGACGGGTTTTACGCGAGCGATAGCTTCGAAGTCGCCGGTGTCGGCAACGACGGTGGTCATTTGTTTGAGTTGTTCCAGCTTGGAAGTCATGGGCGTGCTCTGTCCTATGGGTCTAATGACATTACCCGAGCGCTGACAGCCACTCAAGGGCGCATGTACGTATCGGTGGCCCCGTTGGCAACAACCGGAAAACGGATGTTTGAAAGGCGGGGCGCGGGTGTCGGTAAATACGATGCCAAAACCGCGCGCAGGTTCAAAGTAACTGACCGTTGACGGCACTCTGGCAACTCTGGCTCCTGAGCTGGCATGCCTGCATTCGGGCACCAACTGGTGTTAAAAATGGTCGAGTTCAGCTGTTATAAGATGTCAATTAGTGCAACTCGGATGGCGTGTAATGTGGCGCGGATAAATGTAGGCATTGGATGGGGAAATGACTTCACAAGGGGAGCGGGTGTCTGCAATTGTGGAGGCCTTTGATGACTTTATTCTCGGTTATGTTCTGAAGAAATTGACCGAAGTGTTTGAAGGGCTGATGGCCGCATCAAAGAAGAACCACCCGGACAATATGACGGGTCTGGTTCAAATGGGAAGGGTTAAAGCCGCAAAGAAAATTCCCGCCTGGCTAAATCGAGTGAAACACAGCATGCCCAGTCAAGTCACTCGTGTGTTGATGGAACAAATGAACGACTCACAAAAATCCAAACATGACCTGCGGTATGAAGCGCAAGCCGTATTGTTCGAGGTGCTTGTTGAGGAGTCGCTGGCAATGGACGCCGCGAGTTATGCGGAGTGGATTAATAAAAGCCCCTGTTAACGGTGCGCGCGGTCATTTGTCAGCGTTACTTCAATAACAGTTTGACGGCAGCTTCCGCAGGTTTTGATTTTCCATCGGACGACTTTAATCCAAAACTTCGCTCGCGATCATTACTGCCAGAATCGCTGTTTTTCCATTCGTAAAGGGAGGTCAGCGGTATGTTCAGTTTTTTGACATCCGAGATGAATCTTGTAATGCGTGATGCTTGTCCGGCGGTGCCTCCGATGGAACTGAGCGATGGCACTCCCCATTCGGTAATGACCCCCGGCACATGGAAGTTATCAAGGATAAACGCTTGAGTACTGCTGATCTCGGTGCCCGACCTGCCATAGGGGTGATACGAAACAGCACTGAGGCATTGGGGGTGTTCCTTCAGGATTTCAGTCAGTGCGATGGTCGCCTTGGAGTCTTTGGTGGGCGCTTTCGCGAATCCAAACCCGATCAGGGGTGTTGAGTGATCCCGCTTTTGTAACGCGCTGCACACTGCGCTCATGAACGGCACAAACGCTACTTCAAAATTCTGGGTAGGCCAGTATTTTGGCAAGTCCGGTTCATTCCAGATTTCAATGGCGACAAGTTGCGTACTGAAGGCGTTTTCCAGACCGATGACCGAGTTCGCGAATGAATCCCCCGCAGCGGTGAGATCACTGCCACTGCTTTGCGTTTTGTGGGTTAACGCTTGGGTTGAGCGAACGGTCATCAATACCGGCAGGTCGGCGGATTTGGCAGCAGCGAAGGCTTCATTGATCTGGTGTTGATACGCGGGGTTACCCAGGCTGTTGGTCCATACGCCAAGGCGCACGAATCCGAACCCTGAGGCTTTGATCTGATGGGCGTCGGTGGTCGAGAAATTCTGAATCTTCACCTGAACGCCTATTGTCTTGTTGTCCTGGGCCAGCGCTGAAAAAGCCTGGCTCGCGTAAACGTGGCTGAAGGCGCCAAGTACACATAGCGTTGAAGTGGCAATCAGTAGGAAACGCGTGGAGGGCATAACGGGGAATTCCTGTTGTCGTCCCGGGCATGGGGCAGGGTGAAAATAGCATTAGTCGGTTGTTACAGCGATATCATCAATCGGCTAGTCCCGGTGCCCATTGTTAATATTGGTCGGATAAATAACTTCCGGATCGCGAGTGTTATTTATGGTCCGGTTTTCTGGTTGGGCGTTTTTTGTGTGTCGTGGTATTTAATACGAAAGTATTTTCATGATGGATCCCTCTCTGAATGCGGGACGGTCTTGTTGGTTCATTTATATCCTCGTTAATACGTGGGCCGATTCGACACTACAGGGGAAGAGTAGCCTTGTTCAGAAAGATTCTTGTGGTCTGCGTCGGCAATATTTGCCGAAGTCCTACCGCTGAACTGTTGCTTCGCCATGCGCTGCAACCTTCAAGTATCTCAGTGACCTCCGCGGGATTGAACGCGCGGGTGGGTGAGGCTATGGAGCCCGACGCACTTCGGGTTCTTGAAGAACGGGGCCACGAAGCCGAAGGGTTTAAAGCGCGGCAGATTACGCCCGCCATTGTCAATGAATCAGATCTCATTCTGGTCATGGAAAAAGAGCATGTACAGGGCGTACTAAAGATTGCATCACACGCCAGGGGCAAAGTGTTTCTTCTGGGGAAGTGGCAGAGTGAACGCGAAATAAAGGACCCGTATCGTCAAGGAAAAGCTGCTTTTGTCCATGCCCATGCATTGATTGAAGATGCCGTTTGCTCATGGGCGCAGCGCCTCGGACGTTGATGGATGATTTTCAGATTAGTAATAATGGTAAAAGAATAGACCTTATGCAGTTACCGTCAGTAATCAGCACCCGGGATAAAGAGAGAGACGAGATTGATCTGCTCGGTTTATTAGGCACATTGATTGACCATAAATGGTTAATAGGTGCCATCACCGGGGCGTTCATGGTGACCGGTGCCGCGTATTCGATTTTATCGCCGCCCGTGTATCTGGCGAACGCCCTGGTCCAGGTCGAGCCGAAAAAGAACGACATGTTAGGGTTCTCGGATATCAGCAGCATGCTCGGTGGACAATCACCGGCGGCTACCGAGATCGGCATCATCAAGTCTCGCGCGGTTATCGGTAAAACGGTCGATGATCTGCGTCTTGATATTGTGATAACGCCCAACACCTTCCCCGTCGTCGGTGGCTTTCTTGCTCGGCGCTATAAAAGCAGCCCCACGGAAAGTGTGTCGCCTCCGCGATTTGGCATGAACAGTTATGCATGGGGAGGCGAGCGTCTTGATATCGAACAACTCGATCTGCCGGCTGAACTGTTGGGCAAGAAGTTGATGCTGGTTGCCGAAGAGCAGAATAGATTCAAACTCTACGATGACAACGGCGGTTTGTTGGCCGATGGCGCTACAGGCAAAGCCATCGCACAGCAGGGTGTCGAGGTCCTTATCGCGAGCATGGTGGCGAATCCGGGCACTAAATTTGAAGTCGTGCGCAATCCACGCATTGTCACCATTCAGAATTACCAGGACGTCCTCGATGTTTCCGAGCAAGGTAAAGAGTCGGGCATCATAAGTCTGGCCCTGGCCAGCACCGACTACACCCTGGCGGTGAAGATTCTCAACAAGATCTCAAGGCTTTATGTGCAGCAGAATGTGCAACGCACTTCTGCCGAGGCTGCCCAGAGTCTGGAGTTCCTGCAGGCACAACTCCCGCAAGTCAAAGACGATCTGGTCAAAGCCAGCAACGCACTGAACAGCTATCAGACCCACGGAAATACAGTCAACATCTCCCTCGAAACCAAGTCTGTCCTGGAACAGATGGTGGTGCTGGATACGCGCATCTCGGACCTGAAACTCCAGCAAGCGGACTTGGATCGAAAGTTCACCCGAGAGCACCCGGCCTACCGCGCCTTGATGGCGCAGATGGGGGATTTGAACAAACAGCGACAAGGGTTGGAAAAGAAAGTCCAGGGGCTTCCGGCCACACAACAGGAGCTGTTGAACCTGACACGTGATGTGGAAGTGGCGACACAAATCTATACCCAGCTGCTGAACAAATCCCAGGAACTCGACATCGTAAGGGCAGGGGCGGTCGGCAATGCGCGGCTGATTGATACGGCGGATGTCGACATCACTACCCCGGTCAAACCTCGCAAGGCCCTGATCGTACTGGTTGCGACTTTGCTGGGTGGGTTTGTCGGTGTAGCGCTGGTGTTAGTGCGTAAATCGCTGAGTAGAGGACTTGAAGGGCCGGAAGCCATCGAGCAACTGGGTCTGCCGGTCTATGCCTCCATTCCTTACAGTACCCTGCAACAAGAAGAGGACACTAAAAAAGTCCGGCTGGGCGACGGCGTCAACAGCCAGTCTTTTCTATTGGCCCTGCGTAACCCCACCGACCTGTCCATCGAATCGATACGCAGCTTGCGAACCTGCCTGCATTTTGCAGGGCTGGATGCGACTAACAATCGAATCATGATTTCCGGCCCGAGCCCCCAGGTCGGCAAGACGTTTGTCTCCTCTAACCTGGCCGCGGTCATTGCTCAAAGCGGGCAGAGGGTCGTACTGATCGATGCCGATATGCGCAAAGGTCATCTGCACAAGACCTTGGCGACTCCGATCAGTAATGGCTTGTCCGATCTGTTGACCAAGCGCTGCAGTATTGAGCAAGCGATCAATAAACTCGAAATCGATAACCTGCATTTCATCAGCCGTGGACAGGTACCGCCCAACCCGTCAGAGCTATTGATGCATGCCAACTTCAGAGAACTACTCGCAGAACTAAGCGAGCTCTACGACGTGGTAATCATCGACACGCCACCTCTTCTAGCCGTGACCGATGCGGCAATCGTTGGTCGTGAAGCCGCCATTAATCTGATCGTGACGCGCTTCGGTGTAAATCCAGCCAAAGAGATCGAATTGACGATTCGTCGGTTTGCTCAAAACGGTATCGAATTGAAAGGCGCGATTTTTAACGGCGTCGAGAAGCGGGCGTCCAGTTATTACGGTAATGGCAGTTATGGCTATTACAACTACGAATACGCCTCTGACAAGTCGTGATGCGAATTCTATCTGCCAGGTAATCAGGTTGAGAGTGGATTAACGGTCGTTAACCACTTTCCGGGTTTCTTTTGCCCTGCGACTACGTTCATGGAATTGGGTGAATTGTGAAAAAAATACTACATGTGGCGGAAACGATTAAAGGTGGCGTTGCGACGGTCATCCGGACGATATCAACCCCTCCCAAGGACGACGACCAGCAGTATGAACTGGTCTATTTGATCCCGTTCGACCAGAAGAAAGAACTGCATGGCATTGATGAAAAAGACATCAGGACGTTCTCTCGGAACAAGAGAGACGTCGTCTCCCTGCTGCGGTTTGCCTGGCAACTCATCCGAGTGATTTTCAAGGAAAAACCGGATGTCGTGCACTTGCACAGTACGTTTTCCGGGGTCATTGGCCGATGTGTGTGTCTGGTCATGCGCCCTTGGCGGGCTCCGAAAATCATCTACTGCCCGCACGCGTTTTCGTTCTTGATGGAAAGTTCTCCGGCCAAACAGAAAGTGTATTCACTGATTGAGCGGCTTTTGCAAAAAGTCACGGATGTCATTATCTGTGTCAGCCAATATGAACTGGATAAAGCGGCCTCGTTCGGTATCGACCGTCACCGCATGAAACTGATCTACAACGGCATTCATTATAAAAACGATGAGAGCCTGTCCGGTCAGTGCACGGATATTCAACTTTTATTTGTGGGGCGACTGGACTATCAGAAGGGCTTTGATGTTTTGCTCAAGGCGTTCACGGAAGTCGAGCGCACCGACTTGAAACTGACGGTGGTCGGCAGTGCCGTGAATGAGGAATCGGTAGAGTGCCCCGTCATTGACGCCGTTGAATACCTGCCTTGGGTAACCCCGGCCGAAGTCAATGCCCTCTATAAAACCGCCGATGCCCTGATTGTCCCCAGCCGCTGGGAAGGTTTTGCCATGGTTCCCCTCGAGGGCATGGCCATGGGCGTGCCCGTTATCGCCAGTGACTGTACTTCGCTGCCTGAGTTGGTCACGCATGACGTGACGGGCTACATATTTTCCGCCGGCGATCACCAAGCGCTCGGCAATATATTAGTGAATATCAAGAAACAAAAGTTACTGGAACTCGGCACCGAAAGCCGCAAGCGGGTGCGCGAACGGTTCAGCGCAACGCTGATGATCCAGAAAACCTATGACGTGTATTCCGCTCAAACTTATTAAGTAGATATCAAGCTATGAACGTAACTATTTTGCACGGCTACAGTGCATCAAATTCGGGTGATGGCCTTCTCGTGGATTTGGCAATCGCCTTGGTGCTGCGAAACTTTGGTGCTGACACATTAATCAATGTCGTTGCGTCAGACCCCCAGTCATTTAGCTACCTTCCCTACAAGCGGTATGACGCGCCGGTCATGGCGGCTAAAGGGCTGGGGCGCGTAAAGGAAGCGGTGTTCCTTAAACAGTCTTACGCGCCGCTCGCTGAACTCTTGGGTACTACCGATCTGATTGTCGGGGTGGGCGGCGGGTACATGCGGTCAAAAAGCGCCTTTGAACACATCAAGCTGAAACTGGGTCATGCCAAACAACTCGAAACGGCGATCTTGAGCAAGGTGCCGTCGGTTTACCTGCCGCAAAGTATTGGCCCGTTCCACGGTGAGAGCAGTGCCATCGTAAAACACTACGCCAGCGCCGATGCGGTGTTTGTCCGTGACAACAGGTCGTCGGCCATTTTCGAATCCAATGAAAATGTCTATCGAGCGCCAGACCTGGCGGTTCAGGCGTTGGCGAAAAAGATACTGGTGCAACCCAAGTTCACCCGCTGTGCGTCATCGCCGGCCGTGGTTTGCGTGGTTTTACGCAAGCCGCCGGAATGGAGCAAAGAGAAGAAAGTTGCCTATGTTGCCAACCTGAAGCTTCTGTTGAAGCGACTAAGGGCGAAGAGCAAAGTGGTCTGCGCTGTCCAGAGCGCCGTCCGTGGCAACGATGACGGGGCGTTCTACCGGGAACTCGGTATTACCGAGGACCTCCTGCCCCTGAAGGCGACACTGGCCAAGTATCAGCCTGATCTGGTCATTTCCGTGAGGCTGCACGGAGCCATTGAATCGCTCCTCGCCGGCGTGCCTGCGTTCCATATCAGCTATGAACGCAAAGGCTTTGGCGCCTATCAGGATATGGGTGTGGAAGACTGGGTGATCAACGGCGGGGACATCAATGTCGACACCATCATCGACACTGTTTACGCGCCGAACGCATTGTCCAGATTCGGTAAAAAACTGACGGACACCTGCAAAGAAATCGAAGCCAAAACGGAGCTGATGGACACCATCATCAAAGGGATTGTTCGATGATATTTCGGCTGTTGCTACGGGGAGGTGCATTAGGCGCAAAGTTCTTGCTGGTGTTGGCCATCACGCATTACCTGGGTTATGAGGCGTTGGGTTTCTACGGGGTGGTGGTGGCCGCTTCGTTGATCGCCTCGAAGTTTTACAGCGTCGGGTTCAGTTCTGAAATCAACCGGCTGATCAGCGTGGGGGGTAGTACGAAGCTTGTTGTTGATAAGGTACTGATTTTGTACCTGGCCGTTGGTTTGTTGTTATCGGTGGTCACGGTCGCACTCTACTCACTGTTCAGCGATGTTGAGGCGAGTGCCACGTTGATCGCGTGCGTCACGCTGTTGCTGCTCACCGAGCATCTTTCCTTCGAAATAAACTCGTTTGTCTTTTCCGCACAAAAAGCCAACTGGGGCGCGTTGTTGTTTTTCATCAAGACCGGCCTCTGGGCGTTCCTTGCCGTTGGCGCACTGATGGCGGGCGTAGTGTCCACCATCGCCAGTGTTCTCTGGTTATGGGTGGCCACCAACTTGCTGGTCATCGTGGCCGGTTACTTCATTGTGGTTAACGTTCATAAGGGCCGGGAAGTCAGTGCCGTCACCACGGTATCGGTCTGGAGGGCAGGGTTGCCCTTTTATCTGGGAGGCGGCCTGATCGCGTTGAGTCAGTACGCTGAGCGTTTTCTGATTCTGGACATTGAACCGTATGCCAGCCTCGGCAAATACGTGTATTCCTGGTCCGCCGCCAATACGTTGCAAGCGCTGTCCTACGCCGTAGTTGCAGTGGTGGGCATTCCCGTACTCGCCAAGCGTTATAAAAATAACCAGCAGGCGCTGACGGTCCGGCAATTGTTCGTGAATCAATGGGTGCTGCGCTCTTTGATTGTTTCCTGCGCGGTGGCTGTGCTGATTTATGCCTTCTTCAACATCCTGCTCGATTATGTGGACGCAGCAGTCCCGCGTCCGGATAACCGGATTTTAGCGATCCTGATTTTGTCTTTTGCCCTGCGCGCTGTCGGCGACATCGTGTGGGGAGGCCTTATTGCCTCAAAGAACAGTCGGGTTTCGTTAGCCAGTGCGGCGATCTGCCTGGTGATTTCACTGCCCGTCAGTTATGTGCTCATCAAGCACTATTCAATTTATGGCGCGGCGTGGGGTAACGTCTTTTCGATTACGGTGCAGTTGGCCGTCATTGCGTTGCTGACCAGGTTTGCCCGGGCGAAGGGGAGCTTGTAATGGCTATCTCTCTACCGTCCATAGAGTTTCGCGGAAGAAAACTCGACTCACCCATTTCATTCCTGATTCTGCTCTGTGGTCTTTTTCTGTCTATTGCGATGCCGCTGCTGATGCACCGCGATCCTGGCCCTGATGCCATGACCTTGTGGACGTCATACGTTCGTTCAGACAACTGCAATTTCTGGAATCCGTTTTCGCCAGACCGGTCTTCTTATGAATGTTCCGCCTACCTGTTGCGTCCCACCGGTATCAACCTGACCAATGCGTGGGCCTACGGGATGTTGTGCAACCTGTTTCTGACCTCCATCCCGATCTTCATCTTCAAAAGAATACCGATAACGATCTTCCTGACCTTGTGCCTGTGGGGGGTGGTCAGGTCGTTTTTCCTCGATAACCTGACCAAGGAAATCATTGTCTCGGTGGCGGTGATCGCCATTCTGTTTTTCTCCTTCTCGAAACGCTACCGAGCGGGCTTTTTCCTTTCTGCGCTTTTTTACGGTGTGCTGATCCGGCCCTACTGGATATTGTTTTCGCTGGTCTGGGTCGGCGTGTGCGTGATGAAGAAGCATGTATCGCGTTTCAGCTTTTTCGTGATGTTGTTCATGTTCTACCTGGTGATCGCGACGGCCATACAGTTACTGGTCGGCTATTCGGTTTCATCCATTCGCGCCAGTAACAATGAACAGCGGACCTTGGGTGAAGAAGGCTCGAAGTCATTGATCGTTTCGTGGATTAACGGCGGTGACTTCGTGTCGCAAGCCGTGGACTCGATGAGCATCTTTTTCAGGCTGTCTTTCCCGGTGGAGTTGATCCTGCTCTCCGGTCTGGGCCAGATCATATTCGTCGTCCTGATGATGATGACCTCGTTGCTGATGTTCAAAATGATGACGTCGAGTCACTACAAGGGCTCAACCATCGAGCCTAAGGTCAAAGAGCTGATCTCTATCCCACTGTCCTTTTTATTGGTGCAGGGTTTGTTCGAGCCTGACTTCGGTTCGTTTGCGCGACATTTCTCCATGGTGGTTCCGGTACTGTTTCTGGGGCTGGGATTGCAGCTGCGCTCAAAGAAACCTGAGTCGGTTGAATCAAGCGTCTAGAGCTGAGGTTTGTGGTCTATGCAAAGCAAGAAAAAATCGTTGGAAATAGAAACGCTCAGAGGGCTGGCTTGCCTGCTGCTGGTGCTCTATCACGTGATAGGTCCGCTGGGTGGCGGACTGAAAATAGACCTGGGCTCGCCATTTCGGATTCTGGCGGATTCGATGGTGTACGTCAGGATGCCGCTGTTCACCTTTATCTCGGGCTATATCTATTCGATTTACAAAATCCGGGGCAATGACTTCTCCGCTTACTGCGTTGGCAAAGTGAGACGGTTGATCGTGCCTTTGTTTTTTGTCGGTATTCCATTTTCGGTGCTGCAGGTTGTAGGCCCTGGCGTTAACAAGGACGTCGGGTTGATCGACGCCTTGTTGTCGTTTTACATACCGGTTAACCATTTCTGGTTTTTGCAGGCCGTCTTCATCATCTTTGTGTTTGTCGGCTTTCTGCAATGGCGCGGCCTGTTGCAGACCGCGACGCGGCTGTATCTGCTGTTCTTGTTTTCGGCGCTGGTGTTCTTGCTGCCGCTGTTTCCGGTTGATGCGTTTGGCATCAATGGCGCGGTCTATTTGCTGCCGTTTTTTGTGACGGGGATGATTTGCCACGAAAAGGTCAGCGCTTTAAAGCAATCGCTGAAAGTGATCGGACCGGTCGTGTTCGTCTTGATATCGGCTGTGTTGCTTTATGTCGCCGCCGTGGATCGCGAACTCATTGTCGATCGCAGAAGCCTTGTCGGTTTGCTCGTTGGCTGTACGTCCTGTGTCGCGCTACTGTCGACTGACATGCGCTCGAAAGCCCTGATCTGGCTGGGTGGATATTCTTACGCCATCTTCCTTTTTCACGTGCTGTTTGCCGCCAGTTCGCGGTTCGTCTTGGGTCGTTTGGGGGTCACGGACGACAGCGTTCTGGTCGCAGGCGGTGTGCTGTGTGGATTGTTGGGGCCCGTGTTGTTGTCGAACGTTTTCAGCCGTTTCAGCCTGACTTCCGTTCTGTTTTTGGGTGAGCGTGTTACCCGTAAAAAGACCCCAGAGGTCGGGTTGACGGTGTCTCAATCCTGAGCACCCATTCAGCCGGCTTCCTGATAGATGGATGAGTCAATGGTAGATGTCGATGATGTGCGCCCCGTTTCTGCTCCGGTTGTCGAAGTGAGAAGTTCACGCGAGCGGCTTGCCGCAATGGCCAAGGGTAAAGCGGGGGAGGTGCTGGCCATCTCGGTGATTGGCGACAGTTACAGCGCGGGGCAGGACTTTTATCTCAATGCCCTCACTCAGCACCTGGCGAAAGATTTTGGTTTCGCCGGGCCTGGTTATGTCGGGTTCAATCACGGTGCCGCGCTCGGCGGTACGAATTTCAAATACACCCGCAGCAGCAAGAAGTATTTCGGTGGGGATTGGGACGTTTCCAGTCTTGGCCAGGCAAGTCCGGACAGCCGCACTGTTACCGGGAAAGTCGGTGCTTATGTTGAGCTGGACGCCAACGAAACGACTGCAATCACTACGTCCATCGCCCATGCCAAATTGCTCTACCTGGGCAATGGCAAAACCAGTGAGATGCGCTATCGGTGGGCACCTTCAGATACCTGGCAGCCTTTGACGATGGCCGGTTCAGGGGTTCAGGAAGTGCAACTTAGCGTCCCCGCCAATGCTGAATGGTCGTTAAGGCTCGAAGTAGTGAAAGGTGCGCCGACGTTGTTTGGTCTGTGGCTGGCCAATACTCAGGGTGGCGTCAGGGTCTCCAAACTCGCTGCTTCCGGCGCCGCTTCAGGTGACTTTTATAAAAACGACCACCAATGGCAAACCCAATGGAAGGCCGTCGTTTCAAAGATACCGGCGGACGTTTACCTGATCATGTTAGGCGGTAATGACCAGGGGTTTGGCGTTAAGCCCAAGGACTATCTGGAGAACATGAAAGGGTTGGTGCGGATGGTCCGTGAAGTTCATCCGGCGGCGAGCATCAACGTCATCCTGCGTCAGGACACAACGCGCTCCAGTGCCTATCCGATGTCGGAGTACGCCCAGGTGCTTGAGCCTTGGGCGCGTTCGGAAAACATTGTGTATTCGAGTTTGCAGTGCACATTCGGTCCCGACTTCAAACGCTACGCCAGTGACGGGCCGACCCCCATGATCGGCCCGGACAAAATACACCCTGTCCCGGGTTCGGGCGGTCGGCTTATCGCCGATTACGTGTATCGCCTGATTGTCGAAGGGGGCAGTGAGGTGCAGGGTAAGTGCGGTTCCGCTTTGAAGTAATCATTCACCGTTCAAAGTGTTCCAGATGGCTCAGCAGCTCTGCGGTTTTCACAGGCATCAAGTCAGGATCACATCGCGTTTCAACATTGATGATGATTGCCGGGTCGCTGTAGCGCACGCGAACCCGGAATCGCCAATCATTGAAAATCACTTTAAGCCCATCGCGTTCATCGATATCCAGGGCCTGGCGGGCGTACAGACTTTTCAGATGGTTCAAGAGTGCAAAAGGGTCCCTGACCGGGCGATGGATATCGCCCGAAGAGGGGAACACCCCGATGCGCTCGACCAACAAGGTTGTGCCAAACCAGGCCGCAGAGGTGGAGGATAACGACGGGGTTTTTGACAGCCAGGCCATCACCCCGATGTTGCCCGCTTTCTGTTCGATCTCTACCGAGCGTTTTGCAGTGGTCATAGTGGCCTGCCTGGGTGAATGAGTGGGTTAAAGACCGTTGAGATAAAGCTGCTCATAGCAAAAGTTGGTGGCGTCGATATAGCCTTCTGCACCGCCGCAATCAAAGCGCAGGCCTTCGAACTTGTAGGCCAGCACGCAGCCATTCTGCGCCTGCTTCATCAGCGCGTCGGTAATCTGGATTTCGCCGCCCTTGCCCGGTTGGGTGTCGGCGATCAAATCAAAGATGTCGGGGGTCAGAATGTAGCGGCCAATGATTGCCAGGTTGGACGGTGCGTCCTCGGGCGCCGGCTTCTCGACCATGCTGTTGACCCGGTAGATGCCCTCGGAAATCAACTCGCCGGCAATCACACCGTATTTGTGCGTCTGATCCCGGGGGACTTCTTGAATGGCCACGATCGAGCAACGGAATTTTTTGTAGAGCTTGATCATCTGCGCCAGTACGCCGTCACCTTGCAGGTTCAGACACAAGTCATCCGCCAGCACCACGGCAAACGGTTCGTCGCCGATCAAGGGACGACCGCTGAGAATCGCATGCCCCAGGCCTTTCATTTCGACCTGACGGGTGTAGGCGAACGTGCAGGTTTCTATCAGCTCTCGCGTGCCGGCCAGAAACTTCTCCTTTTCGGTGCCGCGAATCTGGTGTTCCAGTTCATAGCTGATATCGAAATGGTCTTCCAGCGCACGTTTGCCCCGGCCGGTCACAATTGCCATGTGCTGCAGACCGGCGTCCCGTGCTTCTTCAACGGCGTACTGGATTAAAGGCTTGTTGACGATCGGCAGCATTTCCTTTGGCATGGCTTTAGTCGCAGGTAAGAAGCGCGTGCCATAACCGGCGGCGGGGAACAAGCATTTACGAATCATAGATATATCCTGGAAAGTCATTGTTCACAGCCACACGGAAAACAGTATCGAGCGTGGTAGTGAGTTTTGATGTATTACTGAGGTTGTACTTTAATACCTGAGTGGTGATTTGTTGGCAATTATTAGCAGGTGCAGAGTGGGGTAAATGTTATTAGTTGTCGGGGCTGAGGGTGTTTAGTTAATTTTAGTCGGCGTCTATCAATAGTGTCGGTTGTTCTGAAGTGCTAATAAGTGTTTGGCGTCAATGGGTGATGTGCGTATTTAACATTACCTGTCATTGAGCACTTCAATACCCCACTATGGACCGCTCTATGAAGATTCTGGTAACGGGTGGAACCGGTTATATCGGTTCTCACACCACACTTGCGCTGCTTGAGGCGGGCTTCGACGTGGTTGTACTGGACAACCTGTGCAATAGCTCTGACGCGTCCCTGCACGCCATTGAAGCTATCTGCGGCAAAACCGCGTCAATGATTCGCGGGGATGTGTGCGACCGGGCATTGCTGGACCGGATTTTTCAGGAACATTCCATCGATGCTGTCCTGCATTTTGCCGGGCTCAAAGCCGTAGGCGAAAGCGTGCGCAAGCCGCTTGAGTATTACGAGTCCAATGTTTGCGGGAGCATTACCCTGTGCCAGGCGATGTCCGCGGCCGGCGTATTCCGTCTGGTGTTCAGTTCATCGGCCACGGTGTACGGCGCGCCTGAGCAAATGCCGATTCGTGAAGATTTTCCAACAGGCACGCCGACCAATCCTTACGGGCAATCCAAACTGTTCATCGAAAACGTGCTGCAGGATCTGTGTGCGGCAGAGCCGCGCTGGAGCATCGCGCTGTTGCGTTACTTCAACCCGATCGGCGCTCACGCCAGCGGCCACATGGGTGAAGACCCCAGCGGCATTCCCAATAACCTGGTGCCTTACATCAGCCAGGTGGCCGTCGGCAGTCTGCGGGAACTGTCGATATTTGGTGATGATTACCCCACGGTCGATGGCACCGGCGTGCGCGACTACATTCACGTGTTGGATCTGGCGGACGGGCACTTAAAGGCGTTGCAGTCGATCTCGACGCGCACCGGAATCAATATCTGGAACCTGGGCACGGGCGACGGTTACAGCGTTCTGGAGGTACTGCGGGCATTCGAACAGGCTTCGGGGCGGCCAGTGCCTTATCGCGTAATGCCGCGACGCTCGGGCGACGTCGCCGAGTGTTGGGCCGATCCTTCCAAAGCGGCGAAGGAGCTCGGCTGGAAGGCTACGCGGAACTTGCAGGAGATGATGACGGACACCTGGCGTTGGCAATCGAATCATCCCAGGGGCTACCTCGACTAAGGCTCGTGGGGGCTCCAGCCCCCGGTTTCTCTGCTGAACTGTTATATCAGGGCGTGATGTTAATTATGGTCGGGAAAATTGACTGGAAACACATCCCGCAAGTCCGTAGATATAAAGAACACGCAGGAAGGAGTTTGATATGAAAAAAATGATGGTCATTGCTGTTTTATCGATGATGAGCGGCGGGGTTTTCGCGGTAGAAGTACCTCTTGCTCTGGATACAAAAGTGCTGGGAGATGTAACGGCGGCACAAGCTGCACTGGCCAGCACCGCGCTGGTTTCTGGTGCAGTGGCTGCCTCCAGCAGCGGTGGAAGTTCCAATGGCGGAACAACCGGAAGTACCGGGACTACTGGCACTACCGGGACCACCGGCACGAACTGAGAAATACCGCAGGTGTCACACAAGATTGCCCGGCTAACACTGGGCGATCTTGCTTTGGGTTTGCCCTTGAATAGCGTAGTGCCATTATGATTCGTAGTGTTCCTTTTTTAATGCTGGCAAGTATTGCTTTGCAAGGTTGTATGTTTTCGCCGGGTCAACATATGAGCACCAGCGATATCACTCGCGAAGGCGCCAGCGAAAACAGTCGGGTTGAGCTTATTCCGATTACCCCCAAGCTCATCGCCATGGACAGGGCCACTCAGGTACGTGAGTCATTGCCCCCGGAATTGTTGACCTCGCCGGACGAATACCGCATTGGTAACAACGATGTCTTGTACATCACGGTATGGGATCACCCTGAGTTAACCGCTCCTTCCGGCGCGCAACAGCAGATCGATGCAAACGGTCGTCTTGTTCGTTCCGATGGCACGCTTTACTACCCCTACATCAAAGAAGTACAGGCCGCCGGAAAGACTATTCAGCAACTGCGATCCGACATCGCCGAGAAGTTGTCGACCTTCATCTCGGATCCGCAAGTGGATGTCGCCGTGTTGCGCTTTGCCAGTCAGAAAGTGGTGGTGTCGGGCGCCGTATTGAGAGCTGGCTCTCAAGCGATCTCCACCAACCCGCTCAATGTGATTGAAGCCTTGGGCTCGGCCGGTGTCGACCCGCTGAATGCGGACTTGTCCGGGTTGCTGTTGACGCGAAACGGGCGGGTTTATCCCTTGAATCTCGACGCGCTCAATCAACAGAATGCCGAGTTGCAGAAGGTCTATCTCAGAGGCGGCGACCAGTTGTATTTGCCGTACAACGACAACAAAAAGATCTACGTGATGGGCGAGGTCAATCAGCCGCGCGCGTTGACGTTCAAGACTCGCACCATGAATCTTTCTGACGTCATTGGCTCGGTAGGAGGATTGAACCAGACCACCTCGAACGGCAACGCCGTGTACGTCATTCGGGGCGTGGAAAACCTCGATGTAGAACCCGCCAAAATCTACCAACTGCAAGCCGAATCGCCTTCGGCCATGGCGCTTGCCACTCACTTCGATGTCCGCCCCCAGGACATTGTTTACGTGGGCCCTGCCAACGTTACCCGTTGGAACCGTTTCATCAGTCAATTGGTGCCATCGGCCTCGATTCTCGGCATGGGCGCGGCTGCACAAAACAACTTAAGTGAAGCCAACAGCAGATAAGGTCTGGTCCCACTGTGAGAACGTTGAAAGTTAGCGTCTGCTTGATGGCGGCCTTGCTGTTGTGTGGATGTAATCCACTGATGAGGGCCACGCTGGCGAACTTCAAAGCCGTGGTCACCGGGCCCGACGACCTGGAGTTGACCGCGGCGCAAGTAGCCGAAGTTCAGTATCCCCAACTCAAGCTGACGACCCCTTCCGGCGAAGGGGTGTTGGCGATGGTGCGTCAACGCGGCGACTTGCAGTACTGGGTCGCGTCCGGCAAGCAAGTGCTGTTGATGCGCGACGGCCTGGCGGTGCGCACTGTCGGACTTGGCTTCGAGGGTGACCTGGACGGGACCCGTATCGAAGCGCAATCGCCGTTCAAGCAAGGCCTTCACCGACTGCCCGATGGATACACCAGCCAACGCTGGATCGATCTCTATCGGGGTTACGAAGTGGGTGTTGCCGTGAGCAGTCGCTTCACCCGAAAACCCATGGAAACCCTCAGGATCCTGGACAAGGAATACGCCGTGCTGCGTGTCGATGAGCAGATAGAAGCACCGGCTATTGGCCTGCGCGCGACCAATCATTATTGGGTCGATCCGGATAACGGTTTCATCCTCCAGAGTGAGCAGCAATTGACTGGGCAACTCAGGGTGAAAATCGTGCAGTTGACCTCTGAGCGCAGGGCTGTCCGTTGAAGTTTCCCAAGGTGTTATGGACGTGCCTGTTGATGATCTCCGGTGGCGTGAATGGGGCTGTCAGCGTCAGCGGCGACGTGCGCAATCCGGGGCCGGTCGAGCTGCAACCCGGGGGGCGCGTGCTGGACGTCATTCGTTATGCGCAACCGGATCCTGAAAGCTACTGGCTGGCGGCTGCCTGGCTGCGACAACCATTGATCGAGGAGCAGACTCGGCTCAAAGCCGGGGTCTTGTTCGATTTGAAGGTGCTGCAACGCACCGCATTGCTCTTTGATCGCCCCAGCCGGGCGGCATTGGCGTTGCAGTTGTACGAGCGAGTCAGTCGCATGCCGGTCACCGGGCGCCAGGTGGCTGTGCTGGACCCGATCGCGGTAGAGGTCGGGTTCGCTCGCAACTTTCGCCTCGATGACGGCGACAGCCTGATCTACCCGACGCGTTCCGAGGAGGTTGAAGTGCTGGGCGCTGTCGCCGAACCCTGCCGACTCGCCTATCGCCCGCTGCAAGAGGCGCGGGATTACCTGCAAGGGTGTTCACCGCTGGCCGATGCCGAGGCCGATTACCTCTGGATCGTTCAGCCCGATGGCATCACACGCCGGGTCGGGATCGCGCCGTGGAATCGCGAAAGCGGGCAGGTGCCAGCCGCGGGCAGCAAAATCCTGGTCCCTGTCAAAACCGATGATCTTAATCCGCCTATACCTGAACTGAATCAGCAGTTGGCCGAATTTCTTGCCACGCAACTGGCTGAGGTGGTTCCTTGAATTTACGTTTTGCTGCAGTGCTGTTGTTGCCGTGTGGTTTGGCTCACGCAGAGCCGCGATTGACTCAGAATGATTTCGGCGGCGTGGGCTTGATGCAAACGCCGACCGCCCGAATGGCCCCGGCCGGCGAGTTGAGTGTGAATGCCAGTCGAACCGATCCCTATACCCGTTACAGCGTTTCATTGCAGCCGTTCGAATGGCTGGAAGGCTCGTTTCGCTATACCGCGATCACCAACCGCAGGTATGGCCCCGAGTCGTTGAGTGGCGACCAGAGTTATAAAGACAAGGCCGTGGACCTCAAGGTACGCCTTTGGCAAGAAAGCCACTGGGCGCCTGAACTGGCCCTGGGCTTTCGCGACATCGGCGGTACCGGCCTGTTCTCCAGCGAATTCCTGGTCGCCAACAAACGCTATGACGACTTTGATTTCAGCGCGGGTATTGCCTGGGGATACATCGGCAATCGAGGCGATTTCGACAACCCGTTGGGTTGGGCGGCTGATCGCTTCAACACCCGGCCAGACGGCGAGGGCACCGGTGACGTCAACACCAATGCCTATTTCCGTGGGCGACCTTCATTGTTTGGCGGTGTCACCTACCAGACACCGTGGGAGCCGCTCAGCCTGAAGCTCGAGTACGAAGGCAACGATTACAAAAACGAGCCGAAAGACAACGCCATCAAACAAGACTCGCCCATCAACATCGGCGCTGTGTTCAAGCTGACCGATTCGGTCGATCTCAGCGCGGGTTGGGAGCGCGGCAATACCGCGATGTTCGGCATCACCCTGCACACCAACTTCGTCAGCCGCAAGGCGCCGGCCAAGACTTACGATCCGCCAGCGGAGCGTCTGCCGACACAGGCACCCGCCACACCGCCGGATCAGGTCAACTGGGCCAACGTATCGCAACGCTTGCAGAAAAATGCGGGCTATAAAGTCGAGCGCATCACTCAGCGCGGCCCCGAGTTATTTGTGTACGGCGAGCAGACGAATTATTTCCATTCGGCAAAAGCCGTCGGCCGTGCCAGCCGGATTCTGGACAACAGCGTCAACGACGATATCGACTGGTTCACCCTGGTGAACAAGCGTTACGACATGCCGTTGGAAGAAACCAGCGTGCCTCGCGAGACCTTTCGCGAAGTGGTTAACAACGAGGAACCGCTGCAAACCTTGCACCGCACGACCGAGGTCAACGGGGCGATGCCGCACACCGAGACCACGCTCTATACCGCGAAGCGCGATCCCTTCAACTACGGTATCGGCCTGGGCTACAAACAGAACGTCGGTGGCCCTGACGGTTTGCTCTATCAATTGAGTGCCGATGCGGACGCCGAATATCGCTTCACGCGCAACACCTGGTGGAGCGGCCTGCTCAGCGCCAACCTGGTGAATAACTACGATAACTTTACCTACGACGCGCCGAGTGGCTTGCCCCGGGTGCGGACGGACCTGCGCAAGTACCTCACGACCTCTGACGTCACCATGCCCACGTTCCAGCTCACCCATGCCGAGCAGTTGGATAAAGACCTGTACGGCATGGTCTACGGCGGCTATCTGGAGTCGATGTTTGCCGGTGTGGGCGGTGAGGTGCTGTTCCGTCCTGCGGGCCAGCGTTGGTCGGTGGGTGCAGACCTGAACTACGTGCGTCAGCGCGAGTTCAACCAGGGCTTTGGCCTGCGGGATTACTCGACCGTGACCGGCCACATCACCGGCTATACCGACTTGCCTTTCGATACCCAGGCAGCCGTCAGTGTCGGCCGTTACCTGGCGCGTGATTGGGGCGCCACGATCGACCTGTCACGGGAGTTTCGCAATGGTGTGCGATTCGGTGCCTGGGCCACGCTGACCACCGCGACAAAAGCGGAGTACGGTGAAGGCAGTTTCGACAAGGGTATCTACATCTCCATTCCTTTCGACGAACTGATGAGCATGTCGACCATGCGTCGCGCCAATATCGTCTGGTCGCCGCTGACCCGGGACGGTGGTGCACGGCTCAATCGCAGCTACTGGCTGCACTCGATGACCGATAGCCGTGACAGCGACTTGTTCTACCGTAACTTCGACAAGATCACTGAGTGAAAGCGGGCGATCTGCAGGGCAATTAGCGCTGCAGATCGCGTCGCGGTCGACCGGAAGGGGACTACCTGGAAGGGCTTTTAGTGAACACCATCCTGCGCAGGGTTCTCTGCGTTATCCCGATGCACTTGCAACGATAAGCCGGGGGCTGACATGGTCCCCTGGTGCGACTGCGTTTCCTGTTGGCAGGTTTCCCAAGGGTGTTGGTGAATGCTCTTGAGTAGGTATCAGGGCTCAATTGACGCCCATGAAAAAGGGGACTTGCGTCCCCTTGTCATTTTGCGGTGCCTGATGTTCAAGCCATCAATAAATGTCTTTTGACAGCAAGGTGAAGGGTGTCTTCACCAGGATCTTCAGATCCAGCCACAACGACCAGTTGTTGATGTACTTGAGGTCTATCTCCACACGCTTTTGCATTTTGTCGATGGTGTCGGTCTCGCCGCGGCAACCGTTGATTTGAGCCAGTCCGGTAATCCCCGGTTTGATTCGGTGACGAGCCATGTAAGCGAGAATTTTCCCGGAGTAGTAATCATTGTGCGCAACGGCGTGGGGACGTGGCCCGACCAGGGCCATATGGCCTTGCAGCACATTGATCAACTGCGGCAGTTCATCGAGGGAAGTGCGGCGGATAAAGCGTCCAACCGGAGTGATCCGCGAATCGTTTCGGCTGGCCTGCTTGACCTCAAGATCATCGTGCACGCGCATCGAGCGAAACTTCCAGACCTGGATCACCTTGCCATTCCAACCGTGACGGTCCTGTTTGAAGAACACCGGGCCTGGGGAATTGAGTTTAACGGCCAAGGCAATCAGCAACAGCAGTGGGCTTAGAAGGACAATGGCCAACAGCGCCACGCTCTTTTCCAGCAGGCTTTTACTCAGTGCGGCGGTCGGCTGGCTGGTCAACGGGCTTTCATTCAAGTAGATCGCCGGCAAGCCGTCCACGACCCTTACCGAGTGATTGAGCAGCGTCAGGCTGTTCAAGTCCGGCACCCAGACCACGTCGACGTTGGCACCCAGCAAATCGATATACATGGCTTCGATTTTTGCTGCTTCACTGAGCGGCATCGTGATGTACAACCGTCTGATGTCATGGGCCTTGATCAACTGCAGCAGCTGCTCCTGCGGGCCTACGATCGGCGGCGAACCCATCGCCAGGGGGAGTGTGGTGTCCGTGCTGACCAACCCCACCAGCGGGAAGTGTTCAAGGCTACGCAGCTTCCTGGCGAGTCCCAGCGCCAACTCACCCGTACCGACGATCAGAGTTTTATGCTCGCTTTGAAGTGAGCGTTGATAGTATTGCGAGAAACCGTGCAGCGGAACGTACAACAGTGCCTGCCCGAGGTAACCGCAGGCTGCCCATACCAGGATCAGTTGACGGGAAAACAGTTCATCAGCCTTGCAGATGAACGCCACACAGGCCAATGCCGCCAGGGTCATTGTCCAGCCCATCAACAAACGTCCCAATCCCTCGAGGTAGTTATCCTTCTTCGCATAGACGCCACACCATGTATAGGCGGGCACCGAGGCAAGTACAGCAAGAATTGCGCACACTCGATAATAGAACTCTACCGTTCCGGTCTGGTAATAAACCAATAGAAACAACAGGGCAACAACAAAGCCCTGACCCAGTGCCCATTGTCCCCAAAAGGTCAATCCTTTGAGGTGGGTATTTCGATTGATACGAAGATTGTTAACCATGCGATATCCCCAAAATACGTCCATTCGCGTGTCGACAGACAAGAGCCAAGTTGATGTAACAAACATTATTGTTTTTATAAGAGGGCAAAACATTGACGGTCGAAACGCCACTGTGCGGCGCGCTCGTCAGTGAATAGATTAATTTATTGGGCTGAAAGCTGTCTGACGACTTTTAACGAGTGGTTGTTTTATCTGGCGATTATAGTGAGGAGGCGAGGTGTTAGAAAAAGTCGTTAATGTAAGTTGATTCAAGGGGCGGTGAGGGCGGGGTTTATCTGAGGGGGGGGCGGGAGGCGCTGGAGGGTGGAATCGTGGGGTGCTTTTGTTATTTTTGTATGCACTACCATCGTGGTCATTTCATTGGCTCAGGTGAGGCTTTTTCCTCGTATGATTTTTTGAATCAGGCAATAGCCACGATTTCTGACTGCTCGGAAAAGACGTTCGCCATTACTGGCATTTTTAAACTTTTCCTGTAGCCGGCTCAGGCACATTTCCAAACCTCGATAATGTTCGGGTTCTCTGCCAATGCTCCGAATAAGGTCATCTTTGCTGACTACCCGGTCATCATGGTGCAGCATCTTTTTTACCAGTGTGGCTTCAAGACCAGTCAAGACAATTTCGACATCATCTTTAATCAAAGCGCCATTGACATTGTTCAGTCGCCAGGCTTCGGAATAAGGATAGTGTGGTCTGGCCGGTACATTGGAGAGGGAATCCCGCGTGCTGTCTTCATCTGCACGAGGGGAGAGGTTATTGGAACGCGTGTCGGACTGGGCCGCTCGCCACTCGGATTCGAATGTCGAGAGTATGCGCTGTGTATCATGTCTGATAACAGGAGGGACAATCCTGTCCAGGTGAGGGGAAATAAACTCCATTAGTTTTGGGGCGGAAGAGGGTAGGGCAACACCTTCGACAAACATCTTTGCCTGTGGCGTACCGAATGAGTTATAGCGCTCGCTCGATAGTAGTGCCTCAAGCTCAAGTTGTAATGCCGGACTATGAGTAACGACGACAAAATATTTTCTGGGGAGGGGTGTACTGCTTTCCATGTCTCTCTCCTGAAGGGACTCACTCGGTTTTTTAGTTTAATAGGGTGTCGGCAGGGGAGTAATGGCTCCCTTGAAAGTAATCAAATGGCAACGCGCGTGCCAGTATATGGCTAGCAGCATGCTCGACTCGGTCGGCTATAAAGGCGACTTTGGTGGTGTGAGTCAGCATGGTCATGCGTTCGTGGAGTCGATTGAATAAATCGGGGTTGCCCGTCAGTTTAAGGCTCAAGTCTAGGGCTGAAAGGGGGATCTTTATATAGTCGAAAAGATTCAGAGTTGTAAATATTTCGATACTTTCATCATCGATGTTATAGCCATCGAACGCGATCTCTACGCCGTGATCTTTCAACAGATATACGTTGTTTAGGATTTTCTTTTTATCAATAAAGCTGACCGCTGAAAGGGGTAACTCATTGAAAGCGATAACCAGTGTCTGGCCAAAATCGCGCAGGGCGTCGCTGGACTGTATCAATTCTTCCGTGAGTGCTGAATCGGAGAGGTCTGATTGTCCGACGCAGACAAATCTCCGACTTAAGTATTTGTTTTTAATGGATATATTATGGTCTTTTAGCGAAAAGGCAATCAGCCGGGTCTGCATGAGCACTTCACTGTAAATGCCGTTCATCTCTTGCGGTGCAGCAAAGGATGCATGAGCTTGACTGTCGTCAAACTGAATTCTGATTTCGCTGCCAAATGGGCAGTCGTCACGAGAGAGGATCAATTGTCGAGACAGATAATGACTCGCACGATAGATGTGTGGCGCGCTCATCGTTGCGTTCATAATGCAATAACTCCCTGCATATTTATCATCAGGCGGTCGAGATCAGACCCCTGATAAGACGATATCCATGCCCACGAATACTTTGAATGGCGTTGGTGCCATACATGCCTTTTATCTTTCCGCGAAGGCGGCTGATAGATTTTTCCAAGGCTCTTGGGTCATAAAAAGTTATATTCAGACCCATGATTCTGGCGATTTCATCATGGCTCAATATTTGGTTTCTTGTTTCGGAAAATGCTTCAAGAATTTTCATTTCCGGAAACGATACATCCAGCTTTTTATAGTCTCCAATCAGGCACATACGAGTCGGGTCCAAGAGCAAATTGTGCTGCTTGTGCCATTCTGCGCTACTAAAAAACTCGGAAAGTACGTCCGGGTTATCTTCAGGAAACGTACTGAATTTAATGCAATGGTCGGCGCCGGCAAGATAGTATTTCATCTTGTTGTAGGTGCCTTTGCCGGTGATGGCTACAAAGATAATAAGGGCCTGGTTATCGGCACGCATATTTTCCACCACAGCGATGCTTTCATCAAACGCCTGAGGGCTGTCAATAACAATGAATACTGCACGGTATGAATGGGAGTCCTTATTTTTTCTAAACAAGTTGTTGTAACACATCGTATCAACGGGTATATCATGCGCTACATAACTTGCAACTAATGTCCTGAAACCCTCAGCTAAACTATGGGTCCGCCCAATGGTGAGAATACCTGTCGCCTCCATTGAGTGGCTGTGGCTGGTATTCGTTAATTTCCCTGTAAGCATCATGCTTTGACTCGGCTGGGTGCTGACATTTGGATGTTAAAGCACCAATTCTCATTTGTGACTGACAATTGGTAACATTTCCCGGGTTTTCAAGCAGGCGTCACAATTTTTTTAACATTGTTGGCCAATCTGGCGAGATCCTTTGTACCTCTGATGCTTGGCATGCACGGTGGCAAATGAGCATCATTGTGCCATCTTTTCGCACAATGTCCCGCTTTTCCAGTTCAATAAGCCTGGATGGGTGGCTGAAGCTGCCGTAGTTGGATTTTTAATGAAGGCTTATGAGTTGCCAGAACCAGGCTGTTTTAAGTGCTGGTTTAAGTATGTCTTTAGTTTGGAACTAGCTGATATTTCTTGTTATATAACGTCCTGGTTGATGATGGCAGTCATGGACATTTATTAACGTTGAGTTTTAATGCAGGGCTGAATGCGTTTTACTGGCTCGTTGGCGATAAAGCTGGAAGTTCGCCAGCAGATTTGCTTTTGTGGATGAGGGGGATTAATGGATTTTTGGACTACCATAACGGTACTGATTTTAGGCATGGTGGAAGGGCTGACAGAGTTTTTGCCCATATCAAGTACAGGGCACCAGATCATTGTCGCGGACCTGCTCGACTTCGGCGGTGAGCGAGCGATGGCCTTCAACATCATCATTCAATTGGGTGCCATCCTCGCCGTGGTATGGGAGTTTCGGCGCAAGATCCTCGAGATCGTCACAGGCCTGCCAACCCAACGCAATGCGCAACGTTTTACCTTGAACTTATTGATCGGTTTTATGCCGGCCGTTGTCTTGGGCGTATTGTTCGCCGATAAGATTCATGAGTATCTGTTCAACCCAATCACCGTGGCGATGGCATTGGTTGTGGGCGGCATCATCATGTTGTGGGCTGAGCAGCGGGAACATGTGGTGTATGTCGACCATGTCGACGACATGCGCTGGTCCGACGCGTTAAAGGTCGGTTTCGCTCAATGCCTGGCGATGATACCGGGCACCTCACGCTCTGGATCGACCATTATCGGTGGGTTGCTGTTCGGACTGTCGCGCAAGGCGGCCACCGAGTTCTCGTTCTTCCTGGCCATGCCAACCATGGTCGGTGCCGCCGTCTACTCAGGCTACAAGTATGGGGATGTGTTCCAGGCCGGCGACCTGCCAGTCTTCGCCTTGGGCTTCGTCACCGCGTTCTTTTTTGCCATGATCGCGGTGCGCGGATTGCTCAAGTTTATCGCCAGCCACAGCTACGCCACATTCGCCTGGTACCGAATTGCATTCGGTCTGGTGATCCTGGCCACATGGGCATTCGGTTGGGTTAACTGGACTGAAGCAGCAGCGCTCTGACACTTGAACCAGGCTGCGGACCCACCAGCCTGGTATTTAAAAGTTAAAACGGATTAACGCCCTTCAAGCAACTCAGCCGCCTGATCCAGCAACGCCAAAGGCTCTTTAGCCTTGTGGATATCCACCGACAACAACTGCCGAAACTTGCGCGCCCCCGGGAACCCGGTGCCCAGCCCCAGCACATGCCGGGTGATATGGTGCATCGAACCGCCCGCATCAATATGCGCCGCTATATAAGGCCGCAACTGCGCCAGCGCCTCCGCCCGGCTGATCACCGGCGCCGTGCTGCCAAACAACTGCTGATCCACCTCGGCCATCACATAAGGATTGTGATAAGCCTCACGGCCCAGCATCACACCGTCAAACGTCTGCAAATGCGCATGACAGGCCTCCAGCGTCTTGATCCCGCCGTTAAGCACAATCTCCAACTCCGGAAAATCCGCCTTCAACCGCGCCGCCACGTCATAACGCAGGGGCGGAATGTCACGGTTCTCCTTCGGCGACAACCCCTCCAGAATCGCGATCCGCGCATGCACCGTAAAACTCGTGCACCCCGCATCTCGAACCGTCCCGACGAAATCAACCAACTCCTCGTAACTGTCCCGCCCATTAATCCCGATCCGATGCTTCACCGTCACCGGAATCGACACCGCATCCCGCATCGCCTTCACACAATCCGCCACCAACTGCGGATGCCCCATCAGGCACGCGCCGATCATATTGTTCTGCACCCGATCACTCGGACAGCCTACATTCAGATTCACCTCGTCGTAACCGTGGTCCTGGGCCATGCGGGCGCAGGCGGCCAGGTCCAACGGAACACTGCCGCCGAGTTGCAGGGCGAGCGGGTGTTCGGCTTCGTTGTGACGGAGGAAACGGTCGTGATCGCCGTTGAGGAGCGCGCCGGTGGTGACCATTTCGGTGTAGAGGAGGGCGTTTTTCGATAATAGGCGTAGGAAAAAACGGCAGTGGCGATCGGTCCAATCCATCATCGGGGCGACGGAGAAGCGGCGGGAGAGCGGGGCGGGTGTGGCGGTGATTGGGGGCATCGGGGCGTCTGGAAATAGGTGGGGCGAAGGGCGGGAGTTTATCAGGAATGGGCCTGGCGGGGGCAGGCGAGTCTTGTTTCTCAGAAAGCGTGGGCAAAGAATTCGGCAGTCGTGTAGGACACGACTCTTTTGAACGTTTGTCTGGCGCAATACCCTTTTTTTGCATCCAAAAAACCGCAGTAGCTGAACCCATCCGGTCACCCAGCCAAGTTACCGCGAGTGCTGAATGGGCGACTGCTTCGCTGCCGGACGCAGGTTGCTACATGGAGCGTCTGCGTGGCGGTTATTTGGGGGAGGGCGTTGCGATCCATTGGCTCAGGACTTTCTGGTAGTTGCCGGTCACCTTGGCGAGGTGCAGCCATTGGTCGACGTATAACTTCCAGGTCATGTCGTCGCGGGGCAGCAAGTAGGCCTTCTCACCGTATTGCATGAACTGGCTCGGGTTAACCGCGCACAACCCGGGTTTAAGTTTCTGCTGATTCAGCGCTTCCGACGCGTCCGTAATCATCACATCGGCCTTCTTATCCAACCGTTCCTGAAAGATGATTACGTTGTCGTGAAGGCTCAATTGCGCCTTGGGCAAAAACGCGTGAACAAACGCTTCGTTGGGCTTTTATGACGGTGGGTTTGAAGAAAATGGAGTGTAGTGAAACAGTTTCTCGGCTGCTATCCACGACGAAAATGGGCGCTCATTGTGGGAACGCCCATTTTTGTATTTGCAATATGCGGTCTGGCCTCGATGTCATCCTGACCGTTCGGATTCAGTGACAGCAGCAACTGGAACCGCCGCACCCCGACTTTTTCTTGATGCTGTCGGTGCTTTCTCCCGTCAACACGCTTGCCGGATACCCTGCCTCATTCAGTGCCGATAACAGGACATTGCTGTCGGTTTCCCCGGTCACTTTGACTCGGCCGGACGGCAGATCGACAGTCACTTCACCAACCCCGGCCAGTGGCTGCAACGCCGCGTTGACGTGTTTGACGCAGCTGCCGCAGCTCATGCCTTCGACTTGCAGTTCAGTACTGTTCATTGCGAGAACCTCTTTTACTGTGAGTGGCAGGTGGTGTGATGACATCAATCGATGGTTGACCTTGCCACGATGGCAAGGTCAAGCGCTTCTTTCAGGCGGTTACTGCGCCATCGGCATCTTCATCATGCTCGACTGCTGATCCATCATTTTCATCATCATGCCCATCATCTGTTCTGAGTGGTCCTTGTCGCCGGACATGCCTTTGCCCATGCCCATGCCTTCGCAGTGTTTGTGCATCATGCCCATGCTGTCCTTCATCGTGGTCATGCCTTCCTGCATGGCGAGCTGGCGTTCGGCCGGGGTTTTGGCGGTGGCCATTTTTTCGTGGGCCGTTTGCATTTTTTGCATCTGTTCGCTCATGGCCTTGTTCTGTTCAGGCTGGGCTTGGGTGGTGGCCGGTGCGGTGGTTGGTGTATCGGGGTGATGTTCGTCGGCGGCCAGGGCAACCAATGGGTTGCTGATGAGCAGTGCGGCAACGAGTGATTTAAGGTGCTTGTGCATGGCAATCTCCAGGGAATCAGGTACGTGCAGGAAACTGGCCGCGCTACAGAGGCGCAGCCAAAACGTGCGGCCGGAGATCCGGCACGCGCAGGCGGGTTTTAATCGTTGAAACGAACGAAGCGCAGGCGGGCGGGTGGTCTGGGCGGCGCTGGACGGTGTAGGGCGAGGAACGCGAACGGCGTCGGGGAGTGGGCACTCAGAAACACGATGGGCAACAGAAGCAGGGCGGCCCAAAGGGCGTGTTCGAAGGTGGGCAGGGTCAGTGTAGGGCTCAACGCGTTGGCGCTGTTTTCGCAGTATTGCAGGCAGCCGCTGGCATGCTGCTCATGGCTGTCGTGATGGCCAGCGCTGCTGGTATTTTCATGGGCGGCGGTCAGATCGTGGGGAGGCAGGCTCAGACAGCCCTGGCTCGCCGCTACCGCAATGGCCAATAACCACAGGGCGAGCACTTGGCGGATCAGCAGCGGTAGATGGGTGCGGAGCCCGTTCATGTCGTGTACCCGGTCTGAGGGTTGTCTTGAGCTTAGCCCCGTGTAGGGGGCCATCCTTGATCTATATCAAGTGGCACTCCTTTACGTTACTCCGCGCCCATTTCCAACGCTGGACTCAACGTCCCCAACCAGGCCACCAGCGCCATGATCAACACAGCCGCCGCCAACTCAACGACAACGCTGCGTCGCAGTGCATTCGCCGCCACCTGAAATTGCCCCTTGCGCAACGCCCGCTGCAAAACCGGCCCAAGGTGAAACCGGTTCAACGCGGCGAGCATCAGCATCCCCGCAAACAAGGTGATTTTGATAAACAGCAAAATCCCGTAGGTGCTTAGAAATACTTCGTCAAGCTTCAGCCCGACGATGAAGAGATAGTTCACAACACCCGTGACGGTGATGACGACCACAATCAACGCGCCCACCGATTCAAACCGTGTCACCACGCGGGCCAGCAACCGGATGCGCTCTTCGGTTTGCAGAACATTGGCTTTCGCCATCAACGCAAACGCCACCAGCGCTCCCAGCCACACTCCCGCAGCCAGCAAATGCAGGATGTCGGTAGTGAAATGCCAGACACGGCGCAAGCCTTCATCCATCGCCCCATGTCCGTTCCAGGCAAGAGAAGCGAGGGCGATACCGCCAGCTATCGCCGCGACCAGCAAGCCAAAGCCAGGGGTACGCTGGTTTAGCATCACCGCAAATCCGCCAACAACCAGTGCGACCATACGCACGACCCAGGCCAGGCCCACATCCGTTTCCAACACCATCATCTCGATGTGTGGACGCAACTCGGCAAAGTCCGTTTCACCGCTCATGGCGCTCGCCATCACCACCATGCTAGCTAAAGACAACAGCACCCCAAGCGCCGCCGTCCCCGTCAGCATCAACCGAAATGGCAGCACAGCGCCCGATACGCGCTCCCGCCCTTTAAGGCTGTACAACCCAAACAGCGGCAAGCCCAACAGCAGCATCAAATCCACATACAAGCCAAACCGCAGAGCAATGCCGATCGTGTCGATCATTAATCACTTCACTTTGAACGTAACGTTACCGGTAATCGGGTGAGTGTCCGAAGACACCGCGCGCCATTCGACTTTGTAGGTGCCGATGGGCAGTGGCGAGAGTGGGGTGATGACCATGGTTTTCGGGTCGCTGCCGCCGGAGACTTTGGCTTTCATCGGCATGGGGGCGTGGGCCATGCCGGGCATTTCGGTCATGACCAGTTTCGCGCCGGAAAACTGGGTCATGAGGTTTTCGGAAAAGTGCAGTTCGATTTTCGCGGGTGCTGCGCCATCTGCGCCTTCAGCGGGGGTGGAGGACAGCAGTTTCGGATGGGCTTGAGCAAATGCGCTCATCAGCAGCCCCAGAGCAACAACGGTGGTTTTGATCATGCGCATGCGAGGCCTCTTACCGCTTTAAGCGGTTGGTTTTTGGTGTTTGAGTTGAAGCGTTTAAAACCACAGCCGAACGCCGAGGACCAGGCGCGCTTCGCTGCGATCCTCACCCTCATCGTTAGCGTAGTCGGCGGTTTTGCCGTAGGTGCGATTCCAGGTCACGCCGATATAGGGCGCGAATTCCCGGCGGATTTCGTAGCGCAGTCGCAGGCCGGCCTCGGTGTTGGATAACCCGGAACCGATACCCCGTTGCGGGTCATTTTTGCCGTAGAAGTTGAGTTCGGCGGTCGGCTGCAGAATCAGCCGATTGGTCAGCAGGATGTCGTAGTCGCCTTCCAGTCGTACAGCGGTTTGGCCACCTTCACCGATGAAGGCCGTGGCTTCGGTTTCAAAGTTATACAGCGCCATGCCTTGCACGCCGAACGCGGCCCAGGTTTGTGGGTTGCCGGGTTTGAAGTCCTGGCGCACGCCGCTCACCACGTCCCACCACGGGGAGATCGCGTGGCCCCACAGGGCCTGGATTTCGGCGTGCTCGGTCTTGCCGTTAGTGCGTTCGCCTTCGGAACGCAGCCACAGACGGTCGATGTCACCGCCGATCCAGCCTGATAAATCCCAGGCCAGGGCACTGCCGTCGTCCGCGTCCTGCCATTCGAGTTTGTCGGCGAGGAAGTAATAGTTGAGTGCGGTGTCATGCACGCCGTGGCCGGTCGGGCTGGCGTACACGGCGGCGCGGTCGGCATCGGTCAGCGCCGGGATCGGCGTGCGGCTTTCGGTCGGCGCGGCGGGCTGCATCTGGCCGTCATCCATGCTTTGCATCTGGCTGTGGTCCATGCCGGTCATCTGGCTATGGTCCATGCCCTGCATGTCGTCAGTGGCGGCCATTGCCGAAGAAAGCGTCAGGCCCGCGGTCACGAGCGCTAAAGAGATTGGAGTAAATCTGGTCATGGGATGCGCCTCATTCTTCCACGCGAACTTCACGGAACATGCCCATTTCCATGTGGTACAGGAGATGGCAGTGATAGGCCCAGCGGCCGAGCGCATCGGCGGTGACTCGATAGCTGCGCCGGGTGCCCGGCGGCATGTCGATGGTGTGTTTGCGCACCATGAACTCGCCGTTCTCGTCTTCGAGGTCGCTCCACATGCCGTGCAGGTGGATGGGGTGAGTCATCATCGTGTCGTTGACCAGCACCACTCGGACCCGCTCGCCGTACTTGAGGCGCAGCGGCTCGGCGTCGGAGAATTTCACGCCGTTGAACGACCAGGCGAATTTCTCCATGTGGCCGGTGAGGTGCAGCTCAATCGTGCGGCCGGGTTCGCGGCCGTCCGGGTCTTCGAAGGTGCTGCGCAGGTCGGAGTAGGTCAGGACTCGGCGCCCGTTGTTGCGCAGGCCCAGTCCGGGATCGTCGAGCTTGGGCGAGGTGGTCATGGCTTGCATGTCCACCAGCGGGTTGTCTTTTTCGGTGTCCGGATGAGATTGCATGCCGGCCATGCTGCTGTGATCCATGCCCGCCATATCGCCCATGCTGCCGTGGTCCATCCCGCCCATGCCCATGTCATCCATGGTCACCAACGGTCGAGGGGCCAGCGCAGGGATCGGCGCGGACAAACCAGACGTCGTTGTCAGCGTGCCCCGTGCAAACCCCGTGCGATCCATCGATTGCGCGAACAGTGTGTAAGCCGCTTCGGTCGGCTCGACAATCACGTCAAACGTCTCTGCCACTGCGATGCGAAACTCGTCGACGCTTACCGGTTTGATATGCAGGCCGTCGGCTGCGACCACCGTCATTTTCAGCCCGGGAATGCGCACGTCGAAGTAGCTCATGGCGGAGCCATTGATAAACCGCAGCCGCAGCTTCTCGCCGGGGCGGAATACACCGGTCCAGTTCATGTCCGGTGCCTGGCCGTTCATCAGGTAGGTGTAAGTGGCGCCGCTGACGTCGGCGATGTCCGTGGGGTTCATTTTCATCTCGGCCCACATCGTTCGATCCGCGACCGTGGACCCCCAACCTTTTTCGCTGACGTCGTGGATGAAATCACCCACGGTGCGTTTGTTGTAGTTGTAGTAATCCGACTGCTTTTTCAGAGTCTTCATCAGGTCGACGGCGTCTTCGTCGGTCCAGTCGGTCAGCATCACCACGTAATCGCGGTCGTACTGGAACGGCTCTGGCTCCTTCGCGTCGATGACCAACGGGCCGTAAACGCCGGACTGTTCCTGAAAGCCCGAATGGCTGTGATACCAGTAAGTGCCGTTCTGCCGGACTTTGAACTGGTAGACGTACACGCCGCCCGGTTCGATGCCGTGAAAACTCAGGCCCGGTACGCCGTCCATGTTGGCCGGCAGCAAGATGCCGTGCCAGTGAATGGACGTGTCGACCTTGAGTTTGTTCCTCACCCGCAACGTCACCGTATCGCCTTCGCGCCAGCGCAGCAGTGGGCCGGGAATGCCACCGTTGATGGCCATGGCGGTGCGCGGGTTGCCGGTAATGTTGACCGGGGTTTCGCCGATCGACAGATCGAAGTCGGTGCCCGCCAACACCTGAGGTTCACCAGGGCTGGTGATTGCCCAGACTGGCGTGCGCCATAAGCCGAGGCCGCCAAGCAGCCCGCCCGCGGCGAGCCCTTTCACGAAGGTGCGTCTTGTAGTGTTGGAATGCATGCCGTTGTGTTCCCCGTCGGTCAGCTTGGAGCTAGCTTGACGACTAGGCTAACGAGCGGTGCCTTTCAGAAGGCTGAGGCCAGGATTACAGTTTTGACAGTTTCGCCGGTGTAGGCGCGGTGCAGCAGGAGAGAGGCGCCACTGAGCGGGCGCCTTTTCTTAAAGGTGTTTTTTGGGCCCGGCTGTATCTGCCACGGTGCCGCTGCCACAATTGATATACGAAGAAGACTTCAGCCAGCGTTGATCTGGATAATAAGAAAACAACAACTGCCCATCTTTCATCGAATCAATCAGCCGGCGAGCAACCGCCGGTCTGACCGCCGGACACCCGAGGCTTCTGCCAATCCGCCCGTTCGCACGGGCCAGGACCGGACTCACATAAGGCGCCCCGTGAATCACGATGGCCCGGTCAAACGCGTTGTCATTGAAACCCGGTTCCAGGCCTTCCATGCGCAGCGAGTAACCGTTCTGCCCGACATAACTTGACTGTGTACGGTACAAGCCGAGACTGGTAGCGAAGCTTTCGTTCTGATTGGAAAAGTTGACCGCCATGTTCTCGCCGCTGTTGCGTCCATGGGCGACCAGTTCATGAAACAGCAACTTGCGCTTCTTTAAATCGAACACCCAGAGGCGCTGTTCGGTCGAAGGCAGGGAATAATCGATGACCGCAAGTCTTTGGACAGGTGCTTTGCCTTGAGCAATGCGGCATTGCGAGGCGCGAACGGCGAGGTTGATGACGTTGGCGTTAGCTTTCGGGGCCGCTTTGATGAGGGCGGCCGCGAGCGAATCGGCGTAGGCTGACGGTACGGACATTGCAGTCAGTAGCAGGGCCGAGAGTAGATAGCCAAAACGTAGTGGCGCCATATAGATGTCTCATCATGTTAAGTTCGAGTCTAGCAGGGCGTTGCGAGCCGGGCGTTGAATGCGGGGGATTAAGGATTATTCATGGTGCTTTTAACAAGGTTATTCGTCATAAGCCGCGTATTTTTTATGGGCTTTCTGATAAACGGCACGGCACTCGCGGAAACGTCGTCGATTGAGCCGCTAAATGCGCCTAGCTCCATGATCGAGGCCGCAGTGGACGATAACGTCGGTCAAGCGATCCAGGCCTCGCTTGAGCCGCTGAAAACCGCATTTCCGCCGTTGCTCACTGGACCGCGCCACCGGCGAGTGGATGTCAGCCGTCTGGTCATGGATTTTTATACGCATCGTGCCTTTCGCGCGGCGTGGACGAATGACAGCGATGTTGCGCAATTGATTGCCAGCCTGAAGGCGACTGAGGCCGATGGCTTGACCCCGGCGGATTTTCATATTGATGAATTGATCCGGTCGCAGGCCACTATGCAGACGACACCAGTCACACCCGAGCAGCGGGCAGCTTTTGATTTGGCGACCACGCACACTTTTGTCACCGCGCTGCTGCAATTGCGGCGGGGCAAGGTTGACCCTTCGCGGCTCGACATTCACTGGAATTTTGATTCGAATGGCGTCGATCCACGGGACGACGTCAATGCTTTCTTCGCGGCGCTCGACAATCACGATGTGGCGAAGGCTTTTGCTCAGGCGCCGCCGCAAGAAGCGGTGTACGTCGGTTTGCGTCAGGCCCTGGCACAACTGCGCGGCATTCGGGACCGAGGCGGTTGGTCGAAAGTGGTTGTCGACCATTCGCTCAAACCTGGCATGGACGAACCAGCGGTCGCGCAGTTGCGCGCGAGGATGGTCGCGGCCGGTTTTCTCGATCCGCGATTGATCCATGGCACCAAGTACGACGGTGCCGTCACCGCAGCGGTGAAAAAGTATCAAAACGAGCAATACCTTGGCGCGGACGGCATGGCAGGGGCGACCACACTGGCGGCGCTGAACGTGCCCGTTGACGCGCGCATTGATCAGGTACGAGTGAACATGGAGCGCGCTCGCTGGCTGCTCTACAAACTCCAGGGTACGTTCGTCATCGTCGATATCGCCGGCTACAAAGTGGCGATGTACCGCGATGGCCTGCCGATCTGGCGATCCCGGGTGCAGGTCGGTAAAACGGCTCGCAATACGCCAATCTTCCAGGCGCAGATTACCTACATCACGTTTAACCCGACCTGGACCGTACCGCCGACGATCCTTAAGGAAGATATGTTGCCGAAGGTTCAGAGCGATCCCGGATACCTCGCTGCCAACCACATTCGAGTGCTGGATCGCGAAGGCAATGTGCTCGATCCGTCGACCGTCGACTGGACCAACCCGCGCGGCCTCACCCTGCGCCAGGACGCCGGGCCTGAAAGCTCCCTCGGCCAGGTGGTGATCCGCTTTCCCAACGACTATGCGATTTACCTCCACGACACACCGCATCGCGAGTTGTTTGCCAAAACCATCCGCGCGACCAGCTCGGGCTGCATTCGGGTAGAGAATCCGCTGCAGCTTGTGGAGTTGTTGTTCAACGACCCGGTCCGGTGGAACAGCGAAGGTATTCAAAAGCAGTTGGCCAACGGCAAGACCGAGAACATTCGGCTTCCGGTGAAAGTGCCGGTGTTGCTGGCGTACTGGACCGTGGATTTAGGCAGTGACGGGCGAGTGGCGTTCAAGCCTGATGTGTATGGCTACGATGCGCCGGTGTTGCGGGCGCTGAACCGGCCTTCGCCGATGCCTGTGCTGGACTTACATGCGGCGACGGCCTCGGCGAGAACTGGACAGTAGGAAGGTGGACTCAAATATACACGTCCGCCCCCTTACAACAGTTCGAGCCCTTCCTGCACCGCCATCAGAAGGTTTTGCTCGGTCAGTGCTACCGCATCCGCTTGCTCGCCAACTCCCCCCGCAAAAACTTCACCAGATCCCGCTGCAACCCTGTCAATGCGCCCTCGCGGCTTATCAACGCCAGCTCCGTCGGCGGCAACTCCGGCAAATCGGTGCACACGCTGTGTTCCGGCAAAACCGCCGAAGCTGGCAGCACGGACACCCCCAGCCCCGAAGCCACCGCCGCCTGAATCCCGGTCAAACTATGGCTGCCAAACGCAACACGCCAAGGGCGCTGTGCCACATCCAGCAAACGGATCGCCCGCTGTCGATAAATGCATCCCTGCGGGAACAACGCCAATGGCAACACGCCGTTGGCCGAGTCCACCCCCGCACCTTTGACCCACACCAATACTTCCGGCCACGCCGCCCAGCACGGTCCGCTGTCCGGTTCGCGTTTGACCAGGGCGATGTCGATCTCACCCGATGCGAGTTTCTGCTTCAGATCCGTGCTCATGCCGCTGACGGTTTCCAGCCGGGCTTGCGGGCGGGCGCGATTGAAGCCGGCGAGGATCAGCGCCATGCGCCGCGCATCAAAGTCCTCCGGTACGCCGATGCGCAAGATCTCCAGATCCAGATCGCTGGCCAGCGCTTCAACGGCTTCAGAGGACAGGGCCAGCAAGCGTCGGGCGTAGTGAATCAGCAGTTCGCCATGCTCGGTGACGTTGACGTTCTGGCCGGTGCGGTCACGCAGGAGCAGGGGATGGCCGACCAACTCTGCGTTGAAGCCGATCGCCTCATCGAGGTCTACGACCGGCATGAACATCGGCTGGAGCAGATTCCGCCGCATCGCTCGTTTCGCCAACTGAGCACGCTCGGGTTGCAACTCGCCCTGGAGGAGTTGGGGTTGGCGAGCTTGTCCGAAGACAGTCAGCGCCTGGCCGGGGCCATCCCGCGGATGCCGCCTTTCCCTGAGGTGATCGAGACACTCGAGAAACTCAAGGCGATGCGGCGGCTATCCAAAGGATAATTGCCCCTCACCCCCGCGTAGACTAAGCTCACAAAAAATAAGGGCTTTGGGCCTTTGCCCATGCCTTGCCCTTACAGGACGAGCTTTTGCCTATCCTCACTCAAGACCCGCAGCAAATCCCGGGCGGCGCTTTGAAACGGTTATCTCTGCTCAAGGCCGCGGTGCTGTTTATCGCGACGGTGTGCCTGTGTCTCTGTGGTCTGCTTTATCTGCAACTGGAGCAATCGCGGCGCCACACGCTGAACGTGGCGCAAGTCGCGTCTTCGAACCTGGCTCGCGCCATGGCACAGCAGGCCGAAGACACCTTCATGAAAGCCGATCTGGTGTTGACCAGTCTGGTGGACTGGATTCAGGTCGATGGCTACGGCGCGGCACAAAAACCACGCTTGCAGAAAACCTTCGCCCGGCGGGTGCAGGCACTGGGTCAATTGCACGGGATCTTTCTGTTCGACAAACAAGGGCAGTGGGTCGTGACTTCGTTCGATGATTTGACCCGCGGTCCGGGCGTGTCGGATCGAGAGTACTTCACGTTCCACCAGCAGAACGCATCCACCCTCGCGCACATCGGGCCGGCGCTTCGCAGTCGGGAGAATGGCGAGTGGATCATTCCGGTGTCCAAACGGGTGAACGACAAGAACGGCAACTTCCAGGGCGTGGTGTTGGCCGGAATCAAAATGGCCTACTTCGATCAGTTCTTCAAAAGCTTCAGCATCGATGACAACGGCTCGATGTTTTTGGCGTTGACCGATGGCACGTTGCTGGCGCGCAGGCCGTTTGTGGAATCGCAGATCGGCACATCCCTGGCCAAAGGCGAAATCTTTCAGAAGCACTTGCCCAACGCGCCTGCCGGCAACGCGATGATCAGTTCGGTGGTCGATGGCGTTGTGCGATTGTATGGCTACCGGCAACTCGACGCCTATCCGCTAGTGGTCTCGGCGGCATCGTCCAGGGATTCGATTCTCAAGGAGTGGTACGGCACCGCGGTTCAGTCCTGCGTCATCGTTGCCCTGGTGGTGTTGGGTGTGGGCCTGTTCGGTTGGGTGTTCGTTCGCCAGGTGCGCGTCGGCGTGCGGGTCGAGGCCGATTTGCGCAAGGCCAAGGAAGCACTGAAGCTGATCGCAACCCACGACAGCCTTACGGGCCTGGCCAATCGTCGACTGTTCGAGCAGGCGCTGGACATCGAGTTTGGCCGAGGCGCCCGGCAGTCGAGTTCGCTGAGCCTGATCATGCTCGATATCGATTACTTCAAACGCTACAACGATGCTTACGGCCACGTGGCAGGGGACCACTGCCTGGCTGAAGTGGCGCGGGCAATCAAGAGTTGCTGTCACCGCAAAGCCGATCTGGCGGTGCGTTATGGCGGTGAGGAGTTTGCGGTGTTGCTGCCTGACACCGACCTTCATGGCGCGCTGGTGATTGCCGAACAGATCCGCCGCAGCGTCATGGACAAGAACATCACCCACAGCGGTTCACCCACGGGTTACGTGACGGTCAGTCTTGGCTGTTACGCGTTTGTGCCGACCGGGCGCGACAGCATCGAAGTGTTCATCGAGCGAGCGGATGCGGCGTTGTATCAGGCCAAGCACTCGGGTCGAAACCGTGCGGCTGTATTGTCGCTGGAGGGCGGCGTGGAGGCGTTGATGCGCTCCGATCGTTGAGACAGTTGTGCCGTTGTTTCAGTGCTGAAACAGTCGCTCGTCCGTCTGTCTACCTGTCAGATCCGTCTGATTTGATAGTCTAGAGTTCCGGTAGCCCTGTCGAACCCGGCAGGTCTCCCCATAGCACGGACGATCGCCAAAATGTTGATACCTCAAGCATTGACAGCCGTTGCTCTAACCCTCGCAGCCTGCGCCGTCTTTCCGCTGGTCAGTCAGGCTCAATCGAAAGTTACGCCGCAAGAAACCAACGCCTTTGTGACTGTGCCGCAGTACCCGTCTGAAGATTTCAAAGCCGTGGTGCATTCGAACGTCGACACGTTGTATTCGATCGCCTGGCTCGATTTAACCAAAGAGCCGCTGGTGATTACCGCGCCGGATACCGCCGGGCGTTTTTACGTGTTGCCAATGCTCGACATGTGGAGCGATGTGTTCGCCTCGCCGGGTGGATATGCGACGGGCACACCGTCCAGTGAGTTTCTGGTGACGCCTCCGGGATGGACCGGAACGCTGCCGGCAGGGCTGAATCATTTGCCGGCGCCCACGCCCTTCGTCTGGGTCATCGGTCGCACCGAGGTCAGCGGGGCGGTGGACTATGCGACGGTGAACAGGATTCAGGCTGGCTACACCGTGACGCCGTTGTCGCAGATCGGCAAAAGAACCGAGCCGGTCGACCCGGAGATTGCAATCCACGCTGGTGTGGTCACGGCGGGTCGATGAGCGCCGACACCATGGCGGTCCGTGGCAACTACGTTAAGAACACTGAATAGAAAGGATCCGACGATTTCCCGTCATTGGCCGCTCCTGCGCGTCCAGCTGCCCGTCCCGCCTCCTGCTCCGCCGGTGCCCCCACCGGCAGCGCCCGTGCCACCGCCCGCACCCGAGCCGCTGGCCCCGGCATTGCCACCATTGCCCTCTCTCGATGAACCGTATCCGCCTTGGCCCCGGTCAGGGGTATATCGACCTGAGGGTTGGTCGGGATAGTTGTTGGGCGCCATGATTGAGCCGCCGCTAGACCAGGTCCTGGTCTCGGTCGCGTCAGCGTTATCGCCGGAGGCTGCGAAAGTGGTGCCTATTGCTGCGGTCAGCAAACCGAGCAACAACAGCGTGGTGATCTTGATGTTCATCAGCGCACGTCTCCAAAGATGAGTCGTTACTTGCTGATGGTGTGACGGGGAGGGCGGTGGGTGGTGGCGGGATGACGAATGGTCGAAGCGTTGATCTTAGGGTTGGTGCGCCGATCACTGAAAGTGCGTGCAACAAATATCACTGTGGGAGCGAGCCTGCTCGCGATAGCGTCCGTCCAGCCGATTCATGGGGGGCAGGACTACCGCAATCGCGAGCAGGCTCGCTCCTACAGTGGCTTAAGGTGTCAGCGAAGGCTGTATTCAGTCAGTTTCTTCTCAAGATTCTCCCGCACCAACGGCCACTCCTCATCAATGATGCTGAACCGCACCGAGTTGCGTTTGCGGCCATCCGGCATGATCCGCTCGTGGCGCACGATGCCTTCCTGTTGCGCGCCGAGCCGCAAGATCGCGTTGCGTGACTTCTGGTTGTTTTCATCGGTGGTGAATTGCACCCGCACGCAGTCCAGCACGCAGAAGGCGTAACGCAGCATCAGGTATTTGGCCTCCGTGTTGACGAACGTTTTCTGCCAGCGTGCAGAGATCCAGCTGCTGCCGATTTCGAGTTTGCGGTTGAGGCGGTCGATTTTCCAGAAGCGCGTCGAACCAATGACCTCGCCGGTTTCCTTGAGCACGATGACGAAGGGCAGGACCGTTCCCGCCTCGCGCCCGTCGAGGGCTTTCTTCAAGTAGCTGTCGACGGTGGTCGGGGAGGGCACGACGGTGACCGTCAAGTTCCACAGTTCGCCATCTCGCGCGGCATTCACCAGTGCATCGGCATCGCTGGGTTGCAGGGCGCGCAGGGTGATTCGTTGACCGTCCAGGGTGTCCATGAGCGAGAGGTTCTCGGTATAAAAAGGTTCGCGGGTGATGCGCGCCATTACAGGGGAGCGGCCGTCGGTTGGCAATAGTCGTGGCGCGATGACCGGCCTTGGCTGCTATGGTCAATGGACGCAGGTAATCGATTGACAGGATCCCATGCATGGAATTGACCGCCACGACCACTGCCGCACCAGCACGCCATACGCCGATCACACGGAACCTGGTCTGGGCCGTCGGCCTGGTATTTTCGCTTGGGGTGTTGATCGCCCTGGTTGCCTTGTTCAACATTGCCGGCCGGCTTGATGCCCAAGACCTGGCCAAGACCACGTTCTACACCCAGCGCGCGCTGGAAAACCGCATCTCAGCCTCGAAAAACTACGTCGCCAGTTATGCAACCTGGACGACCGCCTACGATCATTTGAATGGCGAAGTCGATGCGCGGTGGGCTTACGTTGAGCAGAACATGGGTAAAACCCTGTTCACCATGGATCATTACGAAGGCGTCTTGGTGGTCGACCATCAGCGAACCAAATACGCCGTGGTGCGTGGCCTTCAGGTGCAGGACGACGCGGCGGCCCGGCTGTCGATAGCGATGGCGGCACTGATCAAGGAAGTGCAGGGGCAGGAAAGCCTGCTTGTCCCCATCAGCCGGTTCACGCTCTTCGAGGGCCAGCCCGCGCTGTTGACGGCCGCGGCGATCGTGCCCAATGACGAAAGGCCGGCGGTTGATCCCCAAAGCACGTCGGTGCTGGTGTTCGTCGATCAATTGAGTCTGGAAAAGCTCAGCGCCTTGAGCGCCGACTACGGTCTGCATGACTTGAGTCTCGCGCCCGACAATACCCTAACTCCCGATCAGCCCGCGGTGGCACTCACGGGCACCGGTTATAGCCTGGTGTCGCGGCTCGAGCAGCCAGGTCATCAACTGCTCTGGTCGTTGCTGCCGCCGCTGGGTGGCGCATTGTTGATTCTGGCGTTGTTGACGGCTTGGTTCTTTCGTTATGTGTTGCGTACGTCCGGGCACGTGGATGCCAGTTACATCAACCTGGATTTATCCAACCAGGCGCTGGAGGCCAGTGAAGAGCGTTTTCGTGCAGTGGCCGAGGCCGCTTCCGACTGGATCTGGGAAATAGATGACCAGCATCGCATTACGTACCTGTCGGGGCGTTTCGGCGCCGTCACCGGTTTTTCCGATCAGCAATGGCTGGGCCAGGACATCGAGCAGTTGTTGTATTGCGATACCACACCGTTGTCGCTGTGGCTGAACAAGCTTGACGAGGAGTACAGCGTCAGTCACCTGCGTTGTTCCTATCGCGACCAGTCGGGGCAGCAACGTGTCTGCCGGGTGTCGGCACGACCGATCCATAGCAAAGGCGCGGTGCTGGGTTACCGCGGCACGGCCAGCGACATCACCGATGAAGTCGCCGCCCATGCGCAGATCCAGCATTTGTCGTTGCACGACGCGCTGACCGGTCTGCCCAATCGCAACAAACTGGCGCGTTACCTCGAAGAGGCTTTAGTGCTTAAGGAACATTCGGCGCCGCTGACGTTGTTGATGCTCGACCTGGACAACTTCAAGCCGATCAATGATTCCCTCGGCCACCCGGCCGGCGATGCGGTATTGCTGGAGGTGGCCACCCGTTTGCGTGAGTGCACACGGGACATTGACCTGGTCGCACGATTGGGCGGCGACGAGTTTGTGCTGGTGCTCAATGGCATGGACATCCACACGGAAATCGACCGGATTTGCGAACGTATCCTCGAAAGTCTGCACCAGCCGATCCACTATGACCAGCACACGCTGCACATCGGCGCGAGCATCGGCATCGCCTTGAGCCGGCGTCAGGGGCACATGCCGGAGGAGCTGATCCGGTGTGCCGACATCGCGTTGTATCAGGCCAAATCCGACGGCAAGCAAACCTGGTGCTACTTTGCGCCGCACATGAACGATCAGATCCAGCATCGCCGCAAACTCGAAAACGACCTGCGCCAGGCGATCAAGAACAACGAGTTCGTGATGCACTATCAGCCGCGTTATCACGTCGATGGCAAGCAGATTGTCTCGGTCGAGGCGTTGCTGCGCTGGCAGCATCCGGTGCAGGGGTTGCTGAGCCCCGACTCGTTTATTCCGTTGGCCGAGCAGACCGATCTGATCGTGCCCTTGGGGCGCTGGGTTTTACGCGAAGCGTGCGAGACGGCACTGACCTGGCCGGGTGAGCTGATGGTGTCGGTCAACCTGTCGCCCGTGCAATTTGTGCGCAGTGATGTGGTGGAGGATGTCAGGGAGGCGTTGATCCAGAGCCGTTTGCCGGCCAGTCGACTGGAGCTGGAGATCACCGAAAACGTCATGCTCAACGATGTCGACGGCGCGCTCGCGACCATGAACGCACTGAAGGAATTGGGTGTGCGGCTGAACATGGACGACTTTGGCACCGGTTACTCTTCGCTGGGTTACCTGCGCACGTATCCGTTCGACGGGATCAAGATCGACAAGCGTTTCATCTCGTCCATGAGCGGTACCGGTAACGACCGTGCGGTGGTGCAGGCGATCATCAACCTGGGCAAGGCCATGGGCCTGACCGTGACTGCGGAAGGCGTCGAGACGCTGGAGCAACTGGATTTCCTGATCTCGGACGAGTGCCATGAGGTGCAGGGTTTCTACCTCAGCCGGCCGATGGAAAACCAGGCGCTGCTGCCATTGCTCAAGGCATCGCGTGACGAGCATCCGTTGTAAGGGGGACCTTTAGTCGCCTGTTTCGTTTGTCGTCGCAACTGCCATGACACACTTCGGTCACAACTGGATATTGTCCATCCGTTGTGAGCCCCGGCCCATGAAAAACCTGAAAATCGCCACTTTCAACGTCAACGGCATGCGTGCCCGGCTGCCGAATCTGCTGGCCTGGCTTGAGCGAGAAAAACCGGACATTGCCTGTTTACAGGAGCTCAAGTCGGTCGACAGCGCATTCCCCGCCGCCGAGCTTGAGGCCATTGGCTACGGTGCAATCTGGCAAGGCCAGTCGTCGTGGAACGGGGTGGCGATTCTGGCCCGTGATGCGCAACCTTTGGAGAGCCGACGCGGTCTGCCGGGTGACGACGCCGACATCCATAGCCGCTACCTGGAGGCCGCAGTGCACGGGATTCTGGTGGGTTGTCTGTATTTGCCCAACGGCAATCCGCAACCCGGGCCGAAGTTCGACTACAAACTGGCGTGGTTCGAGCGGCTGATCGCCTATGCCACGGACCTGCAAAGCAGCGAACACCCGGTGGTGCTGGCCGGCGACTACAACGTGGTGCCCACCGACCTCGACATTTACAATCCGCGTTCGTGGCTCAAGGACGCCTTGCTGCAACCGGAGAGTCGCGAGTGTTTCCAGCGCTTGCTGGAGCAGGGCTGGACCGATTCCCTGCGTCATCTGTACCCGGAGGATCGGCTCTACACTTTCTGGGATTATTTTCGGCAGCACTGGCAGAAGAACTCGGGGTTGCGCATCGATCACCTGCTACTCAACCCGGCGCTGAGCCCCTATCTGCACGAGGCCGGGGTCGATGCCTGGGTGCGCAACGAACCGCACGCCAGTGACCATGCGCCGACGTGGATTCGCTTGAGTTCGCGCAAACGGCGTTGATGTTCAGAGGGTGAGCGATTGGCTAAATCAATTGTCAGTCGAACCGCTTTATCCCTTATACATGGCGGCCATCGGCGGAGAGATCCGCGGCCCCATGCAGAAGGACCGAGCAATGAGCGAGCCACGCCTGACGAACCGTGCGTTATACCTGCAACGCCTGGGTTTCGACGCGCCCCCGGCGCCGACCCTGGACACCTTGCGCCAACTTCAGCTGCGCCACACCGGGGCCTTCCCGTTTGAAAACCTCAACACGCTGTCTGGCGAACCGGTACGCATCGACCTGCCATCCATCGAACAGAAAATCCTGCACGAAGGGCGCGGCGGTTATTGCTACGAGCTCAACTACGCGTTTCTGGCGTTGCTTCAGGAATTGGGTTTCGACGCACGGGGCATCACCGGTCGAGTGGTCATGGGCCAACCCGAAGGCGCCTGGACCGCCCGCACGCACCGCTTGAGCCTGGTCACTCTGGACGGCGTGCGCTACATCACCGACGTCGGCTTCGGCGGCATGGTGCCCACCGCTCCGTTGATGCTCGACACCGATGTTGCCCAGCGCACTCCTCACGAGCCGTATCGCATCGAGCGCCATGCAGACGGCTACACCTTGCGTGCCAACGTCAGCGGCGAGTGGCGGCCGATGTACATCTTCGACCTGCAACGCCAGGAAGACATCGATTACACCGTTGGTAACTGGTACGTCTCGACCCATCCCGAATCGTCGTTTACCAAGCAACTGATGGTCGCGCGCACCGGGGATGGCTGGAGGCGCACGCTGAACAACGGCAGTTTTGCGATTCATCGGGTGGGTGCCGAGAGTGAGCGGCAGCAAGTGACGGATGTGGATGAATTGATTGGGGTGCTGACGCGTGAGTTTGGGATTCGGGTGCCGGAGAATGCGGGGTTGAGGCGAGTGCTCGGGCGGTTGATTCAGGTGACATAACCGTCGCCCCGAGCGGGCAGAGTCAAAACATCTGCCCTTTTTCTTTGAATGGGACCAGGCTCAGTACCCCCTTGGGTTTGGAACCGGTACACACTCAAGGCTCAATCACACGATGGATTTCACTCAACACCTCTGACAATTTTTTCTCGAGGCTCTTCAGTTCAGAAGCTGTTATTCCTTCTTTGAAATGTCCGGCATTCGCCACTGCGGCGTATTGATCGTGCTCGGCGGTTTTTTCTCTTTGGTTGAGCAGCGCCTGGCGCAGGGTGTTGTTGATCACCGTCTGGTAGCCATACCCCTCACTCTCAGCCATGGCGCGTGCCGCTTCGATAACGACGTCATCGAGCATGATGGTAATTCGGGTCTTGCCTTTGCTGGAGGCAACCGCTCCACGCTTGGCGTTGCTGAAATCGTATTCATCTTTCATCGGTCAATCCTCCATATAGCGGCGACGCTCGTTTCTGTTGGCGAGGCGCGCGGAAATGATTCGAACGAAATTCGGATCGCGGCAGGTGTACGCAACGACCAGCAAGCGAGCTTTGGCATCCATTCCCATGACGATCCACCGCTGTTCATCGTGATGGTTGTCCTGAATCGTCAGTGCTCGTTCGTCATAAAACACCGGTTCGGTTTCAGCGAGGCTGATGCCGTGATGCTTTAATTTGTTGGCTGCGTTTTTTGCCTTGTGATACTGAATTTCGAATGACTTCATTATGCATACGTTATATGTATAAGCGAGAGGCGTCCGTGCCGGCGGTCGCTTGGAATGCAAAAGACTAGCGGGCCAGGGAGAAGGCACAGGAAGGGTGTATTTCAAGGTTTTTTAGGGGGGGAAGCCGCGCAGCAAAAGGGCAGCATGGACATATGTCCATTTTCTGACTGGTTAGTTGTATACAACTCTATAGACATTTGTCCTGAGTCTTGCATACAGTGTGCGCATAACAAAAAACCAGGGAACCCCCAACCATGAAAACGCCCCATGTTTCACACCAACGGCCTGAGGACGAAAACCTCGGGGTCGGCGCGAATATGGCTTACGGCCTGCAACATGTTCTGACCATGTACGGCGGCATCGTCGCGGTGCCATTGATCATCGGCCAGGCGGCCGGGCTCTCGCCGGCGGACATCGGTTTGTTGATTGCTGCTTCATTGTTTGCGGGGGGCTTGGCGACATTACTGCAAACCCTCGGTTTACCGTTTTTCGGGTGTCAGTTGCCGCTGGTACAGGGCGTGTCCTTCTCGGGCGTTGCGACGATGGTGGCGATTGTCAGCAGCGGCGGGGAGGGCGGATTTCAGTCGATTCTCGGGGCGGTGATTGCCGCGTCGTTGATCGGTTTGCTGATCACGCCGGTGTTCTCGCGAATCACCAAGTTCTTCCCGCCGTTGGTAACCGGCATCGTGATTACCACCATTGGCCTGACGTTGATGCCAGTGGCGGCGCGCTGGGCCATGGGCGGCAACAGCCACGCCCCGGACTTTGGCAGCATGGCCAACATCGGTCTGGCCGCGGTGACGCTGGTGCTGGTGCTGCTGCTGAGCAAGATCGGCAGTGCGACCATCTCCCGCTTGTCGATCCTGCTGGCCATGGTGATCGGCACGATCATCGCGGTGTTCCTCGGCATGGCGGACTTCTCGTCGGTCACGCAAGGCCCGATGTTCGGCTTCCCGACGCCGTTCCACTTCGGCATGCCGACGTTTCACTTTGCCGCGATTCTGTCGATGTGCATCGTGGTCATGGTGACCCTGGTGGAAACCTCGGCGGACATCCTCGCCGTCGGTGAAATCATCGACACCAAGGTTGACTCCAAACGTTTGGGCAACGGCCTGCGCGCCGACATGCTGTCGAGCATGATCGCGCCGATCTTCGGCTCCTTCACCCAAAGCGCCTTCGCCCAGAACGTCGGTCTGGTGGCCGTGACCGGCATCAAGAGTCGTTTCGTGGTCGCCACCGGCGGCTTGTTCCTGGTCATTCTCGGTCTGCTGCCGTTCATGGGCCGGGTCATCGCCGCGGTACCCACCTCCGTATTGGGTGGCGCTGGCATCGTGCTGTTCGGCACCGTGGCCGCCAGTGGCATTCGCACGCTGTCCAAGGTTGATTACCGCAACAACGTCAACCTGATCATCGTCGCCACCTCCATCGGTTTCGGCATGATCCCGATCGCCGCGCCAAACTTCTACGACCACTTCCCCAGCTGGTTCGCGACCATCTTCCACTCGGGCATCAGCTCCTCGGCGATCATGGCCATCGTGCTCAACCTGACCTTCAACCACCTCACTGCCGGTAACTCGGATCAACAATCGGTGTTTGCGGCCGGTACCGAGCGGGTTCTGCGTTATCAGGATCTGGCGGCGTTGCGTGAAGGGGATTATTTCAGCGAAGGGAAATTGCGTGACTGCGACGGGAACGAGATTCCGGTGGTGGAGGCGGAGCATGGGCATGCAGATACGCGGGCGGTGCATGCGAAAAGCAGTGAGCATGTCTGACTCGCTCAAGCCGCTCAAGGGTAGGGTGCGAGACACAATGGTGAGCTAATGAGCCGTTGCGACGGCTCCTCGCCCTGCTCAAAAAGAGGCGTCCTTCTCAGGACGCCTTTTTTATGATTCTTCACTGGGCAGATGTTTGCGCCGCCTCAATGATCAGCGCCGCCACTGTGTCTGGATTGGAGGTCATCACGACATGGGATGCTCCCTGCACGGTGACCGTCTTTTTAGACCCTGCGCGTTGCGCCATGAATTTCAACGCTGCTTCGGGAATGTTCTTGTCTGCCGAGCCATAGATGAACCAGGAAGGCAGTCTCTTCCAGGCAGGTTCGCCGGAAGGCTCGGTCAAGGCGCTCTCGGTGATCGGTCGCTGAGTTGCCGCCATGAGCGCCGCCTGCGGCGCTGCGACGTCTGCGGCAAATTGCTGGCCGAACTTGTCCTGCTGAATGTAAAGGTCCTTGTTGCCATCATCGAGCATTACCGGGGGCGCGAGTGTCGGTCCAAGCGTTCCACCGGGGTAGCGCCCTGACAGTTCGACGGCGGTTTCGTCCTTGTCTGGAGCAAAAGCGGCCACATAGACCAACGCTTTCACGTTGGGATTGTCATGCACAGCGTTGGTAATCACGGCGCCACCATAGGAGTGGCCGACCAGGATTACCGGTCCTGCGGTTTGCCCGACAATATCGGCGACATAATCAGCGTCATGCTTGACCCCTCGAAGCGGATTGGCCGCTGCGACGACCGGATAGCCTTTTTCCAGGAGTCGGGCCGTGACCTGATTCCAGCTCGAAGAATCGGCAAATGCTCCATGCACGAGTATGACGGTCGGTTTCTCATTGGCGTTCTGCGTCGCAAATGCAGTGTTCAGCGTGCCGAGTGCAAACGCGGAGCTCGCAATTACCGTGGCACTCATGAGGCGCTTGAATGTACGCATGATGTATTCCTTTCGTTTGTCGGGTCGATAAAGGATGCGGAGGCCGAGAGTCGATCGATATCGGCATGCATGGCTTACTCTACGCAACGCTCGTGAATCCTTGATTCAATTCAAGACCATCTGTCATTAATCAAAAGTTAATGACGGATCTAAATCAGCTTTTGGCCAAAGCCTGGGCGAAGGCTTCCGGAGTCGGGCTTTCCGGCCAGGCAGGTACGTCGTCAGGAAGCCATACCCAAGCCTGCTTGCGCTTGACCCAGATGTGCGCAATCGGATTGATTTGAGTACTGTCGTCCAGCGTCCCGGCGCGCAGCACCACCATGCCGGGGGCTGCGCTGGTCGTGTTATACAAGCGCGTATGACATTGCGGACAAATGCGCTGACAACTCACCTGGCCAGCACCATTGTTTGCGTAGTCGACCAGCAATCCGTTTACCGTGATGACTCCTTCGGGGAGTAATGCATGCAAGCCAAATGCGCTGCCGCTTGATGTTTGGCAGTCCAGACAATGGCAGGCGTAGGTCGCAGGTAAGCTGCCCATGGCCAGGATGTAACTCACCGCACCACAACGGCATTTGCCAGTAATTTCCATGTAAGCCTCTCGTATTCTTTATGTCTGTGTTATTGAGCCGCATGGGCCTGTGTTGCCGGACAGGATGACGTCGGGTCTGTTCGAAACCCATTCCATAAAGTGGCTGTGCTGCTAATAGGAAATGTATGAACCCACTTAATTTTCATTGGGAAAATCAACGCGCCTTCTTAGCGGTTTTACGCACCGGCAGTCTTTCCGGGGCCGCACGCCTGCTCGGCATCGCCCAGGCAACTGCACGCCGACGCATTGAAGCACTGGAAAACAGCGTGGGGGTAAACCTGTTTATCCGTTCGCCCTCGGGATTGATTCCCACAGAGATGGCTCGCGACTTGATAACCCATGTTGAAACCATGTCGCTGGCCGCCGAGGCATTCAACCGCGCGGCTTCGGCTGAAGCGGTTGATAGCGGTGGCACGGTGCGTATTACCAGCAGCGACCTGCTGGGCATCGAAATACTGCCACTGCTGCTGCAGCCCGTCTGCCGCGCCAATCCGCAACTGGTCTTCGAACTGAGCGTCAGTAATCGCCTCGAAGCGCTGACCCGCCAGGAAGCCGATATTGCGATTCGAACGCAGCGCCCCACAGAGTCAGAAGTCGTGACTCGGCGCGTCGGGGGGCTGTCGGTGGGGTTGTACGCCACCCAGGAGTTTCTTGATCGTTACGGTGCGCCCACGGACCTGGAGAGTTTGTCGCACTTGCCTCTGATCGGCCCTGACCGAAACCTCGCAGACATCCAGACGCTCAGCGAGCACGGCTTTCCATTTGAGCATCAGCGCTTTCAGCTGCGCACCGATAATCATATGGCGCAACTGAGCGCTTTGCGCGCGGGAATAGGCATTGGGGTATGCCCCCGTCAGGTGGCGGAGCGTTGCGCACTGGTCCGAGTGCTGCCAGGCGAGGTGGACTTTGCAGTAGACGTTTGGATTGCAGTGCACCGGGATCTACGACGCATACCACGCATCGCCCTGGTCTTCGATCGGTTGGCGGATGCACTGGAGGCCTATCTCGGGGGGCGTGCTCTCACACCTTCAGTGATGCCTCCAGAAAATCAGTCAGTGCCTGCACGCGAGCACTCCGGGTTTTACGTGACGGAACCAACAGGGTGATAGGTGAGCTGTCGAACTGCCAGTCCGCGAGCACTCGTGTCAGCGTCCCTTTGGCGATGGCATCCGTCACATCCCACTGGGACCGCAGCACCAGGCCCAGGCCCTGTTCGGCCCAGCGTCGGGCAACGCCGCCATCGTTGGTCAACAGTGCAGGCTCGATGCGTACCGTATGCCGGGCAGAGAGCTTGCGCATAGGCCACAACGTCACATCTTCGTCGTTCTCTCGAATGCAGATACAGCGGTGCTTGAGCAGTTCGTCGGGAGCTTTAGGGGTTCCTTGCCGGCTCAGGTAATCCGGGCTGGCGCACAACCAGCGTTCATTCTGCGCCAGCGGCCGGGCGACCCATGAACTGTCATTGACGCGGCCGATGTGGATCACGGCATCGCTGTCGTGCCTGTCCGGCCATGGCGTTTCGCGCAGATCCAGGTGCAGGCGCAGTTGCGGATGCAGTTTGGCGAAACGTGCCAGCAGTGGTGCCAGGCGCTGTCGGCCATAGCCAAAGGGCGCCGCGAGCCTCAATGTGCCGACCAGTTGATCATCGTGCTGCTTGAAGGACTCCGGCAGCGCTTCCAATTGTTCCAGCAGCAACGCGCTTTCACGAGCGAAACGTTCACCATCGGCGGTAAGGCTCAGGCGCCGTGCATCACGGTTGGCCAAGGTCAAGCCGAGCAGCGCCTCAAGTTTGCGCAGGCGCATGGACAGTGCCGGCGGAGACACGTTGAGGGCTCTGGCGGCCGCGCTCAGCGAATCGGAACGCGCGAGCATCACGGCCAGACGCAGATCTTCGATAGAAATCATTCAGTTCAACTTAAAGATAAATGACAAGCTATTGAATCACAGCTTCACGATGGCTGCGTAGAGTAAGCCCGGTAGACAACCATCGGAGTGCACCTCATGTCAGCCACAATACTGCCCTTGGAGACACCTGCCGCGATCATCGACGTGGCCCGAATGCAACGCAATATCCTGCGCATGCAGGAGCGGATGGATGCCCTGGGTGTGCAGTTGCGCCCACATGTAAAATCCAGCAAGTGCCTGCCCGTCATTCAGGCACAGATGGCCGCCGGCGCATCCGGCGTCACCGTTTCAACCTTGAAGGAAGCGCAGCATTGCTTCGATGCAGGTATCACCGAAGTGATGTATGCGGTGGCCATGGTGCCGGGGAAGCTGGCCCTTGCCTTGAATCTAAGGCGTCAAGGTTGTTGCTTGAGCATCATTACTGACAGCGTGGTCGGCGCTCAACTCATCGTCGCCTTTGGTCGGCAGCACGCCGAATCGTTCGATGTATGGATCGAAGTGGACAGCGACGGCCACCGTTCAGGGCTTAAGGTCGATGATTGCGCATTGCTTGAAGTCGCGCAGGTACTGTGTGGCGGTGGCATGCAACTGGCCGGTGTGATGACTCACGCGGGGTCCAGTTATGAACTCAACGATCTTGCGGCCTTGCAGGCCATCGCCGAGCAGGAGCGTGCGATCTGTGTCGCGGCGGCCGAAAAAATTCGTGCTGCCGGCCTGCCATGCCCGCGGGTTAGCGTTGGCTCGACACCTACGGCCCTGTCGGCACTGAGTCTTGAAGGCGTCACCGAAGTACGTGCCGGCGTGTATGTGTTTTTCGATCTGGTGATGCACAACGTGGGTGTGTGCCGGCCCGAAGAGCTGGCGTTAAGCGTGTTGACCACCGTGATTGGCCACCAGGTCGAAAAAGGCTGGGTCATCACTGACTCGGGCTGGATGGCCATGAGCCGTGATCGCGGTACCCAGCGACAACGTCGCGACTTTGCTTTTGGGCAGGTCTGCACCGAGGCCGGCGCCTGGATCGAAGGGGGGCTGCTTGGTAGCGTTAACCAGGAGCACGGCATTGTCACCTTCGAGGATGGACAAGATCTCGATCTGGTGAACCGCTTCCCGATCGGTAGCCGCCTGCGCATCCTTCCCAATCATGCCTGTGCCACTGGCGCGCAGTTTCCTCATTACCACGCGTGCGAGGGCAGCGGCGAGGTTCACCTCTGGAGTCGCTTGCATGGCTGGTGAGATCGAGATTATCCACACCCCCCAGGCCGCAGCCCCCGGCGGCCATTACTCCCAGGCGATAAGCTATCAGGGCATGCTGCATGTTTCCGGGCAATTGCCGGTACGTGCTGACGGTAGCCACAGCGCAAATCAGGCCTTCGAGGTCCAGGCGTCGATTGCGCTGAACAACCTTTTAGCAATCCTGGCGCAGGCAAATTGCCAACCCGGGAGTCTGTTAAAGATCACGGTCTACCTTGTTGGCATTGAATACTGGCCAGCCCTGGACAGGCTTTGCGCCCAATACCTGGGTGAGCATCGACCTGCTCGGTCCGTGGTGCCTGTACCGGCGTTGCATCATGGCTACTTGATTGAGATAGACGCCTTGGCACACTGTGCCGAATCTTACTGAGGGGCGAGACACAGACACAAAAAAAGCCCCTGAACCTTTCGATTCAGGGGCTTTTCGATATTGCTGTCTGGCTCCACGACCTGGACTCGAACCAGGGACCCAGTGATTAACAGTCACTTGCTCTACCAACTGAGCTATCGCGGAATGGCGTGTATGTTACTGATTCAAAAAGAGAAGTCAAGCATCTGTTAGTAACTTGATGGATTCATGGAGACGGACGGTGGTTTATCGGCCCCGGGCGGTTACCAGAATCGCCTCAGAGGTCTACCATGGCCGCCCGGAAGTGGTTTCACGCGCTGCCGGCCATTCGCCGAAAAGGTACGTGCCATGAATCACCCAGTCCTCACCTCTCCAAACAACGGGGTGTTCGCATGAGCATCGCTCAGATCAGCCTGCCCAAAGGTGTCGGCCCGCATGCCGAGAAGCTGTTTGATGCAATCACTCAGGCCAGCACCGCTGACGATTTGAACCGCGCGGGCGGTAAGGCTGAAGGCTTCGTCCTCGGTCTGGAAAGCGCCAAAGCGATCAAGAGTCAGGTCGCCGAATCGCTCTACGTCGCCTATGACGATGCCGCCAGTCAGCGAGCCACCGAACTGGCTTAACCGCCGAAGGTGACCGTGGCGAGCATCAGCTTGGCGTACAGCATCGTGGCGGCCAGTTGCACCAGCCACAAGGCAAGGCCGCCGAGAAATACGCCAGCGGCCACTTGCAGCACCAGGTTGTTACCGCGTTTGGCCGGGGTGCGAGGAACGAAATGGTCCAGCTCGTCACGGTCGGCGCGTAGGTCATCGTTTTTCATGTGGTTCTCTTCAGAATTCAGGGTGTACACAAAACCTGTAGGAGCGAGCGGTGCGGCGATCCGACTTGCCCGCGAAGGCGTCATCACTGACGCTAAAAGTTTCGCGGGCAAGCCTCGCTCCTACAGGTGCATCGTTGTGTGGAGTTTAGAGGGCGCCGATAGCGCTTTGACACTTATCTGCGACGAATAAAAAACGGGAAGCCCCAAGGCTTCCCGTTTTTCGTACCGCGCGAGACTCAGATCACCGCAACAATGGCCTTTGTCACTGCATCAATGTTGTTCTGGTTCAACGCCGCCACGCAGATGCGGCCCGTGTCGAGGGCGTAGATGCCGAACTCGCTGCGCAGGCGGGTGACTTGCTCAACCGTCAGGCCGGAGTAGGAGAACATGCCGCGCTGACGACCGACGAAGCTGAAATCACGCTGTGGCGCGTTTTTCGCCAGCAGGTCGACCATCTGGGTGCGCATGCCGCGAATCCGCAGGCGCATTTCGGCCAGTTCTTCTTCCCACTGGGCGCGCAGTTCCGGGCTGTTCAGCACAGCGGCGACGATGCTTGCACCGTGGGTCGGCGGGTTGGAGTAGTTGGTGCGGATCACGCGTTTGACTTGCGACAGCACGCGCGCGCTTTCTTCTTTCGATTCGCTGACGATCGACAGGGCGCCAACGCGCTCGCCGTAGAGCGAGAAGGATTTGGAGAACGAGCTGGAAACGAAGAAGGTCAGGCCCGATTCGGCGAACAGGCGCACGGCAGCGGCGTCTTCGTCGATGCCATCGCCAAAACCCTGGTAGGCCATGTCGAGGAACGGCACGTGACCTTTGGCTTTGACCACGTCCAGGACGTTTTTCCAGTCCGCCGGGCTCAGGTCCACGCCGGTCGGGTTGTGGCAGCAGGCGTGCAGGACAACGATGGAGCCGGACGGCAGGGCGTTCAGGTCTTCGAGCAGGCCGGCACGGTTAACGTCGTGGGTCGCGGCGTCGTAGTAGCGGTAGTTCTGCACCGGGAAACCGGCGGTTTCGAACAGGGCGCGGTGGTTTTCCCAGCTCGGGTCGCTGATCGCCACGACAGCGTTCGGCAGCAGTTGCTTGAGGAAGTCGGCACCGATTTTCAGGGCGCCCGTACCGCCGACGGCCTGGGTGGTGATGACGCGGCCAGCGGCGATCAGTGGCGAGTCATTGCCGAACAGCAGTTTCTGCACAGCCTGGTCGTAAGCGGCAATGCCGTCGATTGGCAAGTAGCCACGGGACGCGTGTTGAGCGACGCGAATCGTCTCGGCTTCGACAACGGCGCGCAGGAGTGGAATTCGCCCCTCCTCGTTGCAGTAAACACCGACCCCCAGATTGACCTTGGTGGTACGTGTATCGGCGTTGAATGCTTCGTTGAGGCCCAGGATTGGATCGCGTGGTGCCATTTCGACAGCGGAGAACAGGCTCATTTTTGCGGCGGCTCTGAATGGAGTGTGGAGGGACGTGTCGCGCTCCAGCCGAATGCACTAGAGCGGTGCACAAACGGGGAGCTAGTATAGAGGCCATCTGCGATTGATGGCGACAGACGATTCGGCTTTTAGGTTAAGTTTTTTCGATTATTTTTCGACCGTTAGTCGAATGTCGGCATCAAAGACTTCAAGGGATGTAGGACGTTTGCCTTGAAAGCGCGGGCAATCGGCACCACATTGAGCACAATCCAGTTTTTTCCTCGGGCGACGTGAGTCGTTTGCGGCCTTTCTCGTTGCTGCCGGTTTGACCGCGCTGGCGCGATATCAGAGGTATACATGTCTGAATTCCAGCTAGTCACCCGCTTCGAGCCCGCCGGCGATCAGCCGGAAGCCATCCGCCTGATGGTCGAGGGCATCGAAGCCGGGCTGGCGCACCAGACGTTGCTCGGTGTGACCGGCTCGGGCAAGACCTTCAGCATCGCCAACGTGATCGCCCAGGTGCAGCGTCCGACCCTGGTGCTGGCGCCGAACAAGACCCTCGCCGCGCAGTTGTATGGCGAGTTCAAGGCGTTCTTTCCGAACAACGCCGTCGAGTACTTCGTTTCCTACTACGACTACTACCAGCCCGAAGCCTACGTGCCGTCGTCGGACACCTTCATCGAGAAAGACGCCTCGATCAACGACCACATCGAGCAGATGCGGCTGTCCGCGACCAAGGCGCTGCTGGAGCGCAAAGACGCGATCATCGTCACCACCGTGTCGTGCATCTACGGTCTGGGCAGTCCTGAAACCTATTTGAAGATGGTGCTGCACGTGGATCGCGGCGACAAGCTTGATCAGCGTGCGTTGCTGCGTCGCTTGGCAGACTTGCAGTACACCCGCAACGACATGGAGTTCGCCCGGGCGACCTTCCGGGTGCGCGGCGATGTGATCGATATCCACCCGGCAGAATCCGATTTCGAAGCGATCCGCATCGAGCTGTTCGATGACGAAGTTGAAAGTCTGTCCGCCTTCGATCCGCTCACCGGCGAAGTGATCCGCAAGTTGCCGCGTTTCACCTTCTACCCGAAAAGTCACTATGTGACGCCACGGGAAACCCTGCTGGGCGCCGTCGAAGGGATCAAGGTCGAATTGCAGGAGCGCCTGGACTACCTGCGTTCCAACAATAAACTCGTTGAAGCCCAGCGCCTGGAGCAGCGCACCCGTTTCGACCTGGAGATGATCCTCGAACTGGGTTACTGCAACGGCATCGAAAACTACTCGCGCTACCTGTCGGGCCGTGAATCCGGCCAGGCGCCGCCGACGTTGTTCGATTACTTGCCGGCCGACGCCTTGCTGGTGATCGACGAATCCCACGTCAGCGTGCCGCAGGTCGGTGCCATGTATAAGGGCGACCGGTCCCGCAAAGAGACGCTGGTGGAATACGGCTTCCGTCTGCCGTCAGCGCTGGATAACCGGCCGATGCGTTTCGACGAATTCGAAGGCATCAGCCCGCAGACTATTTTTGTCTCGGCCACGCCGGGCAATTACGAGGCGGAACACGCCGGTCGCGTGGTCGAGCAACTGGTGCGCCCAACCGGCCTGGTAGACCCGCAGATCGAAATCCGCCCGGCGCTGACCCAGGTCGACGATTTGCTCTCGGAGATCGGCAAGCGCGTGGCGTTGGAGGAGCGGGTGCTGGTCACGACCCTGACCAAACGCATGTCCGAAGACTTGACCGATTACCTGGCCGACCATGGCGTGCGGGTGCGTTACTTGCACTCGGACATCGACACGGTGGAGCGGGTCGAAATCATCCGCGATTTGCGTCTGGGCACCTTCGATGTGTTGGTGGGGATCAACCTGCTGCGTGAAGGCCTGGACATGCCGGAAGTCTCGCTGGTGGCGATTCTCGATGCGGACAAGGAAGGTTTCCTGCGTTCCGAGCGCTCGCTGATCCAGACCATTGGCCGGGCTGCGCGCAACCTCAATGGTCGAGCGATTCTCTATGCGGATCGCATCACCGGTTCCATGGAGCGGGCGATCGGCGAGACCGAGCGTCGTCGCGACAAGCAGATCGCCTTCAACCTGGCCAACGGCATCACGCCCAAAGGCGTGTTCAAGGACGTGGCCGACATCATGGAAGGCGCCACCGTGCCGGGTTCGCGCAGCAAGAAGCGCAAAGGCATGGCCAAGGCCGCCGAGGAAAGCGCCAAGTACGAAGCCGAATTGCGCTCACCGGGTGAGATCGCCAAGCGCATTAAAGCCTTGGAAGAGAAGATGTATCAGCTTGCCCGTGATCTGGAGTTTGAAGCAGCGGCGCAGATGCGAGATGAGATCAGCAAGTTGCGGGAGCGGTTGATCACGGTTTGATAGGTGATCGTTCCCACGCTCTGGTGTGCACCCCAAAAGTTGGACGATTGTGGTTCTAGGCCTGAACGGATTGAGTCCTGTATTCCACAGGGCTCATT
>NZ_JBIWAF010000027.1:0-68510 GCF_044759925.1 Pseudomonas sp. NPDC099000
TAATCCTGTACCGCTGATAGCTTCGCTTGAATCGTGTACTTTCCCATGAAACACCCCATCGGTCGTGTCCAACTTTTGGGGTGCACACCACTCTGTGTGGGAATGAATCCAGTGACGCTCCGCGTCACAGCGGACGCGGAGCGTACGGGGCTGCATTCCCACGCGGAGCATGGGAATGATCGGCGGTGGTTAATGCGCCTCGCCAGCCTTGAGCCCAGCCGGCAACGCCTTGGTCAACAACACCGCCAGCATGCTGATCCCCAGCGCAATCCCGACAAAGTGAAACGCATCGTTGTACGCCATGATTGACGCCTGCTGATGCGCAATCTCGCTCAGCTTACCCAGCGCCGCCGTCTCACTGCCAAACCGGTCCGTCAGCGACGCCATTCGCTCCGCCACCTGTGGGTTGCTCGGCACGATGGATTCCCGCAAATAATCAAAGTACGTCTTGGTCCGCGCATCCAGCAACGTGGCGAGGAGGGCGATGCCAATTGCGCCGCCGAGGTTGCGCAGGATGTTGAACAGGCTCGACGCCGACCCTGCGTCCTGGGGCAGGATGTACGCGGTGGCGATCAGCGAGATGGTCACCATGATCAGCGGCTGGCCTAGCGCCCGGATAATCTGGATCTGATTGAACTGCGGCCCGGCAAAGTCCGGGTTCAGCACCCCCGACGAAAAACTCGCCAACCCGAATAGCCCGAACCCCAGCGTGCACAGCCATTTCGGCGACACGTATTTCATCAGCTTCGGCACCAGCGGAATCAGGAACAGCTGCGGCACGCCCATCCACATGATCACTTCGCCAATCTGCAGGGCGCTGTAGTTCTGGATCTGCGCCAGGTACAGCGGCAACAGGAAGATCGAGCCGTACAAGCCGACGCCCATCCCGAGGCTGGAAATACTCGATAAACCGAAGTTGCGATTACCCAGGATGCCGAGGTTGATCAGCGGATTGGGCTTGGAAAACTGCACGATCACAAAGGTGATCAGGCTCACCAGCGCAATGCTGCCCAGGGTCACGATCAGGTTCGACTCGAGCCAGTCCTTGCGATGGCCTTCCTCCAGGAATACCTGCAAACAACCGAGGCCGACGCCCAGCGTGACGATGCCCGTGTAGTCGGTGCTTTTGAGCAATTCCCAATGGGCTTCTTTCTTCTCCAGGCCGTACATCAGACCGGCGATCATGATCAGGCCCGGCGGTATGTTGATATAGAAAATGTATTCCCAGCCCCAGTTTTCCGTCAGCCAGCCGCCCAGCGTCGGGCCGATGGAGGGTGCGAACGTCGCGGTCATGGCAAACATCGCCATGCCTTTGGCACGGTGGTGTTCCGGGAGTTTGATAAGCGTGAGGGTGAACGCCAGTCAGGCCGCTGATGGGTGCGTGGATTTCGCTGCGGGTCAGGTTCAGTTCGGCTTGGGCGAGGTCGGTTTTGGCATTGGCGATCATCGCGTCGAGGCGCTTGATCTCGGCGCTCAGGGAGTTCACTTGCTGGCGCTGACTTTGTGCGTCGGCCTGGGCCTTGGTCACTTGCGAGCGGGCGATGTGGTTGTCGGCGGAGAGGGTGGTCACCCGTTCTTCCGAGACGTAACCGGGTTTGCGCAGGGTTTGCGCGCGGGACAAGTCGATTTGCGAACGCCCAAGGCTGGCCTGGCTGGAGGCCACTTGCGCGTCACTGGCGGCGATCAGGCTGGCTTACTGGGTCAGTTAGCTTTGTGCCTGCAAACGTTCGGCTTGTCGGGTAGCGAGGGCGGCATTGGCGCGGTCGACGGCGAGGTGGAAGTCATCGCCTTCGAGCTTGATCAGCAACTGGCCTTTCTCGACGTGCTGGTTGTCCTGCACCAACACCTGATCGATGCGCGCGCCCAGTTGGCTCGAGACACGGGTGATCTCGCCCTGGACATAGGCGTTGTCGGTGCTTTCATAAAACCGTCCCTTGAAGAACCATTGGGCAAAAAAGCCCCCGGCAATCAGCAGGACGATTAGCAGGAAAATGAACAGGCGACGCTTGAGTTGGGCAGGCATGGGGCAAACTGTAGTCGAGAAATTGTAAGGAAAGTTATCAGCAGGTGAATCTGGCATACAGTCGATAGTGGGTAAATGCCATCGGTTGATAATCGATCATTCATCGCGGCTCAGGCCCGTTGTAGACGCAACCTTGGCTTAAATGCCCTGCTGACTGGAGCCGGGCGGGTATCGCCTGTTACCATTCGCCCTTTGTTTTATCTTCATTTCGAGACTTGCCATGACCACCGTCCGCACGCGCATCGCGCCATCGCCTACCGGGGACCCCCACGTAGGTACCGCTTACATCGCTTTGTTCAACTACTGCTTTGCCAAGCAGCATGGCGGTGAGTTCATCCTGCGGATCGAAGACACCGACCAATTGCGCTCGACCCGCGAGTCCGAACAGCAGATTTTCGACGCCTTACGCTGGTTGGGCATCGACTGGAGCGAAGGTCCGGACGTTGGCGGCCCGCACGGTCCGTATCGTCAAAGCGAACGCGGCGACATCTATCAGAAGTACTGCCAGCAGCTGGTCGAGATGGGCCACGCCTTCCCGTGCTTCTGCACCGCCGAAGAGCTGGACCAGATGCGCGCCGAGCAAATGGCCCGTGGCGAAACCCCGCGTTACGACGGCCGTGCGCTGTTGCTTTCGAAAGAAGAAGTCGCGCGCCGCCTGGCCGCTGGCGAGCCGCACGTGATTCGCATGAAAGTGCCGAGCGAAGGCGTTTGCGTAGTGCCGGACATGCTGCGTGGCGACGTCGAGATCCCGTGGGATCGCATGGACATGCAGGTGTTGATGAAGACCGACGGCCTGCCGACGTACTTCCTGGCCAACGTGGTCGATGATCACTTGATGGGCATCACCCACGTTCTGCGTGGTGAAGAGTGGCTGCCATCGGCGCCGAAACTGATCCTGCTTTATGAATACTTCGGCTGGGAACAACCGGAGCTGTGCTACATGCCGCTGCTGCGTAACCCGGACAAGAGCAAGCTGTCCAAGCGCAAGAACCCGACCTCGGTGACGTTCTACGAGCGCATGGGCTTCATGCCGGAAGCGATGCTCAACTACCTCGGTCGCATGGGCTGGTCGATGCCGGACGAGCGCGAGAAGTTCTCGCTGCAGGAAATGGTCGATAACTTCGACCTGAGCCGCGTGTCCCTCGGCGGGCCGATTTTCGACATCGAAAAGCTGTCGTGGCTCAACGGCCAATGGCTGCGTGATTTGCCGGTGGAAGAGTTCGCTTCGCGCCTGAAAACCTGGGCCTTGAACCCTGAATACATGATGAAGATCGCGCCACACGTACAGGGCCGGGTCGAAACCTTCAGCCAGGTTGCACCGCTGGCCGGTTTCTTCTTTGCCGGTGGCGTGAACCCGGATGCCAAGCTGTTCGAATCGAAGAAGCTTTCGGGCGACCAGGTGCGTCAGCTCATGCAACTGATTCTGTGGAAGCTGGAAAGCCTGCGTCAGTGGGAGAAGGACAGCATCACCGCAACAATTCAGGCGGTGGTCGAATCTCTCGAGTTGAAGCTGCGTGACGCCATGCCGCTGATGTTCGCCGCGATCACTGGCCAGGCCAGCTCGGTTTCGGTGCTGGATGCGATGGAAATCCTCGGTCCGGACCTGACCCGTTTCCGTCTGCGTCAGGCCATCGACCTGCTGGGCGGCGTGTCGAAGAAGGAAAACAAGGAGTGGGAAAAACTCTTGGGCAACATCGCCTGATTCCCACCATTCCCCTGTAGCAGCTGCCGAAGGCTGCGTTGGGCTGCGCAGCAGCCCCTTATGGCAGCAACACAATCTGTCTGAAAGGGCAGGGTGGCTGAATCGCGAGCGCTGCGCACTCGAACGCAGCCTGCGGCAGCTGCTACAGGGACGGGTCACACCCCGGATTTACGGGCGAGGGCGGTAAGTGATTGTTATGGCGACAAAAAATTTTGGAAATTGTTAAAAATAAGTTTGACACCTTTCCGAAGCGCCATTAAGATTCGCCCCGTCCTCAGCGATGAGGGGCTATAGCTCAGCTGGGAGAGCGCTTGCATGGCATGCAAGAGGTCGACGGTTCGATCCCGTCTAGCTCCACCAATTTACACTTCAAGGTCTGGCCACACCGGCCTTGAAGCGATCAACACTCAGCGTTGATCTGTTGTATAGAAGGGTTTGCGTCCCCTTCGTCTAGTGGCCTAGGACACCGCCCTTTCACGGCGGTAACAGGGGTTCGAGTCCCCTAGGGGACGCCAGTTTTACAGAAGCGATGTTGCAAGATGTCGCTCCGCCGCGAGGCGAAAAATCCGGGGCTATAGCTCAGCTGGGAGAGCGCCTGCATGGCATGCAGGAGGTCAGCGGTTCGATCCCGCTTAGCTCCACCAATTTTACAGTTCAAGGTCTGGCCACACCGGCCTTGAATCGATCAGATCTCAGCACTGATCAGTTGTATAGAAGGTTTTGCGTCCCCTTCGTCTAGTGGCCTAGGACACCGCCCTTTCACGGCGGTAACAGGGGTTCGAGTCCCCTAGGGGACGCCACGATTACCCGCTCTGCGGGATTTTATAAGGGTCATTCAATTATTGAATGGCCCTTTTGTTTGTCTGGCGTTTGGCCAAATCCCCCATTTCTTTCAAACTGTTCTTCAGACCAGCGGTCACATCCACGACTTGCGGAAAATTATTATGAGAATAATATTCTAGTCGTAATATTCGGAGGCAACGATGAACGATAAAAAAGCTCAAACCCGCGAACGCATTCTCAAGGCCGCCAGCGCAGCGCTGATTCAGCGCGGCCCGGCCGAACCGAGCGTGGGCGAAGTGATGGGCGCAGCCGGCCTCACGGTTGGTGGCTTCTATGCGCACTTCGAAAGCAAGGACGCCATGATGCTGGAAGCGTTCAAGCAACTGCTCGGTCACCGCCGTGGCTTGATCGCCGACATGGACGCCGAGTTGACCGGCGAAGAGCGTCGCGCGTTGGTGGCTGCGTTTTACCTGTCACGCAAACACCGTGATTCCTCTGATTCAGCGTGCCCGATCCCGGCGTCTGTCGGTGAGCTGGGTCGCCTGCCGGACGCGTTTCGCGTGGCGTTGAATGAGCATGTGGAAATGATGGTCGCGCAGTTGGCGGCCAGCCCGGAAGACACCGACAAAGCCTTGGCCGACATGGCCTTGATGGTCGGTGGTCTGGCTCTGGCACGGGCGCTGGGGCCAGGAGAGTTGTCCGATCGATTGCTGCGCGCCGCCAAGTCGGCGGTGCTATGACCTGAAGGCATTGGCCTGAGGAGTGAGAGCGATGAGCACGTTGAAGTGGGTTCGTGGCGTTAATGGCACCTTGGGCTGGTTCGCACCGAAACTGGTCGCGAGCAAAATGCGACTGGCGTTCATGACGCCGCGAGAGCTGCCACCGCGTGACTGGGAATTGCCGCTGCTGGCGAAATCCGAACGGATCACCTTGCGCTTCGGCCTCTCGGCGCTGCGCTGGGGGCAAGGTCCGGCCGTGTTGCTGATGCACGGTTGGGAAGGGCGGCCGACGCAGTTTGCGAGTCTCATCACGGCGCTGGTCGATGCCGGCTACACCGTCGTAGCGCTGGACGGTCCGGCGCATGGTCGCTCACCGGGCAGCGAAGCGAATGTCGTGCTGTTTGCTCGGGCCATGCTCGAAGCGGCCGCCGAGTTGCCGCCGCTGCAAGCCGTCATTGGCCACTCCATGGGCGGCGCCAGTGCGATGCTCGCCGTGCAGCTGGGCTTGCGCACCGAAACCCTGGTCACCATCGCCGCACCGGCGCGGATTCTCGGCGTGCTGCGCGGTTTCGCCCGGTATGTGCGGCTGCCGCCCAAAGCGCGTTCGGCGTTTATTCGCCAGGTCGAGAGAGACGTCGGCATGCGCGCTGCAACGCTGGATGTTGCGCACTATCAGCTCGACATGCCTGGGCTGATCGTCCACGCCGAAGATGATTGCTTTGTTCCGGTCAAGGAATCGCAGCTGATCAACGAGGCCTGGTTCGACAGCCGGCTGTTACGCCTGGAGGAGGGCGGGCATCAACGCGTGCTGGCCGATCCTCGGGTGATTGATGGCGTGTTATCACTGCTGGCCGGTCGCAGTCTGCAATCGCGCCAATCGGCCTAAGCATCCGTTACACTGCCCCGGTCGAAATCATCTGACCGGGAGTGGGGCATGGGCTGGGATCGGGCAACGCCATTTATCATTGATCTGGAAGTCGGCGCCGAGGACATCGACGGGCTGGGGCACGCGAACAACGCGGTATACGTGACCTGGCTTGAACGCTGCGCCTGGCGCCACTCGCAGCGGCTGGGCCTGGACCTGGTCGAATATCGTCGGCTGGATCGGGCGATGGCGGTGGTGCGGCACGAGATCGATTACCTGGCCGCCGCCTATGAGGGCGATGGATTGCAATTGGCAACCTGGATTGTCGATTGGGATCAGCGCCTGAAAATGACCCGCCACTTCCAGTTGAAGCGACCCAGCGACAACACCACGTTGCTGCGCGCACAAACCACCTTCGTCTGCATCGAACTGTCCACCGGCAAGCCCAAGCGCATGCCTGCCGAATTTATCGAAGGTTACGGGCCGGCATTGCAAATCGCGATCTAAGCGATCCCTTCGCGGGCAAGCCTCGCTCCCACAGGTTATGCGTCGTTCACCCATTATGTGAACGACGCATAACCTGTGGGAGCGAGGCTTGCCCGCGAATGCGTCCGCACAATCAACACCGTCCGGCCTGACGAAATACCTTCTAGCCGCCGAAACCAGTAAACTGCCGCACGTTTTTCGTCGAGTGTGTTTTTCATGCAAATTGCTTTGGCGCCCATGGAGGGGTTGGTCGACAACATCCTGCGGGACGTGCTGACCCGTGTGGGCGGTATCGATTGGTGTGTGACCGAGTTCATTCGGATCAACGATCAACTGCTCACGCCTGCCTATTACCACAAGTTCGGGCCGGAATTGTTGACCGGCGCCCGCACCGCGTCCGGTGTGCCACTGCGCGTGCAGTTGCTCGGTTCAGATCCGGTGTGCCTGGCTGAAAACGCCGCGCTGGCCTGCGAGCTGGGTTCCGAGGTCATCGACCTGAACTTCGGCTGCCCGGCCAAGACCGTCAACAAGTCCCGTGGCGGCGCCGTCCTGCTTAAAGAGCCTGAACTGCTCAACGAAATCGTTGAACACGTCCGCCGCGCTGTGCCGGCGCACATTCCGGTCACGGCAAAAATGCGTCTGGGTTTCGACAGCCCCGACGGTTCGCTGGTGTGCGCAACGGCCTTGGCCGAAGGCGGCGCGGCGCATATCGTGGTTCATGCGCGGACCAAAACCGACGGTTACAAGCCGCCTGCTCACTGGGAATGGATCCCCCGCGTGCAGGAAGTGGTCAAGGTTCCGGTGTTTGCCAATGGTGACATCTGGAGCGTTGAAGATTGGCACCGTTGCCGTGAAATCAGCGGCGTGGAGGACATCATGCTCGGTCGCGGCCTGGTGTCGCGTCCGGACCTGGCCCGGCAAATCGCAGCGGCACGGGCCGGTGAAGCAGTGGTCGAGATGACGTGGGCCGAGTTGCTGCCACTGATTCAGGACTTCTGGCTGCAAGCCAAGGCGCAGATGACAGCACGCCAATCGCCGGGCCGTTTGAAGCAATGGCTGGCGATGCTGACCCGCAATTATCCTGAGGCGGTGGAGCTATTTACCGTGTTGCGTCGAGAGACCGAACTGGATCAGGTTTCCCGATTGCTGGGATTGCAGGTGTCGGAAGCGGCCTGAGAAAAAATCTGAAAATAATCTCTTGAAATGCAATCGGCGATCCCTATCTAGGGATTACGCGATGCCGAATTCGGGTCGCGGAGATAAAAAACCTTGCTGATTGTTTTCAGGAGATTTGAACCATGACTACTGCATTTTCCCTGGCCCCACTGTTCCGTTCCTCGGTTGGCTTCGACCGTTTCAACGACCTGTTCGAAACCGCCCTGCGCAACGAGCCAGGCAGCACCTACCCACCCTACAACGTTGAAAAACACGGCGACGATCAATACCGCATCGTCGTGGCTGCGGCCGGTTTCCAGGAAGAAGACCTGGACCTGCAAGTCGAGAAGGGTGTGTTGACCATCAGTGGCGGCAAACGCGACGCGACCGAAGGCGTGACCTTCCTGCATCAAGGCATCGCCCAGCGTGCGTTCAAGCTGTCGTTCCGCCTGGCCGATCACATTGAGATCAAGGCCGCTGACCTGCGTAACGGTCTGTTGAGTATCGACCTGCTACGCATCGTGCCGGAAGAGGCGAAAGCCAAACGCATCCCGATCAACGGGACGCAAAAACCCGCTCTGCAATAACCAGTCAGAGCAATGGGAAGGGCGCCATTTGGCGCCCTTTTTTTAAGCAATCTCCAATCTTCCGCACGATGCGTAGCAGCTGCCGAGCAGCGCCCTGTGGCGAGGGGGCTTGCCCCCGTTCCAGTGCGCAGCACTGGCAATATTTCGGACACTGGCAATATTTCGGAATCACTCAGGAGTTTGGGGCTGCTTCGCAACCCAACGGGGGCAAGCCCCCTCGCCACAGGGCGCTGCTCGGCAGCTGCTACAGGAAGGCGCGTTATTTCAGGAGTTTCTGAAACTCCTCCACCGGCAGCGGCCGACTGTGCAAATACCCCTGATAAAAATGGCACCCCAGCCCCTGTAAAAACTCCAGCTGCTCCGGCGTTTCCACCCCTTCGGCGATCACTTTCAGTTCCAGGCTACGGGCCATGGCCACGATGGCGCGGATGATTTCGGCGTCGTTGGGGTCAGTGGTGGCGTCGCGGATGAACGACTGGTCGATTTTCAGCGTGTCGACCGGCAGGCGCTTGAGGTAGGTCAGCGAGGAGTAGCCGGTGCCGAAGTCATCCATCGCAAAGCTCACGCCGAGTTTTTTCAGGCGGCGCATTTTGTTGATGGTGTCTTCCAGGTTCTGGATGACGATACCTTCGGTTATTTCCAGTTTCAGCAGCGAGCAGGGCAGGCCGTGACTGCCGAGGCTGTGTTCGATGCGTTCGACGAAGTCGTTTTGACGAAATTGCCTCGGGCTGATGTTCACGCACAGGCTGAAGCTGAGCGGGTTCACCAGGCCTTTGGCAACAAGCTTTTTGAAGGCCTCGCAGGCTTCGTCGATGATCCAGGTGCCGACTTCCAGAATCAGCCCGCTGTCCTCCAGCACCTTGATGAACTCGTTGGGCGATTGCGGGCCGAGTTCCGGGTGGTCCCAGCGCACCAGTGCTTCGGCACCGACAATGCGGTTGCCTCGGGCGTCGACCTGGGGTTGGTAATGCACATGAAACTCGCCCCGGGAAAGAGCCAGGCGCAGGTCGGTTTCCATGCGCAGGCGTTCGCTGGCGGCCTTCTGCATGGTGTTGTGATACATCTGCGCGGTATTGCGGCCCGAGTCCTTGGCGCGGTAAAGCGCGATGTCGGCGCGTTTGAGCAGGTCGGTCGGGGTCGAACCGTGGTCGGGAATCAGCGCGATGCCGATGCTCGGCGTCACTTGCAGGCGCTGGCCGTCGAGGAACATCGGCTCCGACAACAGTTCGCGCAAGGTGTCGGCCAAGTCCCGGACCTGGGCGCTGACTTCGTTACGCGAGCCCTCGAGGCCGCTGAGCAGCACCACAAATTCGTCGCCACCCAGGCGCGCGACGGTGTCCTCCATGCGCACGCTGGCTTCAAGGCGGGCCGTGATGATTTTCAGCACCGTGTCGCCCACCGGGTGACCGAGGGAATCGTTGATGTGCTTGAAGTGATCCAGGTCGAGGAACAGCAGCGCACCGCGCAGGTTATGGCGCTTGAGCAGCGCGATCTGCTGGCTCAGGCGATCCATCAACAGCGCGCGGTTCGGCAGGTTGGTCAGCGGGTCGTGGTAGGCCAGATGGCGGATCTGCGCTTCGGCATTTTTCAGCAGGCTGACGTCCCGGGCGGTCAGCAGCAGGCATGCGGTCTCGTTGAGGGTGATCGGCTCCACCGAGACTTCGACGGTCAGCAGTTCGCCGCGTTTATTGCGGCCGAGCATTTCCTGATGGTGCACCCGACCCTTGAGCTGCAGCTCGGCCAGCAGCGCCGAGCGTTGTTTTTCTTCAGCCCAGATGCCGACCTGGTACACCGTGCGGCCGACCACTTCGTCGGCGCGGTAGCCGGTCAGGCGGCAGAAGCCATCGTTGACCTCCAGGTAGCGCCCGGTGTCGCGCTCGGTGATGGTGATCGCATCGGGGCTTGAGTGGAACGCCTTGGCAAACTTCTCTTCGCTGGCCTTCAGTGCCGCTTCGGAGCGTTGCTGCTGGGTGATGTCGCGCAGGGTCGTGACGATGCACGGCTGGTCGCCGACGCTGATCTGCCGGCTCGAAATCACGCAGGTCAGGGGCTGCCCGTCTTTGTGCTGGGCGACGATCGCGACATTGTTCAGTCCCTGTTCGCGGATGACTTGTTCGATCCGTTGCAGGCTTTTCGCCGACGCATCCCACAGACCAATCTCGTCCGCGCTGCGGCCAATCACATCAGTGGCGCTCCAGCCAAACGTCTGGGTAAAGCTGGAGTTGATCTCGATGAACTGGCCAGTGTCCTGGCGCGTGACGCAAATCGGGTCAGGACTGACCTGGAACAGCGTGGCGAATTTCTCTTCGGAGGCCACCAGCCGTTGTTCGCGTTCCACTTGATCGGTGATGTCCAGCAAGGTGCCGGCCATGCGCAGCGGGGTGCCGTTTTCATCGCGGTAGAGGCGGGCGCGGCTTTCCAGGTAGCGTGAACTGCCGTCCGATAGCTGCACGCGATAGGTCAGTTGATAATTGCCGGCCGGCCCTTCGCGCAGGCTGCGGTAAGCGTCGCGCATGCTGCCGCGCTCTTCGTTGGGCACACCTTCGAAAAACGCGTCGAAGGACTCATGGAAGGGTATGGCCTCCAGCCCGTGCAACTGCGCGGCCCGCGCCGAGCCATAAAGCATGCCGCTGGGAATGTGCCAGTCCCAGGTGCCGAGTTGCGCCGAATCCAGCGCCAGGTCGAGGCGTTCCTGACTGTCTTTCAGCGCGTGTTCGGCGGCTTTGCGTTCCGTGGTGTCGAGGAAAGTGCTCAGCAAGTACGGCTGGCCTTCGAGTTCGACCTTTTGTGCGCTGAGGATGCCGTCGTGGATCTGGCCATTGCTGGCGCGAAACTGCACCTCCATGCTGATCAGTTCGCCCTTGGCCTTGGTCGCCTTGACCAGCAGGTCCCGTTGTTCCGGGTGCACCCAGAGGCCCAGTTCCACCGTGGTTCGGCCAATCGCGTCCTGCACCGGCCAGCCGAACAGGCTTTCGAAATACTGGTTGGCTTCGGTAATCAGGCCATCTTCCTGGCGGGTCAGCAGCACCATGTTCGGGCACAGGTGAAACAGCGTGGCAAAGCGTTTTTCCGAGCTGCTCAGCGCCTGTTCGCGCTGGCGCTGGTGGGTGATTTCGCGAATGACCCCAATCATCCGTGGCCGGCCGTGTTTGTCCGGCAGCAGGCTGCCGTTGATCTCCAGCCAGTGAAGGCTGCCGTCGGGCCAGCGGATGCGGTGGTGCATTGCCTGTTCCAGCGGGGCGCCGGCAATCACGGCATGAAAGGCGCGGATGGTTTTGGCCCGATCCTCCTGGGGCAGCAAGTCGAGGTATTCCAGATCGGCCGGCAACGGTTGCCGGGGATCGAAGCCGAACAACGCCTGGGTGCCCCGCGACCAGCTGATCTGCCCGCGCTCGATGTCCCAATACCAGGCGCCCAGACGCGCGCCGTTAAGGGCCGCCAGCAACTGCGGCGCGCTTTCCCAGCTCTGCTCGGACCGTTTCGGGTCAAGCGCCTGTATACGTGGCATCGGCGGAATACGGTCAACAGATTTCGGCATTGGCAAGCCTTGGCTGAGTGAGGTGTCAGGTTCAGTGACTCGAGGCTCTATAGAAGTAGCACAGCTTAGCCGAGAGTCCCTGGCAGATCGATTTGCGCATCCAGCAAGGCCATGAAGGCTCGTGCCGCATTCGACAACGTCCGATCGGTGTGCAGGATATAGCCTAGCTGGCGAGTCAGTTGTATGCCCGGCAAGGGTATTCGCGCAACTTGATCGTCGAGCATCGTTCGCGGCAAAACGCTCCAGGCCAGGCCGATGGAGACCATCATCTTGATGGTTTCCAGATAATTCGTGCTCATGGCGATGTTCGGCGTCAATCCCTGAGCCTCGAACAGGCGCTGAACGATGTGATGAGTAAAGGTGTTGCCGCCGGGAAACACTGCCGGATGCAGAGCAATGTCCGCCAGGCTGACCGGGCCGTTGTTGATCAGCGAATGCTCCGGGGCGACCACGAAATCCAGCGGGTCGTCCCACACCGGCGTGGCTTTGACCAAGGTGTGAGGTTCCGGAGCGAGAGTGATCACCGCCAGTTCCGCGCGGCCATGGAGGATTTCTTCGTAGGCCACTTCCGAATCGAGGAACTGAATATCCAGCGCCACTTGTGGGTAGCGTCGGGTGAACTCCCTTAATAAGGGCGGTAAACGGTGCAGGCCAATGTGGTGACTGGTGGCCAGCGTCAGGCGCCCGGTCACTTCGCCGGTCAGGTTGGTCAAGGCGCGGCGGGTGTCATCCAGCACATTGAGTATCTGATAAGCCCGAGGCAACAGGGCGCGACCGGCCTCGGTCAGGCCGACTTCACGACCCAGGCGATCGAACAGCCGCACCTTCAATTGCTGTTCCAGCCCGGCGATGCGCTTGCTGATCGCCGGTTGCGTCAGGTGCAACCGTTCACCCGCCCCGGAGAAGCTTCCGGTCTCGGCAATGGCGATGAAAGCATTGAGGTTGGCCAGGTCCATTGCTGTATTCCAGTTGGTTATCCAAAGCATGAAAAATATGAATTTGAGTTATTTAATGTAACCCCCTAGGATCGACCTCACAAGCCAAAGGGTTATACAAACGGCCCGGGGCATAGAAACAAGCTGATGAGGAAACCGTCTGATGGCCGGCAAAACGCTCTACGACAAGCTCTGGGATTCGCACTTGGTCAAACAGCGCGACGATGGCTCCGCGCTGATTTACATCGATCGTCACATCATTCACGAAGTGACGTCGCCGCAAGCCTTTGAAGGCCTGCGTCTGGCCGGGCGCAAGCCTTGGCGCATCGATGCCAACATCGCGACCCCGGACCACAACGTACCGACTACCCCGGAGCGCAAGGGCGGCATCGAAGCCATTGCCGACCAGGTCTCGCGTTTGCAGGTTCAGACCCTCGACGACAACTGTGATGAATACGGCATCGTCGAGTTCAAGATGAACGACGTGCGCCAAGGCATCGTCCACGTCATCGGCCCTGAGCAGGGCGCCACCCTGCCGGGCATGACCGTGGTCTGCGGCGATTCCCACACTTCGACACACGGCGCGTTTGGTGCGCTGGCTCACGGTATCGGCACCTCTGAGGTCGAGCACGTTCTCGCCACCCAGTGCCTGGTCGCCAAAAAGATGAAGAATATGCGGGTGTCGGTCGAAGGCAAATTGCCGTTCGGCGTGACTGCCAAGGACATCGTCCTGGCCGTGATCGGCAAGATCGGCACGGCCGGCGGTAACGGCCATGCCATCGAGTTCGCCGGCAGCGCGATTCGTGATCTGTCGGTCGAAGGCCGCATGACCATTTGCAACATGTCCATCGAGGCCGGCGCTCGCGTAGGCCTGGTGGCCGCTGACGAAAAAACCGTGGCCTACGTGAAGGGCCGTCCATTCGCTCCGAAAGGCGCGGAATGGGACTTGGCCGTCGAGACCTGGAAAGACCTGGTCTCCGACGCGGATGCCAAATTCGACACCGTCGTCGAGCTCGATGCCACTCAGATCAAGCCACAAGTCAGCTGGGGCACTTCGCCTGAGATGGTGTTGGCCGTGGATCAGAACGTGCCGGACCCTGCGAAGGAAATGGACCTGGTCAAACGCGGTTCCATCGAGCGAGCCTTGAAATACATGGGTTTGACCGCCAATCAGGCGATCACCGATATCCAGCTGGACCGCGTGTTCATCGGTTCCTGCACCAACTCGCGGATCGAAGATTTGCGTGCTGCCGCCGTGATCGCCAAGGGCCGCAAAGTGGCTTCGACCATCAAGCAGGCCATTGTGGTGCCGGGCTCGGGTCTGGTGAAGGCCCAGGCTGAATCGGAAGGCCTGGACAAGATTTTCCTCGACGCCGGTTTCGAATGGCGTGAACCGGGCTGCTCGATGTGCCTGGCGATGAACCCGGACCGTTTGGAGTCGGGCGAGCATTGCGCCTCGACCTCCAACCGCAACTTCGAAGGCCGTCAGGGCGCCGGTGGCCGTACCCACCTCGTGAGCCCGGCCATGGCCGCCGCCGCCGCTGTGAACGGTCGTTTCGTCGACGTCCGTGAATTGATCTAAGGAGCGCAGCATGAAAGCTTTTACCCAGCACACTGGTCTTGTCGCGCCTTTGGATCGTGCCAACGTCGACACCGACCAGATCATCCCGAAGCAGTTCTTGAAGTCGATCAAGCGCACGGGTTTCGGCCCGAACCTGTTCGATGAGTGGCGCTACCTGGATGTCGGGCAGCCGTATCAGGACAACTCCAAACGCCCGCTGAACAAGGACTTCGTGCTCAACGCCGAGCGTTATCAAGGCGCCAGCGTCTTGCTGGCCCGTGAGAACTTCGGTTGCGGCTCCAGCCGTGAACACGCGCCGTGGGCCCTGGAAGAATACGGTTTCCGCAGCATCATCGCGCCGAGCTACGCCGACATCTTCTTCAACAACAGCTTCAAGAACGGCTTGCTGCCGATCATCTTGAGCGACGCTGAAGTGGATGAGCTGTTTCAGCAGGTTGAAGCGACGCCGGGTTATCAGTTGCAGGTCGATCTGGATGCGCAGACCGTGACCCGTCCGGATGGCAAGGTGTTGAGCTTTGAAATCGACGCCTTCCGTAAGCACTGCCTGCTCAACGGCTTGGACGATATTGGCCTGACGTTGATGGACCATGAGGCGATTGCGACGTTTGAAGCCAAGCACCGGGCGAGCCAGCCTTGGTTGTTTCGCGACGCGTAAGTTTGCGTAAGGCGTGATGACGCCTTCGCGGGCAAGCCTCGCTCCTACGGCTGAAATACGTCTCCCTGTAGGAGCGAGGCTTGCCCGCGAAGAGGCCCGCCCAGACAACACAAGGCTAAACCCCAAAAGGAAGTCCCCCATGACCCGCACCGCCCAGCACAGCCAGGTCGTCCAAAAGCAATTCGGTGAACAGGCCGCGGCCTACCTGAGCAGTGCCGTACACGCTCAAGGCACCGAATTCGCGCTGCTACAGGCCGAGCTGGCCGGGCAGGGCGATGCACGGGTACTCGATCTGGGTTGCGGCGCCGGTCACGTCAGTTTTCACGTGGCTTCGCTGGTCAAGGAAGTGGTGGCCTACGACCTGTCCCAACAGATGCTTGATGTGGTCGCCGCAGCCGCCGTCGACCGAGGTTTGAGCAATGTGACCACGGTCAACGGTGCCGCTGAACGCCTGCCGTTCGCCGATGGTGAGTTCGACTTCGTCTTCAGTCGTTACTCGGCGCACCACTGGAGCGACCTCGGCCTGGCCCTGCGCGAAGTGCGCCGGGTGCTGAAACCGGGTGGGGTGGCGGCGTTCATCGACGTGTTGTCACCGGGCAGTCCGTTGTTTGACACTTACCTGCAAAGCGTCGAAGTGCTGCGCGACACCAGCCATGTGCGCGATTATTCCGCCGGCGAGTGGTTGCGCCAGGTCAGTGAAGCGGGGTTGTACACCCGTAGCGCCACGCGTCAACGGTTGCGGCTGGAGTACACCTCCTGGGTCGAGCGCATGCGCACGCCAGAAGTGATGCGCGCAGCGATCCGCGAGTTGCAGCAGTCGATGGGCAATGAAGTACGCGAATATTTTGAGATTGAGGCCGATGGTTCGTTCAGTACAGATGTGCTGGTGCTGATTGCAGAACGATAGGCTCCGGACGATAGAATTTTTCCGGGTGCGCCCCTGGGCGCGCCGACTGATGATATGAGGAAAGCATGAGCAAGCAGATTCTGATTCTCCCAGGCGACGGTATTGGCCCGGAAATCATGGCCGAAGCGGTCAAGGTGCTGGAGCTGGCAAACGACAAGTACAGCCTGGGCTTCGAGCTGAGCCACGACGTGATTGGCGGCGCGGCCATCGACAAGCACGGCGTGCCATTGGCCGACGAAACCCTGGAGCGTGCCCGCGCCGCCGACGCGGTGCTGCTGGGCGCCGTGGGTGGCCCGAAATGGGACACCATCGAGCGTGACATCCGCCCTGAGCGCGGCCTGCTGAAAATCCGTGCGCAACTGGGCCTGTTCGGCAACCTGCGCCCGGCGATCCTCTATCCGCAACTGGCCGAGGCGTCGAGCCTGAAGCCGGAAATCGTTTCGGGCCTGGACATCCTGATCGTCCGTGAACTGACCGGCGGCATCTACTTCGGCGCGCCACGCGGCACCCGCACTCTGGAAAACGGCGAGCGCCAGGCTTACGACACCCTGCCGTACAGCGAAAGCGAAATCCGCCGCATCGCCCGTGTCGGTTTCGACATGGCCATGGTGCGCGGCAAGAAGCTGTGCTCGGTGGACAAGGCCAACGTACTGGCGTCCAGTCAGCTGTGGCGTGAAATCGTCGAGCAAGTGGCCAAGGATTACCCTGAAGTCGAACTGAGCCACATGTACGTCGACAACGCCGCCATGCAGCTGGTGCGCGCACCGAAGCAATTTGACGTGATCGTCACCGACAACCTGTTCGGCGACATTCTGTCTGACCAGGCCTCAATGCTCACCGGTTCCATCGGCATGCTGCCGTCGGCCTCCCTGGATACCCACAACAAGGGCATGTACGAACCGTGCCACGGTTCGGCGCCGGACATCGCTGGCAAGGGCATTGCCAACCCGTTGGCGACCATTTTGTCGGTGTCGATGATGCTGCGTTACAGCTTCAACCTGCAGGATGCGGCCGATGCGATCGAGAAGGCCGTCAGTCTGGTGTTGGACCAGGGCCTGCGCACGGGCGACATCTGGTCGGCCGGTTGCACTAAAGTCGGTACGCAGGAAATGGGCGACGCAGTAGTCGCCGCGCTGCGGAATCTGTAATCTCTCGGGCCCGCTGCCACTTTCACCCATGAAAGCAGCGGCCCACTTTTTAAAGAAGGTGTAGTTGCGATGAAACGTGTAGGTCTGATCGGTTGGCGCGGTATGGTCGGTTCCGTGCTCATGCAGCGGATGCTGGAAGAGCAGGATTTCGATCTTATTGAGCCGGTGTTTTTCACCACTTCCAATGTCGGTGGCCAAGGCCCGTCCGTGGGCAAGGACATTGCTCCGCTCAAGGACGCTTACAGCATTGAAGAGCTGAAAACCCTCGACGTGATTCTGACCTGCCAGGGTGGCGACTACACCAGCGAAGTGTTCCCGAAACTGCGCGAAGCCGGTTGGCAGGGTTACTGGATCGACGCCGCTTCCAGCCTGCGCATGCAGGATGACGCGGTGATCGTGCTCGACCCGGTGAACCGCAAGGTCATCGACCAGCAGCTCGACGCGGGCACCAAGAACTACATCGGCGGCAACTGCACCGTCAGCCTGATGCTGATGGGCCTGGGCGGTCTGTTTGAAGCCGGTCTGGTCGAGTGGATGAGCGCCATGACTTATCAGGCGGCCTCCGGTGCCGGCGCGCAGAACATGCGTGAACTGATCAAGCAAATGGGCGCGACCCACGCCGCTGTCGCCGATCAACTGGCCGACCCGGCCAGCGCCATCCTCGACATCGACCGCCGTGTGGCCGAAGCCATGCGCAGCGACGCGTACCCGACCGAAAACTTCGGCGTTCCGCTGGCCGGCAGCCTGATCCCGTGGATCGACAAGGAACTGCCGAACGGTCAGAGCCGCGAAGAGTGGAAGGCCCAGGCCGAGACCAACAAGATCCTCGGTCGCTTCAAGAGCCCGATCCCGGTCGATGGCATCTGCGTGCGCATCGGCGCCATGCGCTGCCACAGCCAGGCGCTGACCATCAAGCTGAACAAAGACGTGCCGATTGCCGACATCGAAGGGCTGATCAGCCAGCACAACCCTTGGGTCAAGCTGGTGCCGAACAATCGCGAAGCCAGCATTCAGGAACTGAGCCCGACGAAAGTCACCGGCACCCTGAACGTACCGGTTGGCCGTCTGCGCAAGCTGAACATGGGCACGCAGTACGTCGGCGCGTTCACCGTCGGCGACCAACTGTTGTGGGGCGCGGCCGAGCCGCTGCGTCGCATGCTGCGGATCCTGCTTGAGCGTTGATCGACTGAAGTAATCAAAGAGCCCGTGCCTTGAAAGAGGTGCGGGTTTTTTTATTCCCACCGATCATTCCCACGCTCCGCGTGGGAATGCATCCCGTGACGCTCCGCGTCACATTCAGAAGCGGAACGCGGAGCGTCCCTGGCGGCATTCCCACGCAGAGCGTGGGTACGATCGGAATCCCCAGCCGAATTGCCTGCATGCCCACCACCCGGTAAAGTGCCGCTCCCCCCGTTTCGCCTGAGGTAAAACCATGAGCCAGTCCTTTGATATTGCCGTGATCGGCGCCACCGGTACTGTCGGCGAAACGCTCGTGCAGATTCTCGAAGAGCGCGATTTCCCGGTCGGCAACCTGCACCTGCTGGCCAGCAGCGAATCCGCCGGGCATTCGGTGCCGTTTCGCGGCAAGAACGTGCGGGTGCGTGAAGTCGACGAATTCGATTTCAGCAAGGTTCAGTTGGTGTTCTTCGCCGCCGGTCCGGCAGTGACCCTGAGTTTCGCCTCGCGCGCCACCGCCGCCGGTTGCTCGCTGATCGACCTGTCCGGTGCCTTGCCGGCCGATCAGGCGCCGCAAGTGGTACCGGAAGCCAACGCCGACATTTTGGCCGGTTTGAAAAAACCGTTCCAGGTCAGCAGCCCAAGCCCGTCGGCCACCACGCTGGCCGTGGTATTGGCGCCGTTGCTTGGTTTGCTCGACCTGCAGCGCATCAACCTGACCGCCAGCCTGGCCGTCTCCGCCCAAGGTCGCGAAGCCGTTACCGAGCTGGCCCGGCAAACCGCCGAGCTGCTCAATGTGCGTCCGCTGGAGCCGACCTTCTTCGATCGGCAGATGGCTTTCAACCTGTTGGCTCAGGTCGGCAAGCCTGATGAGCAGGGCCATACGCTGCTGGAAAAACGCCTGGTGCGTGAGTTGCGACAGGTCATGGCGCTGCCTTTATTAAAGATTTCCGTCACTTGCATTCAAGCCCCGGTGTTTTTTGGCGATAGCTTTAGCGTGACCTTGCAATCGGCGAGCGCTGTGGACCTGGCGAAAGTCAACGCGGCGCTGGAAGACGCACCGGGTATCGAACTGGTGGAAGCCGGTGATTACCCGACAGCGGTGGGCGATGCGGTAGGGCAGGACGTGGTCTACGTTGGTCGGGTTCGCCAGGGTATCGACGACCCGTCGGAACTTAATTTGTGGCTGACGTCAGATAACGTACGCAAAGGCGCCGCGCTCAATGCTGTGCAGGTGGCTGAATTGTTGATAAAAGACCTGCTGTAAAAGATACTTGGCAACAATTTTTCGAATGAGTCCGGTCGAGCGCTATGCTTGGCCGGATTGCTGATGGCGAGCCACCCTTCGGGGCTTTCCGGGGCATTAATGAAATGATCGCGCGTGACGACCCTTCGTCGCCGCGCGCAATGCCTTACGGCAGCGGCTATCAACACCTTCTCGCTGGCCGAGGAATGTTCAAACAAAGGAAGAGGCTATGGTTCAAGTTCGCAAACTGGTGTTAGCAATAGCGGCCGCCTCGGCGCTGTCCTCCGGTATGGCGCATGCCCTCGGGCTCGGGGAATTGACCCTGAAGTCGACGCTGAACCAACCTCTGGTGGCGGAAATCGAGCTGCTCGACGTCAAGGACCTCACCGCCGCGGAAGTGGTGCCGAGCCTGGCTTCGCCGGAAGATTTCGCCAAGGCAGGCGTCGATCGCCAGGCGTTTCTCAACGACCTGACCTTCACGCCCGTGCTCAACGCCAGCGGCAAAAGCATCCTGCGTGTGACGTCCAGCAAACCCCTGTCCGAACCGATGGTGAAATTCCTGGTTCAGGTGATGTGGCCCAACGGTCGTCTGCTGCGCGATTACAGCGTGCTGCTCGATCCGTCCAAATTCTCCCCGCAGACCGCTGAAGCGGCTGCGCAGCCTGCACCGACCCAGGCGGTTACTGCGCCGGTGACCGGTGCCACCACGCCGTCCCAATACACCACCACGCCGCGCGATACCCTGTGGGAAATCGCCGCGAAGGCGCGTAATGGCGGGTCGGTCCAGCAAACCATGCTGGCCATCCAGGCACTGAACCCGGATGCCTTCATCGACGGCAACATCAACCGGCTGAAAACCGGTCAGGTGCTGCGCATGCCGGATCAGACGCAGAGCACCAGCCTGCCGCAAACCAAGGCAATCGCTGAAGTCGCTGCGCAGAACACCGCATGGCGCCAGGGGCGTCGTTATGTGGCGAAGCCTGGCACCGGGCAGCAACAACTCGATGCCACCAAGCGTGGCCGCGCTGACGCTGCTCCGACGCAGGCGGCGAAAGACAACCTGAGTTTGGTTTCTGCCGAAACCGGCAAAGGCCGGGGCAAAGGCCCTGCAGGCGATGCAAAAGCCTTGGGTAACAAACTGGCAGTGACCCAGGAAAGCCTCGACACGACCCGTCGTGACAACGCCGAACTGAAAAGTCGCATGACCGATCTGCAAAGTCAGATGGAAAAGCTGCAGCGCCTGATCGAGCTGAAGAACAATCAATTGGCCAAGTTGCAGGCCGAAGGCGCGGTCGGATCGCCGGCTCCAGCGGCGACCGCTCCGGCAATGTCTGCTGAACTGGCCGCCAACCCTGCGGCGGCACCGACTGAAGTGGTTCCTGCTCCGGTAGCGCCTGCGCCCGAGGCGGCGGCACCTGAGGCCGCTCCGGCACCAGTGCCTGCTGAACCGGCAGTCGAGCCGACGCCAGTTGCCTCTGAAGATCAGACATTCAACGAGCTGCTGACCAATCCGGTCCTTCTGGGGCTGGTGGGCGGCGGTGCAGTGGTTCTGCTACTTCTGCTGCTGTTGCTGGCACGTCGCCGCAAGGCCCAGCAAGAAGCCGAGAAACACTTGCGCATGGCGCGTGCCCTGGAAGAAGAGAAGGAATTCTCTGCCGAGCAGGAACTGCCGGAGAGCAGCTTCGAAGGCCTGGAAGTTCCGCCGCCGAGCGTGACGCTCGCTCCCGCGCCGATACCAACGCCACCACCTGCGCCAGCGCCAGTCCCAGCCCCGGACGTAATGACGACGCCGATCGCTGCGCCACTGGTATCGCCAGCGGCCGACCGCGATGACGACGTACTGACCAAGGCCCAGTCGCACATCGCCGCCGGTCGTTTGAACCAGGCTGCCGCGTTGCTCGAGGACGGCATCAAGCAAGAACCGCAACGCAGCGACCTGCGCCTGAAACTGATGGAAGTCTACGGTCAGCAGGGCGATCGCGATGCATTTGTGGCTCAGGAGCGCCAGCTGGTGGCCAACGGTGACAACTTCGCCCAGGTCGAAAAGCTGAAAACCCGCTTCCCGGCCATGGCTATCGCCGCTGCCGGTGGTCTCGCCGCTGCCGCCATCGCCGCCGAGCTGGACGCGCAGTACGTCAAGGACCTGTTGCTGGACGAGCCGCAAGCACCGGCCGATGACTTGGACAGTGCCTTCGACTTGAGCCTGGATGATCTGGAAGCCGCTTCTCCGGCGGTGGTTGAGCCAGAGCCGGAATCTGTCGCTGACCTTGAAGAGTTCCCGCTGGACGACGACCTGAGCTTCGAGTCGGTGTTGAAGGAACAGACCGAAATCAAGGAAAACCTCGACGACCTGTCGGACTTCGATCTGGACATGGATTTGGGGGGAGACCCGTCGCCGGCGATGCTCGAGGAAGACGATTTCCTGCTGGATCTCGACGAAGGCGTGAAGGATTTGCCTGTTGAGCCTGTGAAACCTGAAGTTCCGCAGGATGATCTGGAGTTGCCCGCCGATTTCGACTTGTCGCTGGCCGACGAAATGGACGCGACACCGACCGAACCTGATGTTCCGGACGCCTTTGCAGCGGAACTGGATGAGGTCAACGCCGAGCTGGATCGTCTGTCCCAGAGCATGGGCGAACCGACCTTTACCGCAGAAGACGCTATGGCTTCTGCGGCGGACGAGCCGGATTTCGACTTTCTGTCCGGCACCGATGAAGTCGCCACCAAGCTCGATCTGGCCCAGGCCTACATCGACATGGGCGACGCCGACGGCGCTCGGGACATCCTCAATGAGGTGGTAAGTGAAGGCGATGCCGGTCAGAAGAGCGAAGCCAAGGAAATGCTTTCTCGCCTGGCTTGAATGATCGGTAGGCAATAAACAAAACGGCAGCCCGGTGAGGCTGCCGTTTTTGTTTCAGCGGTGGCGCGACGGCGTCTGTCAGATCGCCATCGCGGGCAAGCCCGCTCCCACAGGTTGACCGCATTCCAATGTGGGAGCGGGCTTGGCCGCGATGAGGCCCTTGGCCTCGGTACAAATCCCGACTCTGACAAGCTCCAAAAACCACCCGCCTCTGGCATCCCGGTGCGGCGGCCTTATAATGCCCGCCTTTGCGCACATCAGCAGGCTGTTACTCCTTGGCAAATATAGATAACCCGGCCGCCGAAATGGCAGCCGACGGCTTTTTCCGGATCGCGTTGGGCGTTGAATACAAAGGCTCGCGCTATCGCGGCTGGCAGCGCCAGGCCTCCGGCGTACTGACCGTGCAGGAAACCCTCGAAAAGGCCTTGTCCAAAGTCGCCGATTCACCGGTGTCGCTGCTCTGCGCCGGGCGTACTGACGCGGGCGTGCATGCGTGCGGCCAAGTGGTGCATTTCGATACGCAGGTCGAGCGTTCGATGAAGGCCTGGGTCATGGGCGCCAATATCAACTTGCCCCACGACGTCAGCGTCAGCTGGGCCAAGGTCATGCCGGCTCACTTTCATGCGCGCTTCAAGGCCATCGCCCGGCGCTATCGCTACGTGATCTACAACGATCAGATCCGCCCGGCGCACCTCAACGAAGAAATCACCTGGAACCACCGTCCGCTCGACGTCGAGCGCATGGCCGAGGCCGCCCAGTATCTGGTCGGCACCCATGATTTCAGCGCTTTTCGCGCCGGTCAGTGCCAGGCCAAGTCGCCGATCAAGGAACTGCATCACCTGCGGGTCACGCGCCACGGCAAGATGATCGTGCTGGATATTCGCGCCAGTGCCTTCCTGCACCACATGGTGCGCAACATCGCCGGTGTATTGATGACCATCGGTGCCGGCGAGCGTCCGGTGGAGTGGATGAAAGAAGTGCTGGAGAGCCGGATCCGTCGTTCTGGCGGGGTGACGGCGCATCCCTACGGTCTGTACCTGGTGCAGGTCGAGTATCGCGACGAGTTCGAATTGCCTGAGCGTTACATCGGCCCACACTTCCTCACCGGCTTCTCTGAACTTGACGGCTGACGCCCTCGAACGCATTTGTTACCATCCGGGACTTTCTCGGATTTGCCCTGGGGTTTTATCGACATGTCAGCCGTTCGCAGCAAGATTTGTGGGATTACCCGCATAGAAGATGCGTTGGCGGCGGTCGAGGCCGGGGCGGATGCCATCGGATTCGTGTTTTACGCCAAGAGCCCGCGGGCAGTGACGTTCCAGCAGGCGCGAGACATTATCAAGGCGCTGCCGCCGTTCGTGACCACCGTGGGATTGTTCGTCAACAGCAGCCGCTGCGAGTTGGGCGAACTGCTCGACGCCGTGCCGCTGGACCTGTTGCAGTTCCATGGCGACGAAACCGCAGCCGACTGTGAGGGCTGGCACCGCCCGTACATCAAGGCGCTGCGGGTCAAGGCCGGCGATGACATCGCGGCGGCATGCAATGCGTTTCCAAGTGCCAGCGGTATTCTGCTCGATGCCTATGTCGAAGGCGTTCCCGGCGGAACCGGTGAAGCGTTCGACTGGTCTCTGATACCGCAAGGCTTGAGCAAACCGATCATCCTTGCCGGCGGCCTGACGCCGGATAACGTGGCTGAGGCAATCGCCCGGGTTCGGCCATACGCGGTGGATGTCAGCGGTGGGGTAGAGGCGAGCAAGGGCATCAAGGATCACGCAAAAATTCAGGCATTCATCAAGGCGGTTGTAGGAGCTGTCGAGTGAAACGAGGCTGCGATCTTTTGATCCTGGCGTTGATGTGACGGCTGGCAGACTGCCGCCGTCCATAACTGCACTTGCACAAAGCAGGCATGGCTGAGGATTTATGCGTTGTACGCAGGTCACGTTTTACGCTGACCGTGGCAACCCATCGATCATCGCCACACAAACATGAATTTAGCTCAAGGGCATACGCGGGGCTGCGAACCAGAGCGTTCGGGCCGCCGGTACTGGAGAAAGAAAGCATGAGCAACTGGTTAGTAGACAAACTGATCCCTTCGATCATGCGTTCCGAGGTCAAGAAGAGCTCGGTGCCTGAAGGTCTGTGGCACAAATGCCCGTCTTGCGAGGCTGTGCTGTATCGTCCGGAGCTGGAAAAGACCCTGGACGTTTGCCCCAAGTGCAACCACCACATGCGTATCGGCGCCCGTGCGCGCATCGACATCTTCCTCGACGCCGAAGGCCGTACCGAACTGGGCGCGGACCTGGAGCCGGTTGACCGTCTGAAGTTCCGTGACGGCAAGAAGTACAAGGATCGCCTGACCGCTGCCCAGAAGCAGACCGGCGAAAAAGATGCACTGATCTCCATGAGCGGCTCCCTGCTGGGCATGCCGGTGGTGGTCTCGGCCTTCGAGTTCTCCTTCATGGGTGGTTCGATGGGCGCCATCGTCGGTGAGCGTTTTGTCCGCGCCGCCAACTACGCGCTGGAAAACCGTTGCCCGATGATCTGCTTCGCCGCCTCCGGTGGTGCGCGGATGCAGGAAGCCCTGATCTCCCTGATGCAAATGGCCAAGACCTCTGCGGTACTGGCGCGTCTGCGTGAAGAAGGCATTCCGTTCATCTCCGTGCTGACCGACCCGGTCTACGGCGGTGTTTCCGCCAGCCTGGCCATGCTGGGCGACGTGATTGTCGGCGAGCCGAAAGCCCTGATCGGCTTCGCCGGTCCGCGCGTGATCGAGCAAACCGTGCGTGAAAAACTGCCGGAAGGCTTCCAGCGCAGCGAGTTCCTGCTGGAGCACGGTGCAATCGACATGATCATTCACCGTCAGGAACTGCGTCCGCGCCTGGGCAACCTGCTGGCACAAATGATGGGTCTGCCGACGCCAAAATTCGTTGCCGCACCGATCGAACCGATCGTGGTTCCACCGGTACCTGCCAACCTATGACCGAACGTACCCTTGGCGAGTGGCTCGCCTACCTTGAGCAGTTGCACCCTTCGGCCATCGACATGGGCCTTGAGCGCTCGCAACAGGTAGCGTCCCGCATGGGGCTGGGCAAGCCGGCGCCTCGGGTGATCACGGTCACCGGCACCAACGGCAAGGGTTCTACCTGTGCATTCGTGGCTTCATTGCTGCGGGCGCAGGGCCTGAACGTTGGTGTCTACAATTCTCCGCACCTGTTGCGTTACAACGAGCGGGTGCAGGTCAACGGCGTCGAAGCGACTGATGCCGCGCTGTGCGAAGCCTTTGCTGCGGTCGAGGCAGGCCGTGGCGACACGTCCCTGACGTACTTCGAAATGGGCACCCTGGCGGCGTTCTGGCTGTTTCAACAGGCAGGGCTTGATGCCGTGGTGCTGGAAGTCGGCTTGGGCGGGCGTCTGGACACGGTCAACGTGGTCGATGCCGACATGGCGCTGGTCACCAGCATCGGTGTTGATCACGTCGATTATCTGGGCGATACCCGTGAATCCGTGGCCTTTGAGAAAGCCGGCATCTTCCGTCAGGGCGCGCCTGCGCTCTGTGGCGACCTGAATCCTCCGCAACCTCTGCTGGATAAAGCGCGCGAGCTGGCTTGCCCGTTCTTCCTGCGTGGGCGCGATTTTGACCTCGGAGTGACCGATCACAATTGGCAATGGCGCGGTCTTGACGCTCAAGGGCGTGTGGTCGAGCTGCACGATTTGCCGTTGCTCGATCTGCCGATGGAAAACGCCGCACTGGCCTTGCAGGCTTACCTGTTGCTCGGTTTGCCGTGGGTGGATGCACAGATTATTGAAGCCCTGAAAGCGACGCGGGTGGTCGGTCGTCTTGATCGCCGTCAGTTCGACTGGCAGGGCAAACGTCTGAACCTGTTGCTGGATGTGGGTCATAACCCGCATGCGGCCGAGTATCTCGCGCGCCGTCTGGCCAGCCGTCCGCCGGTCGGCAAGCGTCTGGCAGTGTTTGGATTGTTGGCGGACAAGGATCTGGATGGTGTTGTCAGTGAATTGAATGCTAGTGTCCAGCAATGGGCTGTCGCGCCGCTGGATTCACCGCGTGCGCGCCCGGTGGCCGATTTGCAGGCAGCGTTGCAGAACCTTGGCGCCGCGGTAACGTCCTATGACAGCGTGGCCGCCGCCCTGGAAGGGCAGTGCGCGCTGGCGACGTGCGACGACGAGATTCTGTTGTTCGGATCATTTTATTGTGTCGCCGAGGCCCTTGAATGGCTGGCTCGGCGCTCCACGGAGGAAGCGGCAAATGGCATTGCTGGATAAGGCATACAAACAGCGCATGGTTGGCGCCCTGGTTCTGGTGGCGCTGGCGGTGATTTTCCTGCCGATGCTGTTTTCCCGCCAGGATGAGCAGCGTCAAGTGACGGTCGAAGCCCCGGCTGCGCCGCAAGCGCCTGCGGTGCCGCAAGTTCAGGTCGAACCGGTGGTCGTGCCTGAGCCGCAAGCGCTGCCTCAGGAACCTGTGCCGAGTGATGACGAAATCGCTCAGCAAGAAGCAGCACCGTCGACGCCGATTGCACCGATTGCACCGAGTGCGCCAGTGGCGCCGGCACCTGCACCTGTCGCTAAACCGGCCGCGCCAGCTCCGGTGCCTGCTTTGGCTGCCAAGCCTGCAACTGCGCCATCTCAACCAATCTCTGCTGCGTCGGGCAAACCTGACACGACTCAAAGCCGCGTCGATGCCAATGGCCTGTCGGTCAGCTGGTCAGTGCAACTGGCCAGCCTGTCGAGCCGTGCCAGTGCCGAAAGTCTGCAAAAAGACCTGCGTAGTCAGGGCTATAACGCCTACATCCGTACAGCCGATGGCAAGAATCGGGTGTTTGTCGGGCCGCTGATCGAACGTGCCGAAGCCGATCGTCTGCGCGACTTATTGGGCCGCCAGAAGAACCTCAAGGGTTTTGTGGTGCGTTTTCAGCCTGAGCGCAACTAAAACTATCACCCCGATTTGAAATGCACTGACAATCGCAGCTTACCGATAGCCATGGGCTCTGCTAAAATGCGCCGCCTTATCCGTCTGTAGGCTGCACTGTGCCATTTACCTGGGTTGACTGGGCGATCGTTGCAATCGTCGCCATCTCCGCATTGATCAGTCTGAGCCGCGGCTTCGTCAAAGAAGCATTATCGCTGGTGACCTGGATCATCGCAGGAGTCGTCGCCTGGATGTTCGGTGGTTCATTGTCCGAGTACCTCGCCGGATACATCGAAACGCCATCGGCTCGTGTGATCACGGGCTGTGCCATCATGTTTGTCGCCACGTTAATCGTAGGCGCAATGATCAATTACCTTATCGGCGAGTTGGTTCGCGTCACCGGGTTGTCCGGGACCGATCGATTCCTCGGCATGGCCTTCGGCGCTGCGCGTGGCGTGTTGCTGGTGGTCGTGGCGGTCGGGCTGTTGAGTCTGGGGCCGGTACAGCAGGACGGGTGGTGGCAACAGTCACAGCTCGTGCCAAAATTTCTATTGGTCGCAGACTGGTCCAAAAACCTGATCCTCGGGTGGAGCAGTCAGTGGCTTGCCAGCGGTATCAGCGTACCCGCTGAGATACCGTTCAAGGAGCACCTCTTGCCGATGGCCAAAACGCCTCAGTGAGTTGTGTTCAGTTCAGATCCATTAAGTAGGGGTTGCGTCGCATGTGTGGCATCGTCGGTATCGTCGGTAAGTCGAACGTCAATCAGGCGCTGTATGACGCGCTAACCGTCCTCCAGCACCGCGGCCAGGACGCTGCCGGTATCGTGACCAGCCATGATGGCCGGTTATTCCTGCGCAAGGACAATGGCCTGGTGCGTGACGTGTTCCATCAGCGTCACATGCAGCGCCTGGTCGGCCACATGGGCATTGGCCATGTGCGTTACCCGACCGCGGGCAGCTCGACTTCGGCCGAAGCCCAACCGTTTTACGTCAACTCGCCTTATGGCATCACCCTGGCGCACAACGGTAACCTGACCAACGTTGAACAGCTGGCCAAGGAGATTTACGAATCTGACCTGCGCCACGTCAACACCAACTCCGATTCGGAAGTGCTGCTCAACGTGTTCGCACACGAACTGGCCCAGCGCGGCAAGTTGCAGCCAACCGAAGAAGACGTGTTCGCGGCCGTCACTGACGTGCACAACCGTTGCGTCGGTGGTTACGCGGTCGTGGCGATGGTGACCGGTTACGGCATCGTCGGTTTCCGCGACCCGCACGGCATCCGCCCGATTGTCTTCGGTCAGCGTCACACCGACGAAGGCGTCGAGTACATGATCGCCTCCGAAAGCGTTTCCCTGGACGTGCTGGGTTTCACCCTGATTCGCGACCTGGCACCGGGCGAAGCGGTCTACATCACTGAAGACGGCAAGCTGCACACCCGTCAGTGCGCGACCAACCCGTCCCTGACCCCGTGCATCTTCGAACACGTCTACCTGGCGCGTCCGGACTCGATCATCGACGGCGTGTCGGTCTACAAGGCCCGTCTGCGCATGGGTGAGAAACTCGCCGAGAAGATCTTGCGCGAGCGTCCGGATCACGACATCGACGTGGTCATCCCGATCCCGGACACCAGCCGCACCGCGGCCCTGGAGCTGGCGAACCATTTGGGCGTCAAGTTCCGCGAAGGCTTCGTGAAGAACCGCTACATCGGCCGGACCTTCATCATGCCGGGCCAGGCTGCGCGGAAAAAATCCGTGCGCCAGAAGCTCAACGCCATCGAACTGGAATTCCGCGGCAAAAACGTGATGCTGGTGGACGACTCGATCGTTCGCGGCACCACCTGCAAGCAGATCATCCAGATGGCCCGTGAAGCAGGCGCGAAAAACGTCTACTTCTGCTCTGCGGCCCCGGCCGTTCGCTACCCGAACGTCTACGGCATCGACATGCCGAGCGCTCACGAGCTGATCGCCCACAATCGTTCGACCCAGGACGTTGCCGACCTGATCGGCGCCGACTGGTTGATCTATCAGGACCTGCCTGACTTGATCGAAGCGGTGGGTGGCGGCAAGATCAAGATCGAGAAGTTCGATTGTGCGGTGTTCGATGGCCAGTACGTCACCGGCGATGTCGACGAGGCATACCTGAACAAGATCGAACAGGCACGTAACGATGCCTCCAAGGTCAAGACGCAGGCAGTCAGCGCGATCATTGATCTGTACAACAACTAGTAGGAGCGAGGCTTGCCCGCGAAGCTTTTGGCGATTCCAAAGACGCCTTCGCGGGCAAGCCACGCTCCTACAGACCGGTTTTGTATCGACCAACAAAGAACAAGGCAAGGAGTGACAGCATGAGTCAGGATTGGGATGCCGGTCGGCTGGACAGCGACCTCGAAGGCGTAGCGTTCGATACCCTGGCCGTACGCGCCGGTCAGCACCGCACGCCGGAAGGCGAACACGGTGATCCGATGTTCTTCACCTCCAGCTACGTATTCCGTACCGCCGCCGACGCGGCCGCTCGCTTTGCCGGTGAAGTGCCGGGCAACGTTTACTCGCGCTACACCAACCCGACCGTACGTGCGTTCGAAGAGCGCATTGCCGCGCTGGAAAGCGCTGAACAAGCGGTGGCCACGGCCACCGGCATGGCGGCGATCATGGCAGTAGTCATGAGCCTGTGCAGCGCCGGCGATCATGTGCTGGTGTCACGCAGCGTGTTTGGCTCGACCATCAGCCTGTTCGAAAAATACTTCAAACGCTTTGGCATCGAAGTCGATTATGTGCCCCTGGCGGACCTGTCCGGTTGGGACGCGGCGATCAAGGCCAACACCAAATTGCTGTTCGTCGAGTCGCCGTCCAACCCATTGGCAAGGCTGGTGGACATCGCCGAGCTGGCGAAAATCGCTCACGCCAAAGGCGCGATGCTGGTGGTCGACAACTGCTTCTGCACCCCTGCGTTGCAACAGCCGCTGAAGATGGGCGCGGACATCGTCGTGCACTCGGCGACCAAGTTCATCGACGGTCAGGGTCGTTGCATGGGCGGTGTTGTCGCCGGTCGCAGCGAGCAGATGAAAGAAGTTGTCGGCTTCCTGCGTACCGCCGGGCCGACCTTGAGCCCGTTCAACGCCTGGATCTTCCTCAAGGGCCTGGAAACCCTGAGCCTGCGCATGAAGGCGCATTGCGCCAACGCCCAGCAACTGGCCGAGTGGCTGGAGCAGCAGGACGGCATCGAGAAGGTCCATTACGCCGGTCTCAAGAGCCATCCGCAGCACGAGTTGGCCCTGCGTCAGCAAAAAGGCTTTGGTGCGGTCGTGAGTTTCGAGGTCAAGGGCGGCAAAGAGGGCGCCTGGCGCTTTATCGATGCGACCCGTCTGATTTCCATCACCGCCAACCTGGGCGACAGCAAAACCACGATCACGCACCCGAGCACCACCTCCCACGGCCGTCTGGCGCCGCAAGAGCGTGAAGCGGCGGGCATTCGTGACAGCCTGATCCGCATCGCGGTCGGCCTGGAAGATGTCGCTGACCTGCAAGCCGATCTGGCGCGCGGGTTGGCTGCCTTGTGATCGAGTTGCCGACGCCAGGCACCGGCACCCATGGCCGCGTCGCCCTGGTCACCGGTGCTGCACGCGGCATTGGCCTGGGAATCGCGGCCTGGCTGATCAGCGAAGGCTGGCAGGTGGTGCTGAGCGACCTCGATCGGGAGCGCGGCTCCAAAGTGGCGAAGGTGCTGGGTGAAAACGCCTGGTTCATCGCCATGGACGTCTCGAACGAAGGGCAAGTGGCGCTGGGCGTCGCCGAAGTGCTGGGGCAATTCGGGCGCCTGGATGCGCTGGTGTGTAACGCAGCGGTGGCCGACCCGCACAACATCACCCTGGAAAGCCTCGACCTGGCTTACTGGAACCGGGTGCTGGCGGTCAATCTCAGTGGGCCGATGCTGTTGGCCAAACACTGTGCGCCGTATCTGCGCGCTCACAGCGGTGCGATCGTCAACCTGGCCTCGACCCGCGCCGGGCAGTCCGAGCCGGACACAGAGGCTTACGCGGCGAGCAAGGGCGGCCTGTTGGCTTTGACTCACGCGTTGGCCATCAGCCTTGGGCCGGAAATTCGCGTCAACGCGGTCAGTCCTGGCTGGATCGATGCGCGGGACCCGGCGGCACGACGTGCCGAACCCCTGACCGATGCCGACCATGCCCAGCATCCGGCGGGCAGGGTCGGGACCGTCGAAGACGTCGCGGCAATGGTGGCGTGGCTGCTGTCGAAGAATGCCGGTTTCGTCACGGGCCAGGAGTTTGTGGTTGATGGCGGCATGACCAAGAAGATGATTTACAGCGAGTGACGGGGCAGGGGGGCTGTCTTCGGCATTGAGGTTGAGTGTGCCGCTGCCTTCGCGAGCAGGCGGCCTGACGGTTTGCAACACCGGTGCCGAATGACACGATTCTGTCTTTTTCAGAAAAACTTCAATCCTGCTATTGACTTAGGTTCGCTACCTGCGTAAATTTCGCGGCCTCGGAGATGCAAACGGGTGATTAGCTCAGCTGGGAGAGCGTCTGCCTTACAAGCAGAATGTCGGCGGTTCGATCCCGTCATCACCCACCACTTCCGAGAGTCTTGCGAAAGCAAGATGGAAGCTTTTAAAAGCCTCCACCGACGCGCAGCGGTAGTTCAGTCGGTTAGAATACCGGCCTGTCACGCCGGGGGTCGCGGGTTCGAGTCCCGTCCGCTGCGCCATATTTTCCGAGTCAGAATTTATTCTGGTTCGAGATTGAAAGCCTCGAAGCTTTCAGTCAGACGAGTTACTTGGACGCAAGTCCAAAGCGATACGCAGCGGTAGTTCAGTCGGTTAGAATACCGGCCTGTCACGCCGGGGGTCGCGGGTTCGAGTCCCGTCCGCTGCGCCATATCTGCCTCAAGGCCCACTGAACGCCTTGGAGCTACGAAGAAAGCCGCTGGCTGTCTTCGAGTCGATAGCAAAGACCCTGGTCGAAAGACCGGGGTTTTTTGTGTCTGCGATTTGGCTTTTCCTCCCTTCATGCCCTCCCAATTGAACCTTTCTGCTCTCCGATGCATAAAGCGCTTCCTTCATACGCCCGACATTAATTAGAATCACTCTCATTTACGATAACTCCTTGGCACAGGGCTTCTTGAAATGAGCGATGCAGCGATGCCGGAGGAGCAAACCTTCCATGACTTGTACCGCGACCATCGCGGCTGGCTCGAAAGCTGGTTGAGACGACGCATGAGCAATGGTCATGATGCTGCGGACCTGAGCCAGGATACGTTTGTGCGCGTGCTCGCCAGCTCCCAGCATATTGCTGATCTGCAAGAACCCCGCGCCTACCTGGCGACCGTGGGCAAACGGCTGCTGACCAACTTCTACAAGCGCCGCAGCCTCGAGCAGGCTTACCTCAACGCCCTGGCGCTGCTGCCTGAAGACTGCGTGCCGTCCCCCGAGCAGCGCTGGATCCTGCTGGAAACCCTGCAAGCCCTCGACGAGTTGCTCGATGGATTGCCGGCCCCAGTACGACGGGCATTTCTCTGGAGCCAACTGGAAGGCCTGGGTTACCAGGAAATCGCCGAGCGCCTGCAAGTCTCGGAGCGCACGATCAAGCGCTACATGGCCCAAGCATACGAACATTGCCTGTTGGTGGCGCTGTGAGCAGATCCGCACCGTCGGCCGACGCCCGCCAAGTCATACGGGCTGCCGCGCAATGGCTGACGCTTATGGAATCTGGCACTGCCAATGAGCGGGACCGAGTCGAGTTGCAGAGCTGGCGCGACAGCCATTCCAGCCACGAACAGGCCTGGCAGAAAGCGCAACTCTTGCGTCAACGCTTTGCCGACCTCCCATCAGCCTTGGCGATGGCCAGTCTCGATCGGCCGCAGCCGAGCCGCCGCACGGTGCTCAAGCGCGCCGTCGGAGCGGTGGCGTTGGTCCCGACTGCCTGGCTGATCAGTCGGCAGTTGCCGTTGGATGTCTGGGGCGCCGACCTGCGGACGGCGACCGGTGAGGGCAAGAAAGTTCGGTTGGCCGATGGCAGCTCACTGCAATTGAACACCGCGAGCGCCGTCGATATCGATCTGAACAACCGTCTACTGAAGCTCGTGGAGGGCGAAATAGCCCTGAAAGTCCCCGGCACCTCGCCGCTGACGATCCAGACGCACTTCGGCCAGGTGGTCGTCAGTCAAAGCGAAGTGTGTGTTCGTCAGAGGCAGACGGGGTGCAGGGTGTCGGTGCTCAACGGTGCGGTGCAGTTGCAGCCTTTGCACGGACCGGTCTTTTCGTTGCGCGCAGGCCAGCAAGTCAATCTTCAGGTCGCGGGTTCCGGCGCCGTGGAGCCCTTCGACGTGCTCGCCCCAGGTTGGCGTGACGGTGTGCTGATGGCGCAGAACCAGCCGCTAGGGGATTTCCTGCGTGAACTCAGCACCTATCGTCCAGGCGTGCTGCGTTGGGAGCCGGAGCTGGAATCCCTGCGTGTCACCGGCAGTTTTCGCCTTGAAGACACCGATCGTATCCTGGCACTGCTGGCGGCCAGCTTGCCGCTGGAGGTGCATTCGCGTACGCGTTATTGGGTCACGCTGCTGCCGCGTAAAAATAGTGTTTGAAGTGTGTCCCCTTTTTTCGCGTCGCTTGTCATCCAAGGCAAGTGAACGAAATAAGAGAGCTTCTTCAATGCCCGCAGTGTTCCCATCCAGTCCGCGTCTGGCTTCATCCCGCCTGCGCCCGTTAATGCACTTGAGCCTGTTGCTGAGCCTCAGTGCCTGTCCGTTGTTTATCACCGCCGGTTGGGCCGAAGACGCGCCTCGACGCAGTTATCAGGTGCCGGCAGGCAGCCTCAGCGCAGCACTCACCCGTTTCGCCGGTCTGGCGGGCGTCAACCTTTCGGTTGACCCGGCGCTGGTGAGCGGTCGTAACAGCCCCGGTCTGTCCGGCGAATTCGCCGTGGAGGAGGGCTTTGCCCGGCTGTTGCAGGGTTCCGGCCTGCAACTGCAACCGGTGGGCGAGCAGGCCTACATCCTGACCCCGGCACCAGAAGGCAGCGGCCTGCAACTGGGCGCCACCTCGATTTTCGGTTCCATCGACCCAGTGGACGGCGATCCGTATGCCGGCGGCCAGGTCGCGCGCCGTGGTTCGCAAGGCTTGCTCGGCTCCAAGGACTTTATGGAAACGCCGTTCAGCATGACCACCTACACCAGCGATGTGGTCAAAAACCAGCAGGCGCGCACCTTGGGCGACCTGATCGCCAACGATCCGTCGGTTCGCGCCACCAACCCGGCGGGTGGGCGCTACGAGCAATTCACCATTCGCGGGCTCAGCCTGTTCAACAGTGATGTCGCCTACAACGGTCTCTACGGCGTCCTGCCGACCTACACAATCGACATGGAAATGGCCGATCGCGTCGACGTGCTCAAGGGTCCGAGCCAGCTGATCAACGGCATCTCGCCGCGGGGCAGCGTGGGTGGCGGGATCAATGTGGTGCCCAAGCGCGCCACCGACAAACCGATCACTTCGTTCACCGGCAGCTACGCGTCCGACAGCCAGGTCGGCGGTGCCGTGGATGTCGGCCGGCGTTTTGGTGAAGACAACAAATTCGGTATTCGTTTCAACGGCGTGAAGCAGTCCGGCGACACTGAGTGGGATCAGCAGAATGTCGACCGCGAGATGGCCGTGCTGGGCCTGGATTTTCGCGGTGAACGCCTGCGTCTCTCGACGGACATCGGCCGCACCGAGCGTGACACCGACGCCCCGCAGGAACGTGTGCAGGTCAACGCCAACGCGCAGGTTCCGCGTGCCAGCGATGTGCGCCACAACTATGCGCAGCCGTGGAGCAAGGCGAGCACCAACGACACGTTCGGCACGGTGAACGGCGAATTTGATGTCAGCGATTCCGTCATGCTGTACGGCGGTGTGGGGGCGCGCAAAAGCAATCATGACTTCCTCCGGCATGCCGTTGCGGTCACTAACAACGCGGGCGATTTCAGCGTTCAACCGCGTGATTTCACCCGCGATGAAAATGTCCGGACGGCCACGGCGGGGGTGCGCAACTGGTTTCATACCGGTCCGGTGAGCCATGAGGTCAACCTGGCGGCCAGCTATTTCTACATGGACTTCGAGAATGGCGGTGCACGTTACGCGGCCGCCCCCAGCAACCTCTACAACCCTGTGGAAACTCCCACGCCGGTAAGACCGACGCGACAAGACCCGAAGGTCTATACCGAGAACCGCTTCAGCGGCGTGGCGTTGTCCGACACCCTGGGGTTCTTCGATGACCGACTGTTGCTGACCCTCGGCGCTCGCTGGCAGCGGGTGAAGGTTGACGACTGGTCGGATAATGTCAAAGGCGACACCGCCTACGACGAGGAAAAGGTTTCGCCGTCAGGTGGCATCCTGTTCAAGGCCACCGATAAGCTGTCGCTGTACGCCAACTACATGGAAGGCTTGAGCCAGGGCAAGATCGCGCCGTCGACCTCGATCAACGAAGACGAGATTTTCCCGCCGTTCATCAGCCGCCAGGTCGAGGTCGGCGCCAAGTATGACGCCGGCGCGTTCGCCGTGACCGCCGCGGTGTTCCGGATCAAGCAGCCGGCTTACGAAACCAACGCCACAACGCGGGTCTTCGGCCCGAACGGCAAGCGTGAGAACACAGGTGTGGAACTGAGTGTGTTCGGTGAACCGCTCGAGGGTTTCCGCCTGCTCGGCGGCGTCATGTACATCGACAGCGAGTTGACCAACACCGCCAATGGCACCTTCGACGGCAACCGGGCGCCGGCCACGCCGAAATACAACGTCAACCTGGGCGCGGAGTGGGACGTGCCGACCGTGCAGGGCCTGACCCTCACCAGCCGCGGCATCTATTCCAGCTCGCAATACCTGGATCAGTCCAACAACAAGGAAATCGATTCCTGGGAGCGTTTCGACGTGGGCGCTCGCTACGCGTTCAAGGTCGAGGAAAAGAACATCACATTGCGCGCCAATATCGAGAACGTGGCTGACAAGCGCTACTGGAGTTCGGCCGGTGCGTCGGATGACAGCGAGCCCGGGTTGACGCTTTCGACACCTCGGACCTACCTGCTTTCTGCGACCGTGGATTTATGACGGATAGCTTTGACTGACATGACGCCATCGCGGGCAAGCCCGCTCCCACAATGATCTGTGTTGTTCCACAAATTGAGTGAACACCAAGAACCCTGTGGGAGCGGGCTTGCCCGCGATGGCGGCGTCAGCAACACCGCCAGGCTTAGCTTTGCAAGTAAACCGCATGCGTATGGGTGTACTCGTAAAGCCCATGCTTGCCATCCGCACCGCCAATCCCGGATTTACGCACCCCGGCATGGAAACCCTGCATGGCCTCGAAGTTCTCCCGGTTGACGTAAGTCTCGCCAAAATCCAGCTCGCGCATCGCCTGCATGGTTTTACTCAAGTCGCGGGTGTAGATCGACGAGGTCAGGCCATAGTCGCAATCGTTGGCCAGGGCGATGGCCTCGTCGAGGTCGTCGATAATCTGGATCGGCAGCACCGGGCCGAAAATCTCTTCGCGCATGATTTCCATGTCGGCGCTGCACCCGGCCAATACCGTGGGCTGGAAGTGAAAGCCGTTCGGTAGATCGGCAATCTGCCCACCGCTGATCAAATTCGCGCCCTGGCTCAACGCCGTGCGCACCTTGCGGTTGACGCTGTCCAGGCCCTGGCGGTTGATCAACGGCCCCATTTCCACATCTGGCTGAGCAATCGGATCGCCATAACGGGTCGCGCTCATTGCCGCTGCGATGCGTTCGATAAACTGATCGGCGACCTTGCGTTCGACGTACACCCGCTCGGCGCAGTTGCACACCTGGCCGCTGTTGATGATCCGCGAATCGCGGATGGCTTTTACCGCCAGGTCCAGATCGGCATCCGCCAGCACAATGGCCGGCGCCTTGCCGCCCAGTTCCAGGTTGAGTTTGGTGATGTTCGGCGCAGCGGCGGCCATGATTCGCGAACCGGTGTCGACGCTGCCGGTGAAGCTGATCATGTCCACGCCCTTGTGCGCACTGAGCGCCGCACCCACTCGGCCGTCGCCGCAAACCACGTTGAACACGCCGGGCGGCAGATCGGTTTCGGCCACCAGCCGGGCGAATTCGAAGCAGTTGTTCGGGGTTTCTTCACTGGGTTTGATCACGATGGTATTGCCGGTCAGCAGGGCCGGGGCCATCTTGCGGGCGATCAGGAAGAACGGAAAATTCCACGGCAGAATCCCGGCGACTACGCCCAGCGGTTTGCGGAACAGAAAGATGTTTTCGTTCTGCCGGTCACTGGTGATGATTTCGCCTTCGATGCGCCGGGCCCACTCGGCCATGTAGTCGAGGTAGTCGGCGGTGAAATTGACTTCCACCTCCGCCAGACCGCTGACCTTGCCTTGTTCCAGGGTGATGGTGCGCGCCAAGTGCTGGACGTTCTCCCGCAGTTTGGCGGCGATCCGGCGCAGATGCCCGGCGCGTTCAATCGCCGGTTTGCGCGACCAGTCTTTTTGCGCGGCGCGCGCGGCGGCGAGGCCGCGGTCGACGTCTTCGGCCGTCGAGGCCGGGACTTTCGACAGCACGACACCGGTGGCCGGGTTGATCACGTCAAGATGGGCAGCGCTGGCCACGAACTGGCCGTTGATGAAGTTTTCGTAGACAGGCACGGACGACATGGGGCGACTCCTTGGCTGATCAATAGGTGCGCGACGGCGCGTGCTCGGTGGTCGGTGTGCGATAGCGCGCGAGGGTGGCCATGGCGCTTTGGCGCAGCAGGCTGATGTCGATGGCCACCGCAATGAACTGGCAACCCCAGCTCTGATAGCGGCGCGCGTCCTCTTCGTTCGGCGCGAGAATGCCGCAAGCCTTGCCGGCTGCGAGCGTCGCTTTCACCGCGTGCTGGATGCGTTCTTGAACCTCAGGATGACCCGGGTTGCCGGCATGCCCGAGGCCGATGGACAAATCCGCCGGGCCGATAAACACCGCGTCGACACCTTCGACGGCGGCGATTGCTTCGACGTTTTCCACACCCGTGCGCGATTCCACTTGGACGATCAGGCACAGCTGCTCATGGGCGGTGTTCAGGTAGTCCGGCACGCCGTCCCAGCGCGTGGCGCGGGTCAAACCGCCACCGACGCCACGAATGCCGTGCGGCGGATAGCGCATCGCGCGTACCAGCGCTGCCGCCTGCTCGGCGGTTTCGACCATCGGGATCATCAAGGTTTGCGCGCCGATATCCAGCAGTTGCTTGATCAGGTTGGCATCGCCCGTCACCGCACGCACGACAGGCGCAGTGGCGTAGGGCGCCACCGCCTGCAATTGCGCGAGCACGCCGGGCACGGTGTTCGGTGCGTGTTCACCGTCGATCAGCATCCAGTCGTAACCGGTGGTGGCGACGATCTCGGCGGCGTAGCCGGTGGCGAAACCGGCCCAGATACCGTACTGGGTCGCAGGGTTTTTCAGCGCGGCCTTGAAAGCGTTGTGAGGCGTGTTCATGGCAGGGTCCTTTCTCAGCGGTTATACGGCCGATGCAGTTGGCATTCCGGGTTGAGCGTCACGCCGAAACCTGGCTGGTCGAGTGCCGACAGGCGCATGCGACCGTTCACCGGCACCGGTTCGCCGAGCAATTGCGGATGGAACATCGGCACCACTTCATCGGCCTTCGGCGCCATCATCAGGAACTCGGCGCACGGGCTGTTATGCCGGGTGGCGACGAAGTGATAGCTGTAGACCGAAGATCCGTGGGGAATGACCAGGGCGTTGTGCGCGTCGGCCAGGGCGGAAATCTTCACCAGCTCGGTGATCCCGCCGCACCAGCCAACGTCTGGCTGGATGATGTCGCAGCAGCCCATTTCCAGAAGCATGCGGAAGCCCCAGCGGGTGGCTTCGTGCTCACCGGTGGTCACCAGCATGCCTTTGGGCACGTTGTTGCGCAGGGCCGCGTAGCCCCAGTAATCGTCCGGCGGCAGGGCTTCTTCGATCCACTTCAAGCCATATTCGTGGGCGCCGACCGCCAGCTTGGTCGCGTAGTTGAGGTCCAGGCTCATCCAGCAATCGAGCATCAGCCAGAAGTCCGGGCCGACGCGTTCGCGCATGGTCGCCAGTTCTTCGAGGTTCTTGCGCAGGCCTTCCTCACCTTCGGCCGGGCCGTGGTGCAACGGCATCTTGCCGCCAATGAAACCCATTTTCTGCGCCAGGTCCGGACGGGCGCCGGTGGCGTAGAACTGTAATTCGTCGCGCACCGCACCGCCGAGCAATTGGTGCACCGGCTCTTTGCGGATCTTGCCGAGCAAGTCCCACAACGCCAGGTCGACGCCGGAGATCGTATTGATCACGATGCCTTTGCGACCGTAATACAGCGTCGATTGGTACATCTGGTCCCAGATTTTTTCGATGTCGGTAACCCGTGCGCCTTCGAGGAAACGCGCCAGATGCTTCTCAACGATATAGGCGGCAGGCTCGCCACCGGTGGTCACGGCAAAACCGACCGTGCCGTCACTGGCTTCGATCTCGACCACCAGCGTGCCGAGCACGTTAATGCCGAAGGTGCGGCGGCTCTGACGGTACTCGGGGTATTTGCTCATCGGCGTGGCAATGTGATCGTCGATCCAGTGACCGTCCGCCTGATCGTGATAATCCGCGCCGCCGCCTCTCAACGTGAAGGCGCGGACGTGCTTGATGGTTGGAATGCCCATGGTGTGACTCCTCAGGTTAAACGGTGGCCGGTGTGTTGGAAGGCTTCTGGACGGGTGAGCGAATGCCCAGGACCAGCAACGCGGCGATGACGGTGGTGCCGGCCAGCACGTACAAGCCTGCGGCCGGTGAATGGAAGGCGCCTTCGGCCCAGTTCTTCAGGACCGGGGCGATGAAGCCGCCGAGGGCGCCGAATGAGTTGATCAAGGCGATCCCGGCTGCAGCGGCGCTGCCGGCGAGGTAGCTGGAAGGGAAGGTCCAGAACACCGGTTGCACGGCGATGAAGCCGGAAGCGGCGAAGCACAGGGCGACGATGCCGAGGAAGGGGCTGGCGAAGGTCACCGAGCAGGCGATCCCGGCTGCCGACATCAGCAACGTCAGGCAGGCGGTGCGGCGACGTTCGCCGGTGCGGTCGCTGTAGCCGGGGATCAGGTACGCCGCGACTATCGCGCAGATCCATGGAATCGCCGTGACCAGTCCGACCATCAGCCCGACCTTGGTGCCCAACAGTCCGCCGACTTGGGTCGGCAGATAAAACACCACGCCGTAGACGCTGGCCTGAATCAGCAGATAAATCAGGCACAAGTACAGGACTGAGGGTTGGCACAGCACGTTAAGCAGGCTGCGGCCGTGGTTCTGTTTGTGGCTGTCTTCTTGATCGAGGATGCCTTGCACTTGCTGGCGTTCTTCAACCGTCAGCCACTTCGCATCGGCCGGGCGATTGTCCAGATACCAATAGGCCCAGACGCCCACAGCAGTCGCCATCAAACCTTCCACCGCAAACAGCCACTGCCAGCCGTGGAAACCGGCAAAGCCATCCATTTCCAGCAGCAGACCGGACAGCGGGCTGCCGAAGATGAACGCCAGCGGCGCGCCGAAGTAAAAGAAGCCCATGGCTTTGCCGCGCGCGGCGCTGGGGAACCAGTAGGTGAGGTAGAGGATGACCCCGGGGAAGAAACCGGCTTCGGCTACGCCCAGCAAAAAGCGCAGGACGTAGAAAGTGGTTTCGTTGTGGGCGAAGACCATGGCGGCGGAGACCAGGCCCCAGGTGACCATGATCCGGCACATCCAGAGGCGGGCGCCGACGCGGTGCAGGATCAGATTGCTCGGCACTTCAAGCAGCGCGTACCCGACGAAGAACACCCCGGCGCCAAAGGCAAAGGCAGCGTCGCTGATGTTGGTGTCGGCTTGAAAGGCTTGCTTGGCGAACCCGACGTTGGCGCGGTCGAGGAAGGCCATGATGTACATCAGCAGCAGGAAGGGGAGCAGCCGCCAGGAAATTTTGGCGAGCAGAGGCGCAGGTAGAGTCTTCATCGCAGTTTTCCTTTGGTAGGGCATTTGTTCTTATGGGAAAGACTGTACGGCCGGGGATCGATGCGTTACAAATCGAATCTAGCTCACAACTGATACCCTTAGGGTATCGATACAAAAGGCCCGTCATGACCACGCCGATCATCTCCCGCAGCCTGCTCAACCGCCTGCGCTACAAGCATTTGCACATGCTGGTGACGCTGAGCAGCAGTCAGAACCTGCACCGCGCCTCGCAAAGCCTGAACATGTCGCAACCGGCGGCGACCCGAATGCTCCATGAGATTGAAGACATGTTCGGCTGCGATCTGTTCGAGCGCCTGCCGCGCGGCATGCGGCCGACGGCGCTGGGCAGTGAGTTGATTCGTTTCGCCGAATCCGCCCTCAGCGGCCTCGACCGCTGCGCCGAAGACCTGATCGCGCGGCAGCAGGGCGGTTACGGTTATCTGTCCATCGGCACCATCATGGGCGCCGCACCGGACCTGGTGATGGATTCGATTGCCGAAATCAAGGCGCTCAATCCGCAGTTGCGCATTCGCATCATGGGCGACACCAGCGACCAGGTGATCCAGCTCCTGGAACAGGGCCGCATCGACCTCGCCATCGCCCGCCGCAACGCTGCCACCGACAGTGAACATTACGAGTTTGAACAGCTGGGTAACGAACGGCTGCTGGTCGTGGTTCACGCGGGTCATCCCTTGGTGCAACGGGAAACACTCGAACTCTCGGAACTGGTCAGCGGCTGGCCGTGGATCCTGCAGCCGGAAACCAGTCCGGCGCGCATCGGGCTGGATCAGGCCTTGCAGCGCCTGGCCTTGCCGACACCCGCCGACATCATCGAATGCAGTTCGGTGTATTCGATGCAGCAACTGATTCAACTGACCGACGCAATCATGGTGCTCTCGGAAACCGCGTTGCGCGACTACCTGAAAATGGGTCTGGTGGTGGCGCTGCCGGTGGAGCTGGATGTGCAACTGGCACCGTTCGGATTGTTGCTGCGCAAGGGCGAACACATCAGCCGGGAGTTGGGTTTGTTTATCGATTTACTCCGCCGAAAAGCGGCGGCTTTTTGATTCTTTGGTCAGATTTTTGTTACCGGTTGTTTTCTAAAAGAACATAAATCTATAAAGTTAACCTTTCGGTCAGCTTTGCACTGTCAACACAGCCCTTTGCCTCGTCAAAAAGGGCTTCTGCAAGACTCGAGATCCCCAGAACATAACCAGAAGGGCGGACCCATAACCGCCCAGAGGATGATCCATGTCCAACCGTGAAATATCCCGGCGCTCGTTCCTTCAGGGCGGGCTGGTGGCGGGTGTGAGCGTGACGCTCACGCCGCTCAGCAGTCAGGCGCTGGCGGCCTTGATGGAAAACAGCGTGACCGTGCCGTCCGAGCAATGGCTCGGCAACAACGGCAAGGCGCGCTCGCGTAACGATGCCTTGTCCAAGGTCTGCGGCAGCAAAGTCTTTGCCCGTGACATCCGTGCCAAGGACATGCCGGGCTGGCCGCAGCAACAAGGCCACGCCATGTTGCTGAAAACCACCAAGGCCGATCGCATTTATGCCGGTTACGACCTGACGTGGCTCGGCGCCGAGTTGCAGCCGGACCGCATCGTCACCGCCGCTGACCTGGACAAGGACGGCATCGTCTTCCCGGAAGAACACGCGCCCGATCCGCTGCTGCCGGAAGGCAAGGTGCCAATGTTCATCGGGCACCCGGTGGCGATCCTGATCTGGAACGACTTCGAACGCTTCCGCCAAGCCAAGGCCAAGCTCAAATTCAATGACAAAGCGATTCGTTACGGCGCCCAGGTGCCTTTCTACGAAGGCGACCCCTACGGCAGCTTCCGCTATGTTCGGGTGGGCGGCGCGACCTCGGCGGACGAAGACGAATTCGCCAGCCTCAAGGATTCGATCCTGTTTCCGATGCTGCGCAATCGGCGTCCGGTATGGAATTCCCAGCCGAACCTGCACGGCAACCTGACCGAGCGCGGGCTGTTTTACGCCGAGCGCATGAAGCAGCAGATCGACACGCCGCCAGACAACTGGCTGGTGTTCGACGAGCGTTACAAAACCCCTTCGATCGAACCCGCCGCCATGGAGCCGGACAACGGCAACGGCTGGTACGACCCGGCGACCAAGACCTTGCATTTCGTCGTTGCCACCCAGTGCCCGCTGGAAACCGCGACCGAGACCGCGAAGATGATCGCGCCGTCGCGTTTCGGCCTGGCCAACTTGAACATGCACCCGGGCTACACCGTCGGTTATGGCTCCAAAGACCACAACATTTTCGTGTACTACGCGGCGCTTGCGGCGTTGTACGGTGCCGGTGTGCCGGTGCGTCTGGCCAACGATCGCTACGAGCAGTTCCAGAGCGGCATCAAGCGCCATCCGTTCGACATCCGCTACCAACTGGCGGTGGACAAGACTGATCACAGCTTCAAGATTTTCCGCGCCGAGATGAACGTCGACGGCGGCGGGCGGATCAACTACAGCCCTTCCGTAGCAGCGGTTGGTGCCACGGCGGCGCAGTCGATCTACTACATGCCGCAGAACGACTGCAGGTCACCGCCTACCATTCCCGCGCCGTTGAAGCCGGGTCGATGCGCGGTTACGGCACGCTGCAAAGCATGGCCTCGACCGAGATGATGGTCGATGAAATCGCCGGTCGCCTCGGCATCGACGCCATCGATCTGCGCAAGAAAAACGCCATGCGCTCGGGGATGAAAAACACCCAGGGCGCGGTGCCGGCAGGTGCCCTGCGCCTGCACGAGATTCTCGACAAGGCGGCCGTGCACGAAGTCTGGAAAAACCGCGACGCAATCAAGAAACAGCGCGAAGCCCAAGACCCGGATAACTGGTACGGCGTTGGTTTTGCCATCTGCCAGAAAGACTTCGGCACCGGTTCCGAAGCGCCGATGGCCAGCATCGAATTCACCGTTGATGGGCACATCACCCTGCGCCACATTGGCATCGAAATCGGCACCGGCATGTCCACCTCGCAGGCCTTGGTCGTGGCCGATTTTCTCGGCGTCCCGGCGACTGAAGTGAAGACCGGCGAGACCGAATGGAAAGAGTTGCAGCTGATCACCGGCGGCAACCCGTACATCATGAGCCAGGCCGAACAGGACAATTTTCTGCGCAATCCGCGCTGGGTCGGCAAGCTCGCGTCGGCCTCGTCGGCGACCAACTCCGCCTACTACTTCAGCCACGCCACCCGTGAAGCGGCGCGTGTGCTGTTCAACCACGGATTGTGGCCGGCGGCATTGCAGATCTGGGGCCAGGGCCCTTACGGCGGCCAGGCCAACCCGTATGTGGTGCGCCGCGAAGATGCGCATTGGGTCGACGGCAGACTCACCGCCAACGGCATGCAGCCGCTGAGCTTCGAACAGCTGGCCAAGCATGCACACGAAAAAGGCCTGGTGACCGGCGCGACCGTGCACGGTTTCAACCGCTGGAGCTGGGCCGAGGCCGAGTTCAGCATCGACGGCGTGCGCGAACGTCTGCCGCTGGATGGCCTGGCGGTCAAGTACGGTGACGGCGCTCCGAGCGTGAAAAAGGCGCAGATGAAAAGCGCCGGTTTCCATTTGCTGGATCGCCAGAGCGTGCATTACCCGGACACCCAGTTGAACAACGCGGCGGTGACTTACTACAGCCCGGTCGCGACGCTGGTGGAATTGAAAGTGAACAAGGGGTCCGCCGAAGTGCAAGTGCTCAACCACCACTCGTGGGTCGAGTGCGGTCGGGTGCTGGTGGAAGAGCTGGTCAAGGGCCAGCTCGAAGGCGGGATCGCCATGGGCATCGGCCATGCGCTGATGGAAGAGATGCCGCTGTACGAAGGCGGGCCGGGGGAGGGCGACTGGAATTTCAACCGCTACCGCTTGCCGATGGCGCGGCACGTGGCGGTCTGGACGCAGACGGCCGAGATCCTCCCGCCGCTGTCGCCGAGCGATCCATCCAAGGGCATCGCCGAAGTGGTGATGATCCCGGTGGTCGGCGCCATCGGTAACGCCGTGGCGCACGCCATCGGAAAACGGGTCCGCGACCTGCCTATCACTTCTGCACGCATCAAGGAGGCCCTCAATGCCTAACCGTCCGCTTCAACTGACCCTCAACGGTCAATCCGTCGGCCCGGTGGACATCCCTGATGACCTGCCGATGATCGACTACCTGCACGAATACAAAAACCTCACCGGCTCGCGTCTGGGCTGCGGCCAAGGCATCTGCCACGCCTGCGTGGTGATCGTCGATAACCCCGACGGCACCAGCGAAGAAGTGCGCACCTGCATCACCGGCGCGCATTATTTTGAAGGCAAAAAAGTGCGGACCATTGAAGGCCACGCGACCCGCGATGAGCAGGGCCAGGTCATCGAACTCAATCCGATTCAACAGCGCTTTGTCGATGAATTCGCCTTCCAGTGCAGCTACTGCGCGCCGGGTTTTGTGAACGCAGCGACGGTGTTGGTGGAGAAGCTGCAACGTCAGCCCATCGTCAAAAGCCATCTGGAAAAAGTCATTGAGGACAGCCTCGGTCACCACATTTGCCGCTGCACCGGCTACGTGCGGTATTACAGCGCGACGCGCAACGTGCTGACCGATCTCGGTCTGGTCAAGGAGGGTTAAGCATGAAGCATTTACTGTCCCGCCTGACGTTGGCGGTTGGTCTGGCTGCGCCTGTGTTGCTGGCACATGCGGATGATCAGGTGGTTCGTGGTGCTTATCTCGCCCGCGCCGCCGATTGCGTGGCCTGCCACACCGCGCCGGGTGGCGCACCGTATGCGGGTGGGCTGCCGATCGTCTCGCCGTTCGGCACGATCTACGGCACCAATATCACCCCGAGCAAAGAGCACGGCATCGGTTTGTACAACGATGACGAATTCTTCGCCGCGCTCACCGAGGGCAAGCGTCGCGATGGCGCGAACCTGTATCCGGCGATGCCTTACACCTCGTATCACCTGATGCCGCGCGCAGATTCCGACGCGATTCACGCCTACCTGAAAACCGTTGAGCCGATCGAGCGGGCAGCACCGGTCACGAGCCTGAGCTTTCCGTTCAACGTGCGCCTGGGCTTGATGGGCTGGAACACGCTCTACGGCAAGGACGTGAAGCTGGAATCGGCCGAAGGCAAAAGCGAAGCCTGGAAGCGTGGCCAATATATGGTCGACGTGCTCGGTCACTGCGGCGAATGCCACACCCCGCGCGGCTTGCCGGGCGCGATGCAGCAGGACAAGCGCATGACCGGCGGCCTGCTCAACGGCTACCTGGCGCCAAGCTTGCTGGCCAATGACCTGGCCGCGCGCGGCTGGAATCATCAGGACCTGAGCTCGTTCCTCAAGCATGGCATGAGCGCCCAGGGCACGATGTTCAACGAGATGTTCCCGGTGTTCCACAACAGCACCCAAGGCCTCAATGACCCGGACCTGGCGGCGATGGCGACCTTCCTGCTCGGCGATCAACCGCCAGCGGCCAAGGTGCTGACCGATGTGCCGTTGGACAAGCTCAGTGCCAGCGCCCAACGCGGTCGTCAGGATTACCTGAACGTCTGCGCCGGATGCCACGCGGTCGGCGGCGAGGGCAAGCCGCACATTGCCGTGGCCATGCGCGGCAACACCACGCTGCGCCTGGAAGATCCGCGCAACCTGGTGCGGGTGATCGACGACGGCATCGGCGAGCAGAAATTTGCCGGGTTCGAACACATGCAACCGATGCCGGGGTTCGCCGAGAAGCTCAGCCACGAGCAACTCACCGATTTGCTGAACTACCTGCGTCAGGGCTGGGGTGGACAGTCGGGTGATCTGGCGGTGAGCGACGTGCAGACGTTGCGGGCCGATGCGCCGCCGCTCGAGCACAAGGCGCACTGACATGCAGCATCTCGATCTGCAAGTCGTGCGACGGGCGCTGGAATGGTCGATGGCCGGCCAGCGCATCTGGCTGTGCACGGTGCTCGCCACTTATGGCTCGGCGCCGCGCGCGCCGGGCTCATTGCTGGCGGTGAACAGCGGCGGGCATTGGATTGGCTCGCTGTCCGGCGGTTGCGTCGAGGAAGACTTTCTCGAACGCGTCGCCGAGGGGGTGTTCCTCGATGCGGTCAGCGTCGTTCGATATGGCGAAGGCGATGATCCGCGTTCGCGGGTGAGCCTGCCCTGTGGCGGCGTGCTCGATGTGTTGGTGGAGAAGCTGGAATCTGGATGTGAGGTTCAAGCTCATCTGCGGGAACTGGCGTCGGCGTTGCTCGGCCAGCGTCGGCTGATCCGCGAGGTCGATCTGGCCAGCGGTGCGCGTAGCCTGTTCGCTGACCGTGAGCAGGGCGTGCGTATCGAACGTGAGATTGATCGGGTACGCATGCGGATCGGCGCGGCTCAGCGATTGCTGTTGGCGGGGTATTCCAGCGTCGCCCAGGCGTGTGCAGAGTTTGCGGTTGGCCTGGGGTTCGAGGTGATTCTCTGTGATCCGCGCGACGAAGTGCTGGAAGGGGTCGTGCTGGAGAACGTCGAGATTCGTCGTCAATTGCCCTCGGTGTTCATTGCTGACGGCGGCTGCCACAGCGACACCGCGGTAGTGGCCTTGACTCACGATCCGCGCATCGATGACCTGGCGATGATGGAAGCCGTGCGCACCGAGGCGTTTTACATCGGGGTGATGGGCTCGATGCAGACCTCGCAGAAGCGCTTCGAGCGGTTGCGCAGGATTGGTGGTCTGGGAGACGCGGAGTTGGCGCGGATTCATGCGCCCATCGGGTTGAACCTTGGCAGCAAGACCCCAGCGGAAATTGCCCTCGCCGTACTCGCCGACATCCTGCGAATCCGTAGCGGCATAGCGCGGGATCGGCTCTAAAGCCATGCGCTGATCCCTGTGGGAGCCGGGCTTGCCCGCGATGAGGCCATCACATTCGATATCTGTGTTGACTGACCCTCCGCGATCGCGAGCACCCGCAATCGTTTTGCAGTGTCGGTCAGTACCCGAACTTGTCCCGCAACCCGTAGTACCACGCACCCAGCGCAGCAAACGGTGTACGCAGTAATTGCCCACCCGGGAACGGGTAGTGCGGCAGGTCCGCAAACGCGTCGAAACGCTCAGCCTGGCCACGCAGCGCTTCGGCCAGCACCTTGCCCGCCAAGTGCGTGTACGTTACGCCGTGGCCGCTGCAACCCTGGGAATAGTAGATGTTGTCGCCGATCCGTCCGACTTGAGGAAGGCGCGACAGGGTCAGCAGGAAATTGCCGGTCCAGGCGTAATCGATCTTCACGTCCTTGAGCTGAGGGAACGCCTTGAGCATCTTCGGCCGGATGATCGCTTCGATGTTCGCCGGATCCCGCGCGCCATAGACAACACCGCCGCCGAAGACCAGGCGCTTGTCGCCGGTCAGGCGGTAGTAATCGAGCAGGTAATTGCAGTCCTCGACGCAGTAATCCTGCGGTAACAGGCGCTTGGCCAATTCATCGCCTAACGGCTCGGTGGTAATCACCTGGGTTCCGCAGGGCATCGACTTGGCGGCCAGCTCCGGCACCAGATTACCGAGATAAGCATTGCCGGCCACAATAATGAACTTGGCCCTGACCTTGCCCTGTGGCGTATGCACCACCGGATTCGCGCCGCGCTCAATGCGGACCGCCGGCGACTGCTCATAAATCGTGCCGCCCAGCGATTCGACCGCCGCCGCTTCGCCCAACGCCAGGTTGAGCGGATGAATGTGCCCACCGCTCATGTCGAGCATGCCGCCGACGTATTGATCGCAGGCCACCACTTCACGGATACGCTTTTGATCCAGCAACTCAAGCTGCGTATGACCAAAACGTTCCCACAGGCGTTTCTGCGATTCCAGATGGCCCAACTGCTTGGCAGTGATGGCGGCGAACACGCCACCGTCCTTCAAGTCGCACTGGATATTATATTTGGCGACCCGCTCACGAATGATCCGCCCGCCCTCAAACGCCATTTGCCCCAGCAACTGAGCCTGCTTGGGACCGACACTGCGCTCGATCACATCAATGTCGCGGCTATAACTGTTAACGATCTGGCCGCCGTTACGGCCCGACGCACCAAAACCCACCTTGGAGGCTTCCAGTACCATTACCTTGAAACCGTTCTCCAGCAAAAACAGGGCAGAGGACAGACCGGTGTAGCCGGCGCCGATCACACAGACATCAGTCTCTACGTCATCCTGCAACGCCGGGCGCGGTGGAACCGCATTGGCTGACGCGGCGTAATAGGATTCGGGGTAGGGGGTGTTCGCCATCCGGCTGCCTCTGTTTAATATATTTTACGAGTGCATCGATCCTACCCGAGTTAAAAATCGACCGCCAGCCACCGGAAAATCTTCTTAACCGCCGCGAAATTAAATATTTTGCATATTCATAGGGTTAGCTCGAAAAAAGGTGTTGACACCCATCCGGAATTCCGTAGAATGCCGCCTCACAGCAGGCACGTAGCTCAGTTGGTTAGAGCACCACCTTGACATGGTGGGGGTCGTTGGTTCGAGTCCAATCGCGCCTACCAAACAAAATCCGCTCTGCTGGGCGGTCTAGAAGGGCTCACCGAAAGGTGAGCCCTTTTTTGTTGTCTGCGATTTGCAAAACCCCACTCAAAACGCCAACTCGAAATGCCGTCCCATTAGGGGTGTGCTACAAAGCCCGCACATCTCAAGCCGTTGAAAGGACGCTTCGCTGTGGGTCGATATCTTTTTTTTGTTTTGTTGCTTCCGCTAGGCTCAGCGTCTGCGTTCGAGACCGATCCCGCAATAAACAGTTTCTCGAATGAGCTTACTGACTGCGCCGGCTTCTATTTGATCTCATCCAGGTCCGTTCGGGCGCAACCGGAACTGGCTGAGCAGAAAAAACAGGCGGCGGTCAGTGCTTTAGCTTTTGCCAAAGAGCTCATTAATGAGGACATGATTCGAGTCAAAACGGAAAAGGCGATCAAATCAATGCTTGAAGAGGTCAATGGTGACGCCGTGAAATGGTCGAATTTGATAAAGAAATACTCGGCTAAATGCGATGAAATCGTGGCGAACCCGGGGAAGCGAGCGGATTACTGGTTTAAAAAGCCGGATTGATCAATTGTGCATGCCTGCTCTCTCGATGACCCTTGGGCTCTGTCATCTTTTCCTGGCAGCAAAGCTCACGGCGGTCCGCAAGTTTTCAGTGACGTGGAAACCAGCAATTCAGGCGTAAACTGGCGGAGCTACCTCACCAAAAGGAGCCGCATATGATCGCTGACCAAATGAACAAACAGGCGTCCGAGGACAAGGCTGTTTGGGATCAATACTTCTGCGCTGCGTTGATTGCGGAAAGCAACCTGACGGCCCCGGTTGTAGGAGGGGCTACTCACGAGGACAGGCAAAACCTGTTGATCGAAAGAGCCAAGGCGCTCGCTGACAAAATGATGGAAAGCAGAAAATAACCATAGCCCAGCCATCGTGCTGGGCTTTCTGTTTGGCGCTTTGAAAAAATGTCAGCTACGTATTGATATAGAGTGATTTGACCAAGGTCCACAGAAATAGTGTGGATATTTAATCACTTAGAAAATTAATTAACCGAACGGTCCTCAAAATATATTGTTACAAGTGTCGGTTTTAGGTAAGATTGCTTCGCGTTCACCACCACGGTTTATGCATTTTTAAGGTCCAAGCTTCCATCAGCTGCTTGGGCTTTTTTTTGCCTGAAATTTGTCCCCGCCGTTTAAGTGTCCCTTCGCTGTTCCTCCTCTACCCCGAAAGCACCGTCTCCAAATCAAGCGCATCCCGGTTTTTTAGACTACTACTGACTGGCAATCTCAAAGTCTGTCAGATGGGGGCAAATCGATGCTGGTTCATTGGTTTCTTGCGGCAATTCACCTGTTGGCTTTTGCCCTGGGGTTTTGGGCTGTACTGACGCGGGGCACGGCATTCAGCCGTCTGGCAGCCGGGGCGGGGGAGGCTCGTCGTGTGTTGATGGCCGATAACCTGTGGGGTATCTCTGCCGTCCTCCTCCTGATCACAGGTGGGATGCGGGCCTTCGGCGGGTACGAAAAAGGTACGGATTACTACCTTCACCAGCCTTTGTTCCATCTCAAGATGACGCTCTTCGTGCTGATCCTGCTGCTTGAGGTTGCGCCAATGATCACGCTGATCAAATGGCGGATCGCACTGAGCCGTGGCGCGGCGATCAACACCGGGCGCTCGAAGCTGTTTGCGCGGATCAGTCATGTCGAAGGGCTGCTGGTGTTGTTGATGGTCGTGGCTGCCACGGGCATGGCGCGCGGCGTGACGTTTGGTTAGCCGGATCTGATCACGTTCTTCCTCGGGGTTAATCCGAAACGTCTGACAGTCAGGGCAGGGGACGTGCAGTTAATATCGGCTTCACGTTTTTGGCAGGAAGGGGCGAACAGATGAACGGATGGCGGCACGACGCTTGAATCTTTAGCCAGCCGTTGTCCGGGGTTGAACGGGCTGGCTACTGACTGCAACAGGATTCAGGGAGTTTGTGGCTTGTCTGGAGCGGTAAGGCCAGCCTGAATGCGTTGGTAGATTTCTTCGCGATGCACTGCGACGTCTTTCGGCGCGTTGATGCCGATCCGGACTTGCTGGCCGCTCACGCCCAGAATGGTGATCGTAATGTCGTCACCGATATTTATGCTTTCACCGACTTTGCGGGTGAGTATCAGCATGGTCTTCTCCTTGATTGCTTTGTAGGGCACCTGATTCGAACAGTGCAGAGGTCGGTGGTATGTATAGATTAGTGCGAAGTCTCACGGTTTGGGTGCCTCTTTCTGACGCGCAGATGCTGCATTAATTCCCAAGGCGTAACTATACAGAGGCCGCAACCATCATTCTCGTTGTTTTGCGCCCATTTTGCGGCACTCGGGAAGTATTCATGAATGCTAAAATCGCCGCTTTCAGCATTCAGAGGGACACGTTGTGCGCAAAATGGTCTTGGTAATCGCAGTACTGGCGTTGGTTGGGTGCGATCAAGGTAAGGGCGTTGACGCTCAAAAGCCGAAGCCGGCAGTCGTTTCCGCACCTGCGGCCGTCACCGGGCCGCAATGGGATGTCGAAGTGCGAGGCGAGACACCCCAGGCTGTCAGCGACCTGAGCGGCTGGTTGATCGAGCACAGCTTTGTGCCCAGCGTCGTCATGGAAAACGGCAAGGCTCGCATTCTGGTCGGGCCATTCAGTTCGAAAGCCGAGGCCGAGGCCAAACAGGCCGAGGTGGCTGCAGCGCTTACCCGAGCCAAGAAACAGAACATCGAGTTGCTGGTGCTTGAGCGTCCCGTAGCCCAGTAACAGTTCTTTTCGCGGGAGCCTTTTGTCGAAGCACCTTAAAGGGGATCCACATTGACTCGTCTCTAAGCGTAGTCACTGTCGATTCCCAGAAGGAGCTCTCCATGGCCTCCGCCACCCCTTACAAACTATTCGACGCGGTCCTTGCGCACAAAAAAAACCTCAGCCCGCATTTAATGCGCGTGACCCTGGCCGGCCCGATGGTCAACGAAATGGCCACCTGGGCGCCGGATCAGCGCGTCAAACTGTTCTTCCCAGCCGAAGACGGGTCGCCTGCCAGGCTGGCTCATGACCAGCATTGGTATGCGCGCTACCGTTCAATGCCGGCCAACCAGCGTCCGGCAATGCGCACTTACACCATCCGGCATTTGCGGGCCGAGCAAGGCGAAGTGGACATCGACTTCGTATTGCACGGCGAAACCGGTCCGGCCTCCCGCTGGGCAATTCGTGCGGTGGCGGGCGAGCCTATCCAGATCGTCGCCCCGGATCGCCAGTTTTCAGCGCAAGACGCGGGCGGTTTCGAATGGAAGCCGCCTCACACCCTCAAGCATCTGTTGCTGGTGGCCGACGCCACTGCATTGCCCGCTGCTCTCGGTATCCTGGACGAGACGGCCGTCTTGGCTGAGCCGCCGATGACTCAGGCATTTTTCGAAGTGGACAGTGCAGAAGACGCATTGCCAGTTCCTGATTGGCCGGGTCTGTCGGTGCAGTGGCTGGTCCGGGATCATTCCAGCGGAAAGGCCGCTGGTGCGCTGATGGTTGAAGCGGTCCGCCAGGCGGAATTGCCGGTCACTTCTTCGCAGGTTCATGAAGCAGTGGAGCTGACGGAAGTCGATGTCGACGAAGAGATTCTCTGGGAAACCGCCGGCTCGACCGGTGATGGTTTCTACGGTTGGATCGCTGGGGAAACGGTGGCCGTGATGAGCCTGCGCAAGCACTTGATCAAGGAGCGCGGCATTGCCCGGGAGTCACTCAATCTGATGGGCTACTGGCGCTACAACAAAGGCGGCGGATAGAAACGAAAAAAGGCCTCGGGCATAAACACCCGAGGCCTTTTTGGTTTTCTGCGGTCGATCAGCCGCAGGCTTTCATGTCCACGGGCCCTACAAACTCGTTGCCGCGACCCATCACGCACGCCACGCTCTGGTTGCGCTGACGCTCCCAGGCTTCAACCGGATAGGTCTTGTTCCACGCGTCGTACAGTTGCCGATCCTGTTTCGACAGGCGCAAACCGTACTGTTTGCTCATGTAGAAATACGTCCGGGCGATCATGCCGCGAATGGAAGGGCGGGGCATGACCTTCTTCGCCTTGAAGTCGACCTGGGTCAGGCACGAGCCATATTGACCCGATTGCACCGGCAGCCAACCGAAACTGAAGTTACTGCGATCGCCGTTCACCTCGCCGATGCTGGGCACCAGGTTATGCAGGTCAGCCTCGGCCTTTTGATAGGTCGGATCGTAGCGCGTGCAGTTCTTGCGCCCGCCTTCCTGCCAGCACTGGCGCTGATGGCCGATCTGCCAGGCCGGCACAATGTGCTCCCACTCGATGCGGGCGGCGCGCTTGGCGTTCTTGCGCGGCACATACCCACAGGCTGCGAGGTTGACCTTGTTGCCAGTGTATTTGCAGCCGCAATAGAACTCGGTGGATTGCGGTGCGTACAGCTTCCAGGCGACTTTCTTGGCTTCGTTGAAGGTGCGTGGGGCGCCAGCCTGGGCGCCGAGGGTGATGAACAGAAACAGCAAAGCAAACCAGCGGACACTCATTGACTCAATCTTCCTTCGGCACAACCCAGAAAACCTGCACACCGCCATCGTCGCGATAGGCGAGTGTGACGTTGTCGTTCTCATCGATTTCTTCCAGCAATTGCTCCCACTCATCCACGGGTTCGTCCGGTAGTCGGAAGATCAGTGCGGCTTTGGCTTTCTGAGCGGTGGGGGAATTGATGATTTTCTGGACGCGCATGCCCATGCGTTGATAGGCATCAGGAGAGGCAGAGGTTGTGGCCACGGAATTATCCTTATTAAGCTGTACGTGCATACAGTATTTAACTGTAGGCATTTTCGCAACTGCTTAAAATTCAAGAAAATCCTCTGACAGCAGTTTTTTCCGTTTGGTGTAGGACGAAGGGAAATTTTTATCGGAATATCGGAGGGGGTGTGAACCACTCGCCAAAGCTGGCGAGTGGTGAACGCAGTGCCCGACCGGAATCGGTCGGGCGAGGGCAAATCAGTATTCCCAGAACATCCGCTGCAGCTCTTTGCTGTCGTTGGTCTTGGTCAGCGCGACCATGGCCAGGATGCGGGCTTTTTGCGGGTTCAGGTCGTGTGCCACGACCCAGTCGTACTTGTCGTCAGGTTGTTCGGCGTTACGCAGGACGAAACCGCCGGCATTGACGTGGGACGAACGAATGATCTGCACGCCGTCCTTGCGCAGGGCCTGCAAGGTAGGGACCACACGCGAGGAGACCGAACCGTTGCCGGTGCCGGCATGGATGATCGCTTTGGCGCCGGACTGAGCCAGTGCCTTGTAGGCCGTGTCGCTGACGTTGCCGTAGGAATAGGCGATTTCGACGTCAGGCAGGCTCTTGATGGTTTTGATGTCGAATTCCGAATCCATGGTGTGGCGCTTGGCCGGCAGACGGAACCAGTAGGATTTGCCTTCAACCACCATGCCGAGTGGGCCCCAGGCACTTTTGAACGCCTCGGTTTTGATATTGATCATTTTGCTGACGTCGCGACCCGACTGGATCTCATCGTTCATGGTCACCAGCACGCCTTTGCCACGGGCGTCTTTGCTGCTGGCCACGGCGACGGCGTTGTACAGGTTCAGCATGCCGTCAGCCGACATTGCGGTGCCCGGGCGCATGGAGCCGACGACGATGATTGGCTTGTCGGTTTTTTCCACCAGGTTGAGGAAGTAGGCGGTTTCTTCCAGGGTGTCGGTGCCGTGGGTGATCACGATGCCATCCACGTCTTTGCTGTCGGCCAGTTCGGCGACGCGACGACCCAGTTGCAGCAGGTTGTCGTTGGTGATGCTTTCCGAGGCGATCTGCATGACCTGTTCGCCGCGAACGTTGGCCAGTTGGCTGAGCTCCGGAACCCCGGCAATCAGCTGCTCGATACCGACTTTCGCCGCCTGGTAGGTTGCGCTGTTAGCGGCGCTCGCGCCGGCGCCGGCAATGGTGCCGCCGGTGGCGAGGATCACCACGTTGGCCAGCTTCTGTTGGGTTTCGACTTCTTTTGCCTGAACGGCAGAAGGCAGGAGTAGCAGGAGGGCCAAAGCGCCCGGAATAAAGGTGTTGATGGCAGATTTCATTATTTTCTCTCTAGTAGTGAGACGGTGCTGATGCAAGTTCATCTAGATACGCCCCAGGCAGATCTGAACGCTTGGGGTCTAGGTGAAGAGCAGGATCTGTACCAGCGATACGTTGAGTGAGAAAAACTTTTAACATGATGATTTATATCAATATTTATTCATTGGACTACCAGCGTTAAACAGCCTTGTGTCCGGGTTTCCGAATAAGTTGACGTTTCGCGTTCGGCTCTCCGAAAAGGCCTACGACCTCCGGTGAACACATCGCCTTGCCAGATAGAAAATCAGTGCTAAAGAAACCCGCGCCCAGGTCGATGCCCCTTCAAGGGATTTTTTTTCGGGAGTGCACATGTCTTTTTCTGTCGGTTTTCCAAATGCGGGCGCAATCACCATCGGTGGCAAGACTCCGTCGACGATCAATGCCTTGAGCGAAGCGACGGAAGAGGCGTCGACACAGCTGACTGGAAAGGAAGAAAACCAGGTCAGAACCGGGGGGGCTGCTCAGGACGAAAGCAAATCCGAGAGCAAAAGCAGCCAAAGTATTGCGGTTCAGGTGTTGCTCAAGCGCATGCAAGAACTGCAACAGCAGCTGCGCGAACAACAGCAGCAATTGGCGGCCGCTCAGGCAGCGTCTTATCCAACCGAGGAGGCCAAAGCCACAGCCGTCATGTCGATCCAGGGGCAGATCGCCGAAACCAATGGCGCACTGGCGCAAGTCACCGGGAACTTGGTGAAAGAACTGGCCAAGGACTCCAGTACGGGTGGTCTGGTCAGCACGACCGCGTGATGTGGAGGGTTGGTTTTTGCCAACCGAGACACAAAACAGGTCGTTGACAAATCACAGCAGGGTTCGCATAGTTCGGTCTACGCAAACGTTTGCGCGCTGTTCTTGATGGCTCGGTCCATTGGCGGACCCAATGAAGCTCACGCCAGCGCAAGCGTTGCTCACAATAATCATAAGATCGGAGTGAACCCATGAAGCTGCCATTCGCTGGACGTCTTCTTGCTGTCGCTATGCTGGCTGCCGCATCCGCCGCGCTGCCTGTCTCTTCGGCATTCGCCGAGACCCCTGAAAAACCCAAAGTCGCGCTGGTCATGAAGTCCCTGGCCAACGAGTTCTTCCTGACCATGGAAGATGGCGCCAAGGCGTATCAAAAAGACCATTCCGGCGATTTCGAGCTGATCTCCAACGGCATCAAGGACGAAACGGATACTGCGGGTCAGACGCGCATCGTCGAGCAAATGATTCTGGCCAAGGTCAATGCGCTGGTCATCGCGCCGGCCGACTCCAAGGCCATGGTTCCGGTGATCAAGAAAGCCATCGATGCCGGTATCACCGTGATCAACATCGATAACCAGCTGGACCCGGCCGTGGTCAAAAGCAAAAACATCAATGTTCCGTTCGTAGGCCCGGATAACCGCAAAGGCGCACGCCTGGTTGGCGAGTACCTGGCCAAGCAGCTGAAGGCCGGTGACGAAGTCGGCATCATCGAAGGCGTGTCCACCACCACCAACGCCCAGGCCCGCACCGCAGGCTTCAAGGATGCAATGGAAGCGGCGCAGATCAAGGTCGTCTCGTTGCAGTCCGGTGACTGGGAGATCGACAAGGGCAACAAGGTTGCCGCCTCGATTCTCAGCGAATACCCGGAAGTCAAAGCCCTGCTGGCCGGCAACGACAGCATGGCCGTCGGTGCCGTTTCCGCCGTGCGTGCGGCAGGCAAGGCCGGCAAGGTTCAAGTGGTCGGTTATGACAACATCAACGCCATCAAGCCGATGTTGAAAGACGGCCGGGTCCTGGCCACCGCTGACCAGTTTGCCGCCAGGCAAGCCGTGTTCGGTATCGAGACTGCGCTGAAAATCATCAAGGGCGAGAAGGTCGACAGCGGCGCCAACGGCGTGATCGAAACTCCGGTAGAGCTGGTCACCAAGTAACCCTTCTGGCGACACAACGGTGCTCGCCCGCCCGGGCGAGCGCATGGAGAGTTTTATGTCAGTTTCCGCCCCGAACGCTGTCCTCTCGGTCAGCGGCATCGGCAAGACCTACGCCCAACCCGTCCTGACCGGCATTGATCTGACGCTGATGCGCGGTGAGGTGCTGGCGCTGACCGGCGAGAACGGCGCCGGCAAAAGCACGCTGTCGAAAATCATTGGCGGACTGGTCACGCCGACCACCGGCCAGATGCAATTCCAGGGGCAGGAATACCGCCCCGGCAGCCGCACCCAGGCCGAAGACCTGGGCATCCGCATGGTCATGCAAGAACTCAATCTGCTGCCGACACTGTCGGTGGCGGAAAACCTGTTTCTCGACAATTTGCCGAGTAATGGCGGCTGGATCAGTCGCAAGCAACTGCGCAAAGCCGCGATCGAGGCCATGGCTCAGGTCGGGCTCGACGCGATCGACCCGGACACCCTGGTCGGCGAACTCGGCATCGGCCACCAACAAATGGTCGAGATCGCGCGCAACCTGATCGGCGATTGCCATGTGCTGATCCTCGACGAACCGACGGCGATGCTGACCGCCCGTGAAGTCGAGATGCTGTTCGAGCAGATCACCCGCCTGCAAGCTCGCGGCGTGTCGATCATCTATATCTCCCACCGGCTCGAAGAGCTGGCGCGAGTGGCCCAGCGCATTGCGGTGTTGCGTGACGGCAACCTGGTCTGCGTCGAGCCGATGGCCAATTACAACAGCGAGCAACTGGTCACGTTGATGGTCGGCCGTGAACTCGGCGAACACATCGACCTGGGCCCGCGCAAGATTGGTGCTCCAGCGTTGACGGTCACAGGGCTGACTCGCTCGGACAAGGTGCGTGACGTGTCCTTCGAAGTCCGCGCTGGCGAGATCTACGGGATTTCCGGATTGATCGGGGCAGGGCGCACCGAGTTGCTGCGTCTAATCTTTGGTGCCGACACGGCGGACAGCGGCACCGTCGCGCTGGGTTCGCCGGCCCGGGTGGTGAGCATCCGTTCGCCGGCCGATGCGGTCGGTCATGGCATCGCTCTGATCACCGAGGACCGCAAAGGTGAAGGCCTGCTGCTGACCCAGTCGATCAGCGCCAACATCGCGCTGGGCAACATGCCGGTTATTTCCAGCGGCGGCATCGTCAATAACGCTGACGAAATGTCCCTGGCCCAGCGTCAGATCGACGCCATGCGCATCCGCAGTTCGAGCCCGACGCAACTGGTCTCCGAGCTGTCGGGCGGCAACCAGCAGAAGGTCGTGATCGGCCGTTGGCTGGAGCGTGACTGTTCGGTAATGCTGTTTGATGAACCGACCCGTGGCATCGATGTGGGCGCCAAGTTCGACATCTATGCGCTGCTCGGTGAGCTGACCCGACAGGGCAAAGCGCTGGTGGTGGTGTCCAGCGACCTGCGTGAACTGATGCTGATCTGCGACCGGATCGGCGTGTTGTCGGCGGGGCGCCTGATCGACACTTTCGAGCGCGACAGCTGGACCCAGGATGATTTGCTTGCCGCCGCGTTCGCCGGCTACCAAAAACGTGATGCGTTGCTCAACGAAGCAGCGCCTAGGGATCTTCCATGAAAACTGCATCTTCTGCCGGCAAACGTAGTGGCAATTTCTACGGTCTGGGCACCTACCTGGGCCTGGCCGGTGCCTTGCTGGCGATGGTTGCGCTGTTCTCGGTATTGAGCAGCCACTTCCTGTCCTACGACACTTTCAGCACCCTGGCCAACCAGATTCCCGATTTGATGGTGCTGGCGGTCGGCATGACGTTCGTGCTGATCATCGGCGGTATCGACCTGTCGGTCGGCTCGGTATTGGCGCTCGCAGCGTCGGCCGTCAGTGTGGCGATTCTCGGCTGGGGCTGGAGCGTCCTGCCTGCGGCGCTGCTCGGGATGGCGATTGCGGCATTGGCCGGGACCATCACCGGATCGATCACCGTGGCGTGGCGAATTCCGTCGTTCATCGTGTCCCTCGGCGTGCTGGAAATGGCCCGTGGCGTGGCGTATCAGATGACCGGTTCGCGCACGGCTTACATCGGTGATGCCTTCGCCTGGCTGTCCAACCCGATTGCCTTTGGCATCTCGCCGTCGTTCATCATTGCCTTGCTGATCATCATCATTGCCCAGGCCGTGCTGACCCGTACCGTGTTCGGCCGCTACCTGATCGGCATCGGCACCAACGAAGAAGCCGTGCGTCTGGCCGGGATCAATCCAAAACCCTACAAGATCCTGGTATTCAGTCTGATGGGGCTGCTGGCCGGTATTGCCGCGCTGTTCCAGATTTCCCGTCTGGAAGCGGCGGACCCGAACGCCGGCTCCGGGCTGGAGCTGCAAGTGATCGCTGCCGTGGTAATCGGCGGCACCAGTCTGATGGGCGGCCGTGGTTCGGTGATCAGCACCTTCTTCGGGGTTCTGATCATTTCCGTACTGGCGGCAGGCCTGGCGCAGATCGGCGCGACCGAGCCGACCAAACGCATCATCACCGGCGCAGTGATCGTGGTGGCGGTGGTGCTTGATACTTATCGCAGTCAGCGCGCAAGCCGGCGGACCTGAGTCATGGCAACGATCAAGGATGTAGCGGCACTCGCGGGAATTTCCTACACCACGGTGTCCCATGTGGTGAACAAGACCCGGCCGGTCAGCGAAGAGGTGCGGATCAAAGTCGAGGCGGCGATCAAGACCCTGGACTACGTGCCGAGCGCCGTGGCCCGTTCTTTGAAAGCCAAGACCACGGCGACCATCGGTTTGCTGGTGCCTAACAGCCTCAACCCGTACTTCGCCGAACTGGCCCGTGGCATTGAGGATTACTGCGAGCGTAACGGCTATTGCGTGATCCTCTGCAACTCCGACGACAACCCGGACAAACAGCGCAGTTACCTGCGCGTGCTGCTGGAAAAACGCGTCGACGGGTTGATCGTGGCCTCGGCCGGTGGCGACGCGGGGCTGGCAGAAGGTCTCGCTGGCGTGCGCACGCCGATGGTCATCGTCGACCGCGGGCTGGAAGGTGTGAATGCCGACCTGGTGCGTATCGATCACGAATACGGCGCCTACCTGGCCACCCGGCATCTGCTGGAGCTGGGTCACCGGGACATCGCCACCATCGGTGGCCCGGCAGGTACCAGCGTGGCGCAGATGCGTCTGGCCGGTTATTGCCGAGCCTTGAAAGAGGCGGGGGTGGAAGTGCATCCCGAACGCATGCTGGAAAGCGATTTCACCAGCACGGGCGGTTACAACGCCGCCGCGATTCTGCTGGAAAAGAACCCGCCCAGCGCGATCTTCGCCGGCAACGACATGATCGGCATCGGCGTGTTGCGAGCGGCTGCCGAGCGCAATGTGCGTGTACCTACCGAGCTGTCGGTGATCGGCTTCGACGATATCCAGATGAGCCGTTATGTCTACCCGGCGCTGACCACCGTGGGCCAGTCGATCCTGCAGCTCGGTGAGATGGCGGCCGAGGTTCTGTTGCGACGAATCGCAACACCCGACATGGCCACCGATCAACGGATCGTGACGCCCAGTATTGTCCTGCGAGAATCGACTGCGCCGCTTGCCGGTGTGTTCGACGAATACCGCTGAAACCGAATTGACGAGTAGTGATGTATGCCAGCAAAAGTAGTGGTGATAGGCAGCCTGAACATGGACCTGGTGACCCGGGCTCCACGGTTGCCCCGTGGCGGTGAGACGCTGATCGGGCAGTCGTTTGCCACGGTTTCCGGCGGCAAGGGCGCGAACCAGGCGGTCGCCGCGGCGCGGCTGGGGGCGCAGGTGTCGATGGTCGGTTGTGTCGGCAGCGATGCTTACGGTGAAGAACTGCGCGGGGCCCTATTGGCCGAGCAGATCGACTGCCAGGCCGTCAGCACTGTCGAGGGCTCCAGCGGCGTGGCCTTGATTGTGGTCGATGACAACAGCCAGAACGCAATCGTGATCGTTGCCGGTGCCAACGGTGCGCTGACACCACAGGTGATCGACCGGTTCGATGCAGTGTTGCAGGCGGCGGATGTGATTATTTGTCAGCTGGAAGTGCCGGATGCCACGGTGGGTCATGCCCTCAAGCGCGGCCATGAGCTGGGCAAAATCGTGATCCTCAACCCGGCGCCGGCCAGTCGTCCGCTGCCGGCGGATTGGTATGCGTCCATCGATTACCTGATTCCCAATGAAAGCGAGGCCTCGGCCCTCAGCGGTTTGCCGGTGGACTCCCTTGCGTCCGCCGAAATCGCCGCAACCCGTTTGATCACCCTGGGCGCCGGTAAGGTCATCATCACCTTGGGTGCTCAAGGATCAATGTTTGCCAACGGCACAGGCTTCGAACATTTTCCGGCGCCGAAGGTGAAGGCTGTCGATACCACGGCGGCTGGCGACACTTTCGTCGGTGGGTTCGCCGCCGCGCTGGCGTCCGGAAAAACCGAAGCTGAAGCGATCCGTTTCGGCCAGGTTGCCGCGGCGCTGTCGGTCACCCGTGCCGGCGCGCAACCCTCGATTCCCACCTTGTCCGATGTACAGGCGTTCAAAGCACCATGAAAAAGACACCGTTGCTCAACGTCGCGCTGTCGCGGCTGATCGCGTCCCTGGGTCACGGCGATATGGTCGTGATCGGCGATGCCGGCCTGCCCGTACCGCCGGGCGTCGAACTGATCGACCTGGCCCTGACTCAGGGTATTCCGGATTTCGTCAGCACTTTAAAGGTCGTGCTCAGCGAAATGCAGGTTGAGCGCCATGTGCTGGCCCAGGAGATTCTGGACAAACAACCGCCTGCCTTGAGCTCGCTGGATGAGCTGAACGCCAAAGGCGCGCTGGGCCCGCGTGAGCTGCTCAGCCATGACCAATTCAAAGTCCTCAGCCGACAGGCGCGAGCGATTGTTCGTACAGGCGAATGTGCGCCGTACTGCAACATCGTGCTGGTATCGGGGGTGACGTTCTAACCCGCTGTAATCAAGATTTGTTCCCCCACGCACAAGGAGTGCGATATGCACCGCTATGCTCAGAAACTGCACCACCTGCTCCGGAGTCTGCTGCTTTTGTCCCTGATTACTGCAACGAGCGCCCAGGCGGCGGAAAAGATCGATTTGATCATCGACACCGATCCGGGTGCCGACGACGTCGTCGCCTTGCTGTTTGCGTTGGCGTCGCCGGAAGAACTCAATATTCGTGCGCTGACCACCGTCGCGGGCAACGTGCGTCTGGACAAGACTTCGCGAAATGCGCGACTGGCCCGCGAGTGGGCAGGGCGCGAGGAGGTGCCGGTCTACGCGGGCGCACCGAAACCGTTGATGCGCACGCCGATCTATGCGGAGAACATCCATGGCAAGGAAGGCCTGTCGGGCGTCACCGTGCACGAGCCGAAGAAAGGCCTGGCCGAAGGCAATGCGGTCAATTACCTGATCGATACCTTGAAGGCCGCCAAGCCTCACAGCATCACCATCGCCATGCTCGGTCCACAGACCAACCTGGCCCTGGCGCTGATCCAGGAACCTGAAATCGTTCAGGGCATCAAGGAAGTGGTGATCATGGGTGGCGCGCATTTCAACGGCGGCAACATCACCCCGGTGGCGGAGTTCAACCTGTTCGCCGACCCGCAGGCTGCCGAAGTGGTGCTCAAAAGCGGTGTGAAGCTGACGTATCTGCCGCTGGACGTGACCCACAAGATCCTCACCAGTGACGCGCGCCTGAAGCAGATCGCAGCGATCAACAACAACGCCAGCAAGCTGGTGGGCGACATTCTCAATGAGTACGTCAAAGGCGACATGGAACACTACGGTATTCCGGGTGGCCCGGTGCATGACGCAACCGTCATCGCCTACCTGCTCAAGCCTGAGTTGTTCACCGGCCGCTCGGTCAATGTGGTCGTTGATAGCCGCGAAGGCCCGACCTTCGGTCAAACCATCGTCGACTGGTATGACGGCCTGAAAGCGCCGAAGAACGCTTTCTGGGTGGAAAACGGCGACGCTCAGGGTTTCTTCGACTTGCTGACCCAGCGCCTGGCTCGTCTGAAGTAAGCCATGCACCCGCAGGTGCCAGCCTGCGGGTTTTACGCCCGCTCGTTCTCTGTCAGGCCCATATAGTCGGCGGGGTATTTCTCGAATATCTGCGCGATGAATTTCCTGGCCGCTTCGGTTCCCAGTTCCTTGACCAATAGATCGATGCCAATGATTGCGAACTCTTCCGGGCTGCCCGGGCTGTAAGAGCTGTGACCCTGCGGCCACTTGACGGTGATGTTAGCGTCGATGCTTATGGTGGACATGATGGCGCTCGTGAAGTCGGGAAAGTCTGAGTGTCGAGTTAACCATTTTGCGCGGTGTTTGGCACTTCGACTTAGGCATGAGAGGAGGGCTATGCGACACTTGGTCTTTGACGAATTTTTAAGGACCGTGCTGTGCAGATCGATTTGAACACGCCCGACGGTTTGACTCTCGAGGCGGTGCGCCAATTGCTGGCTTCTGCCAGTGATGATGAACACACGCAACTGCGGGTGACCAAGGCCGGCATTGCCTACATTTCATCGGGTGTTGTAGGCGGCACCGATATCAGCGGGCTACTGTTTCGTCTGGAAACGTGGGCCAAGGGTTCCGGTTATGTAGGATTGGTCGCGGCCAGCGACGAGGTCTGGGTCATGCAGATCTTCAATGCACTGAAAGAGAACTGGCCGAACCCGCCGTTCGATTACATCGACGTCTATTGAGGGTTGTTCATATTCAGTCACGATTGAGGGATGAACGACAGGGCGCTGCTCAGGCAAACTCGCCGCTCGTGCGGTCCGAGGGCAGGGTGATGGCACTCACCTTGAAACCAAATGCCGGATTGGCGGTCGCAAGATCTCAGCTTAACTATTGGAAAAAAGGAGGCTTCATGCCTTGGAAGCTCGCGTCATTGGGTACTTTGTTCGCCGTCACTCTGCTAGCTGGTTGCAGCAGCACATCCTCCGAGTCGGCAGCAGACCCTGTAGCGACGACTGACACAGGTCACAGCCGTTGCGAGGCAAAGGCAGCCGAATTCGCCATCGGCAAAGCGGCTTCGCCCGCACTGCTGGAGCAGGCGCGTACCCGCGCAGGTGCGCAGAATGCACGGTTCCTCTTGCCCACCGATATGGTGACCCTGGAGTACCGCTCCGATCGCCTGAATCTGAATACCGATGCCAATCGGGTCGTCACCCGCGTCAACTGCGGCTGATCGCTTCGGGCTTTTGTTTCGCCCATAAAAAACCCCGTCACGTGGACGGGGTTTTTTTAGTGCGGCTGAAAATTACTCAGCGCGGACTTGTGCAGCTTGCATACCCTTTTGGCCTTTCTCAGCCACGAAGGAAACGGTCTGGCCTTCTTTCAGGCTTTTGAAACCGTCGCTTTCGATAGCTTTGAAGTGTACGAACAGGTCGTCACCGCCACCTTGAGGAGTGATGAAGCCGAAGCCTTTTTCATCGTTGAACCATTTAACGGTGCCGGTTTGGCGATTAGACATGGTGTATCTCCAAGAAACATATATTTTCAGTAGTGCTGTGCTGCTCAGGCCAACTGGGCACACCGGGGTATCATAGTCGAAATGTTCGCTTTGGGAGCCCCCCGGACGTGCTGTTTGCCCTACAGTCGCGTTTCGTTTGCTGCTTGATGTAGCTGAAAGCCCCGTTTTACAAGGCTTTCAGCCGAAAGTAAAGACGATAAAAAAACCTGTAAAACCTGCATAAATTGTACGAAAAAGCTCAAATGCATCGTTTTTTATCGGTGTTGAACCGGGTCAAAAGGACTTTTTTGTCACTTTTTCGCCGGGGTATTGGCCTTGCATTTGGCGATCTGACCCAGTGCTTTCTGTTGCAGTTCCGGGCTGGCCTTGTTGTCCATCAGTGCCTGGATGTCGCCGGCCGGATACGACTTGATTGCATCAGCCCCGCAAGCGCAGTGAGACTTCGCTGCAGCAGCACCAATCTGCGGGGTCGCTGCCTGGGTGCACTGAGCCATGTATTTCTCGCGCTCGCCCTTCGGCCAGTCGGCATGGGCGGCCAGTGGCAGCAGCAGAACGATGGGGGCGACTACTGCGAACAAACGATTCAGACGCATGCTGGGATGCTCCTTGTGGGTCAATGTCTTGTTATCTGAGGGGCAAAGCGGGGTTCAAGTTCAGCACTCTGGCATAAATTGCATGATTTGCCCCAGCACAAAGCCTCGTTGCCTCGACGACCGTTCATCTGTGCTAGCATGCGTCGCTCGGGCTTTTGCAGGCTCCGGATGACCTTCAGTCCCGGTGGCGGCAACAGCGCGAATAACCCTGATTTGAATCCCAGTCACTCTGGTTCGGTTTTCCGGTTGGCCGCAAGGCTCCTGCCGCTGTAAGGCAGGCGTTCGTCATTGAATGGCCTGGATCGGATCTTGTACTGGCTCATCCCAACCCACGTGACCTTTGGTAGGGGTCACCACTAGGAGAGGAGGCGCCATGCCAACTATTACTCTTCCCGACGGCAGTCAACGTTCATTCGATCACCCGGTTTCCGTAGCCGAGGTCGCCGCATCCATTGGTGCAGGTCTGGCCAAGGCCACCGTGGCCGGCAAGGTCAATGGCAAGCTGGTCGACGCCAGCGACATCATCGACAGCGATTCCACGCTGCAAATCATTACGCCAAAGGATGAAGAGGGGCTGGAGATCATTCGCCACTCTTGCGCCCACCTGGTTGGCCACGCGGTCAAGCAGCTGTACCCGACGGCCAAGATGGTCATCGGTCCGGTCATCGATGAAGGCTTCTATTACGACATCGCCTTCGAACGTCCTTTCACCCCGGACGACCTGGCCGCGATCGAACAGCGCATGCAGCAGCTGATCGAAAAAGATTACGACGTGATCAAGAAAGTCACTCCGCGTGCCGAAGTGATCGAAGTGTTCAAGACCCGTGGCGAAGACTACAAGCTGCGCCTGGTCGAGGACATGCCGAACGAGCAGGCCATGGGCCTGTACTATCACGAAGAATACGTCGACATGTGCCGTGGCCCGCACGTGCCGAACACGCGCTTCCTGAAATCCTTCAAGCTGACCAAGTTGTCCGGCGCCTACTGGCGTGGCGATGCCAAGAACGAGCAATTGCAGCGCGTTTACGGCACGGCGTGGGCAGACAAGAAGCAGCTGGCGGCTTACATCCAGCGCATCGAAGAAGCTGAGAAGCGCGATCACCGCAAGATCGGCAAGCGTCTGGGGCTGTTCCACACCCAGGAAGAGTCGCCGGGCATGGTGTTCTGGCACCCGAACGGCTGGACGCTATACCAGGTGCTCGAGCAATACATGCGCAAGGTTCAGCGCGACAACGGTTACCTGGAGATCAAAACTCCGCAGGTCGTTGACCGTAGCCTGTGGGAGAAATCCGGGCACTGGGCCAACTACGCTGACAACATGTTCACCACGCAGTCGGAAAACCGCGACTACGCCATCAAGCCAATGAACTGCCCTTGCCACGTGCAAGTGTTCAATCAGGGCCTGAAAAGCTACCGCGAGTTGCCAATGCGCTTGGCCGAATTCGGTGCTTGCCATCGTAATGAGCCATCGGGTGCGCTGCACGGCATCATGCGCGTGCGTGCGTTCACTCAGGATGACGCCCACATCTTCTGCACTGAAGAGCAAATGCAGGCTGAATCCGCTGCGTTCATCAAGCTGACCATGGACGTTTATGCCGACTTCGGCTTCAAAGACGTCGAAATGAAGCTGTCCACTCGTCCGGAAAAACGCGTCGGTTCCGACGAGCTGTGGGACCGCGCTGAAGCTGCATTGGCTGCAGCCCTTGATAGCGCTGGCTTGCCTTACGATTTGCAGCCGGGCGAGGGTGCGTTCTACGGTCCGAAGATCGAGTTCTCGCTGAAAGATTGCCTCGGTCGTGTCTGGCAGTGTGGTACCCTTCAGCTCGATTTTAACCTGCCTGTCCGTCTGGGAGCCGAATACGTCTCCGAAGACAACAGTCGCAAGCACCCGGTGATGTTGCACCGGGCGATCCTCGGATCCTTCGAACGTTTCGTCGGAATCCTGATCGAGCACTACGAGGGTGCATTCCCTGCGTGGCTGGCTCCGACCCAGGCAGTGATCATGAATATCACTGACAAACAGGCCGATTTTGCCGCCGAGGTTGAAAAAACCCTCAATGAAAGCGGATTTCGTGCCAAGTCTGACTTGAGAAATGAAAAGATCGGCTTTAAAATCCGCGAGCATACTTTGCTCAAGGTTCCTTATCTCTTGGTTATCGGAGATCGGGAAGTCGAGATGCAGACTGTCGCTGTGCGTACTCGTGAAGGTGCTGACCTGGGATCGATGCCCGTCGCCCAGTTCGCTGAGTTTCTCGCGCAAGCGGTTTCCCGGCGTGGTCGCCCAGATTCGGAGTAATTACTATTAAGCGTGAAATGAGACAAGATAAACGAGCTGCACCGAAAGCCCCGATCAACGAGAATATCTCGGCACGCGAGGTTCGGTTAATTGGGGCTGAAGGTGAACAGCTTGGGATTGTGTCAATTGAAGACGCGCTTCTTAAGGCTGAAGAGGCCAAACTGGATTTGGTGGAAATTTCCGCCGATGCAGTACCCCCTGTTTGCAAACTGATGGACTACGGCAAATCGATCTTCGAGAAGAAGAAGCAGATTGCCGCGGCCAAGAAAAACCAGAAGCAGATTCAGGTTAAAGAAATCAAGTTTCGTCCAGGGACGGAGGAAGGGGATTACCAGGTAAAACTGCGCAACCTGGTA
>NZ_JBIWAF010000028.1:0-61023 GCF_044759925.1 Pseudomonas sp. NPDC099000
TCCTGCGTCGCAGTGATCTTGGTGCAAGGAGGTACACCCTGTCTAATCGCCCAACGGGTACCGTTAAGTGGTTCAACGATGAAAAAGGCTTCGGCTTCATCACTCCACAATCCGGTGACGACCTGTTCGTTCACTTCAAAGCTATCCAATCCGACGGCTTCAAAAGCCTGAAAGAAGGCCAACAGGTTTCTTTCATCGCTACCCGCGGTCAGAAAGGCATGCAAGCTGAAGAAGTTCAAGTTATCTAACTTGTACTTGCTTTAGTAAAAAGCCCCGCCCTCAAAAGCGGGGCTTTTTTGTGCCTGTGTGTTTTGCAGGCAAAAAAAATCGCAGCCAGGTGGCTGCGATTTTTTAATGCCTTACCAGGCCACGCCAAACCCTGCGGTGTAGCGGGTCTTGTCCAGATCAGCATCGTCGGTGCCGCTGATGACATCTCGCTCGGCCTTGAGGTTAAGCGACGCCCACTCGGTAACCTTGTAGCGCAAGCCCATTTCAGCATCGAGCGCGTAATCAGCTACGCCCGACAACGGCTTGCCCACTTCGCCATTGGTGAAGAACTCCACGCTCTTGCCGATCAGGTAACGGTTGTAGTCCCACTTCATCGCCAGGGAATAGAAGTTTTCCTTGCTGCCGTCGGAGAACTGATAGTCCGTGCGGTTGACCAGCGAGCCCAGGGAGAATGCGCCCAGCTCGTTATCCCAGAACTGGTAACCCGGACCGGTACCGACGGTGCGCTGACGGGAGAGATCTTCAACCTTGTCACGTTTATAGACCGCACGACCTTGCCAGAACCATTTCTCGGTCAGGAAGCGGTCGAGCGAGTATTCGCCCCGCCAGTTGTCGGTAGTGACCACGTCATCCTGGAACTCGCGGTTGTACTCGCCTTCGGCGATATGCCGCCATCTGCCATGGCGCGCAGTGGTCTTGAAGTCGATGTCGTAGTCATCGGTATCTTTTTCCGCCCGCTGGTAATCCAGCGCAGCGTCGATATTCCCCTTCCACACCAGGTCTTCGACCACCGGCTTGGGCTTGAGGATCTGCTGGATACTGGCCAACTCGACCGTCTTGGGCACCTCGCCGTTTTCCAGCGTCACCTTGCCGTCGTCTGCCGCATGCAGTGACTTGGCCTTCTCACCGGTGTAGGCATCCTGCTTGACCAGCAACTCCTGATCACTTTCCAGGGTCTTGACCTGTTTCCAGTCGATCGGGACCGCACCGGCATACTCGGTCTGGATCAGCAATTTACCGCCATCGAACAGCGTGATCTTGCCGCTCAATTTGTCACCGTTCTTCAACCAGACGGTATCAGCGAGCAACGGCGTGGAGGCACTCATGACAGCAAGGCACAGCAGGGTTCTGGACACCATAAGCAAGTACAGGCTCAAGTTTGCGAAAAAAAGTCGGCATTATCCCTGAGAATAAGACCCTAGCAAGGACTGACCCGACTATTTCTATTGAGTTCATTTCTCAATTGCCAATCCACGACTTACTCTACAAACGGTAAGGCGACCTTTTTCAGGAACCACGGACGTGACCGACCCAACCGTTGAAACCGAAAGTGCGGCGCAAATCCGACGCACGGCGCTCTACTTGACCCTCGCGCAAGTACCCGAAGGCAAAGTGGTGAGCTATGGTCAACTCGCCGAGCTGGCAGGACTGGGCCGCGCTGCGCGCTGGGTGGGACGCACATTGAGCCAACTGCCGGGCGACACCAAATTGCCGTGGCACCGCGTGCTCGGTGCCGGCGGTCGGATCAGCCTGCCCATGGGCAGTCCTTCAGGGGATGAGCAGCGCGCACGATTGCGCTCCGAAGGCGTCAGTATCCTGAACAATCGTGTTGATATTCAGCGCCATGGCTGGCGCCCGGTAGAGCACAGCGGTTAGAGTGCGCGCTTTGTTTCCGTAATTCTTGAGGCAGACTCCAACCCATGCCCCGTAAAACCTGGCGCGCCGCGCTCGCCGCCTATGCCAGCCCCTCGACGCTTGTGTTGTTGTTGCTTGGTTTCGCCGCCGGCCTGCCCTATATGCTGGTGTTTTCGACGCTTTCCGTCTGGCTGCGTGAGGCCGGTGTGGCCCGCGAAACCATCGGTTATGCAAGTCTGATCGGCTTGGCCTATGCCTTTAAATGGGTCTGGTCCCCGCTGCTCGACCAATGGCGCCTGCCATTTCTCGGCAAACTCGGTCGACGACGCTCCTGGCTGGTGCTGTCCCAGGCGCTGGTGATCCTCGGCCTGATCGGGATGGGTTTCTGCGACCCGCAAAAGCATTTGTCCTGGTTGATCGCCATCGCCGTGGTCGTCGCCTTCGCCTCGGCGACGCAAGACATTGCCGTTGACGCCTATCGCCTGGAAATCGCCGACGACACTCGCCAGGCGGCTCTCGCTGCCAGCTACATGTCTGGCTATCGGATCGCCGCCCTGCTGGCGACGGCTGGCGCGCTGTTCTTCGCCGAAGGCTTCGGCTCCACCGGTTTCAACTACAAGCATTCGGCCTGGGCCGGCACCTACGTGCTGTTTGGGGCATTGATGGTCCCGGCGCTGCTGACCACGCTGTTCATGCGCGAACCGCCCGTGCCCCTGCGCACTCAACTTCAAGCCGGCCGCTACAGCTTTATGCATCAACTGATGTCGGTGTTCGTGCTGATCGTGCTGCTGGTGTCCGTGCCAGCCATGTTTACCCAGCTCTACAACACCGACTTCGCCAGCGTGCTGTTCGAAGGCGTGAGCCCGCTCGACCTGCTGCTCGAAGACCGCGCCTTACTGCGGGCCATCCTCTACACCACGCTCACGTTTATGTGCCTGTCGGCCATGGGTCGCCGTGGCCTGGCGCCGGTGTTGACGCCAATCAACGACTTCATTCTGCGTTACCGCTGGCAGGCGTTCCTGTTGCTCGGGTTGATCGCCACCTACCGCATGTCCGATACGGTCATGGGCGTGATGGCCAACGTGTTCTATATAGACCAGGGCTTCACCAAGGATCAGATCGCCAGCGTCAGCAAAATTTTCGGCCTGATCATGACCCTGGTCGGCGCCGGCATGGGCGGCCTGCTGATCGTGCGTTTCGGCATCCTCCCGATTCTGCTGATCGGCGGCATTGCGTCGGCCGGCACCAACCTGCTGTTCCTGATGCTCGCCGGCATGGGCGCCAACCTGAACATGCTGATCCTGACCATTTCCCTGGACAACTTCAGCTCGGGCCTGGCGACGTCGGCGTTCGTCGCTTACCTGTCGAGCCTGACCAACCTCAAATTCTCGGCTACCCAGTACGCCCTGCTCAGCTCGATCATGCTCCTGCTGCCGCGCCTGATCGGCGGTTATTCAGGGGTCATGGTGGAAAAATTCGGTTACCACAACTTCTTCCTGATCACGGCGTTGTTGGGTGTTCCGACCCTGCTGTTGATCGCCCTGCACTGGTTCCAGGAGAGCCGCCGCGCAGGTCCGACGCCGACACCCGAACCGGTGCCGACCCAGGTCGCGGAAGAATCGTAGGACATTTCGCAGAGGGCGCGACGATTCCCGCCCTCGTGCCACACCGCCGACCGCACGCCTGTACGCCAGCGGATCTCGCCCGTACAATGCTCCGTCATTTCTCGTCATCAGCAACCGACAACGGCCAACCATGCGCACCAGTCAATTTTTGCTCGCCACACAGAAAGAAACGCCTTCCGACGCGGTCGTCATCAGCCATCAGCTGATGCTGCGCGCCGGCATGATCCGCAAACTCGCCTCGGGCCTCTACACCTGGCTGCCGATGGGCTTGCGAGTGATGCGCAAGGTCGAAGCCGTCGTTCGTGAAGAAATGAACGCCGCGGGCTCTCTCGAAGTGTTGATGCCGAGCACCCAACCGGCTGAGCTGTGGCAGGAATCCGGTCGCTGGGAAGAATACGGCCCTGAATTGCTGCGCTTCAAGGATCGCCACGGTCGCGACTTCTGCGCCGGCCCGACCCACGAAGAAGTGATCACCGACCTGATGCGCAACGAGTTGAGCAGCTACAAACAGCTGCCGATCAACCTGTATCAGATCCAGACCAAGTTCCGTGACGAAATCCGCCCACGCTTCGGTTTGATGCGCGGCCGTGAATTCATCATGAAAGACGCCTATTCGTTCCACGCTGATCAGCCTTCGCTGCAGATCACCTACGACCGCATGCACAAGGCGTACTGCAACGTGTTTACCCGTCTGGGCCTGAAGTTCCGCCCTGTAGAAGCCGACAACGGCTCCATCGGCGGCGCCGGCTCCCACGAGTTCCACGTACTGGCCGAGTCCGGCGAAGACGATATCGTCTTCAGCAACGGTTCCGACTACGCCGCGAACATCGAGAAAGCCGAAGCCGTACCGCGTGAAACTTCCCGTGCGGCGCCGACTGAAGAACTGCGCCTGGTCGACACGCCGAACGCCAAGACCATTGCGCAACTGGTCGAAGGCTTCAACCTGCCGATCGAAAAGACCATCAAGACCCTGGTGGTTCACGCCGAAGAGCAAGGCAAGCTGATTGCCCTGATTATCCGTGGCGACCATGAGTTGAACGAAATCAAGGCCGGCAATCAGCCAGGCGTTGCCAGCCCGCTGGTCATGGCTTCCGAAAGCGAACTGCGCGACGCCATTGGCGCCGGCGCCGGCTCCCTCGGCCCGCTGAACCTGCCACTGCCGATCATCATCGACCGTTCCGTCGAACTGATGAGCGACTTCGGCATCGGTGCGAACATCGACGACAAGCACTACTTCGGCGTGAACTGGGAGCGTGATCTGCCAGTTCCAACCGTTGCCGATCTGCGTAACGTTGTCGCCGGCGACCCAAGCCCGGATGGCAAGGGCACCCTGGAAATCAAGCGTGGCATCGAAGTCGGGCATATCTTCCAGCTGGGCAACAAGTACAGCAAGGCGATGAAGTGCGAAGTGCTGGGCGAGAACGGCAAGCCGGTCACCCTGGAAATGGGTTGCTACGGCATCGGTGTTTCCCGCGTGGTGGCTGCGGCCATCGAGCAGAACAACGACGCCAACGGGATCATCTGGAGCGACACACTGGCGCCATTCCAGGTCGCCCTGGTGCCATTGCGCTACGAGACCGAACAGGTTCGCGAAGCCACCGACAAGCTGTACGCAGAACTGACTGCCGCCGGCTTCGAAGTACTGCTGGACGATCGCGACAAGAAAACCAGCCCGGGCATCAAGTTCGCGGACATGGAGCTGATCGGCATTCCTCACCGGATCGTGGTCAGTGACCGCGGCCTCGCCGAAGGCAATCTGGAATACAAGAGCCGTACCGAACCTGAAGCGCAAGCGCTGCCGGTTGCTGACGTGCTGTCTTTCCTCCAGGCCCGTATCCGCCGCTGACACCAGATAGAGAAGTCATGTTCAAGCGAAACACCTTAGGCCTCGGTGGTGCCGCCCTGTGCGGCACCTTGCTGGTCAGCGGCTGCGCCAATCACATGTCCCAACGCAGTGAGCACGAGGAGCGTGTCGAGCGCAAATTGCTCGATCACAGCCTGCAGATCGACGTCGGCGAGCCCAAGGTGCTTGAGTTGCCGCAGCGGCGGGTGAAAATCCACGAGCAGAAAACGTTCGAAGTCACCGAGTTCGAAGTCACGCGTCACTACGATCGCTACACGCCTTACCAACCCTGGCGGGAGGTCTACGAGATCCCGCTGGGCGCGGTGGCAGTGGTCGGCGGTGTCGGTGCGAATGTGGTCAACGTGTTCACCCTCGGCAACCTGCCGGACAGCGTAACCAAGGATTGGCTGAGCTACGGTTTTGCCGGGCTCAACCCGCTCATGAACGTGCAGTCCAACGGTCGGGCGCAGCAAAACCTGGCGGGTATCGACGAAATCCAGCTCGACAAGCGCACCGAATACTCGAGCTTGCCGTGGAGCGAGCGCCCGGTGGTGGTGAAAGCCGGCAAGGAAACGTTCGAGCTGAGCACCGACAAAAACGGTGTTCTGCGCCTGAACCTGCTGGACAGCCCGTTCGCCGAACATGACATCAATCATCTGAGCCGACTGCTGATCAGCGTCGAAGACGGCCAGGACGATGTGCACACCGACTCGTCCCTGGCGGTCAGCCGTTCATTGCGCGGCAAGTTGCTCGAAGCGCATGGCCTGATTTATGACGACCTCGAAGACGACGAAGTGAGCCAGTGGGTACACCGGGTCAAGCGCCTGTCGGAACTGGGACTTGAAGAAGAAGCCAGCGAGCTGGAACAAAGCCTGATCGAACTGACCCGCAACGATCCAGAGCTGCAGACCGAATTCCTCAAGTCGTTGACCAAGGATGCCGGGCGACTGGTGGCCGATCCGGGACCGAATTAAAGGCAAAAGCTTCGCGAGCAAGCCTCGCTCCTACAAGGAATATGCGTTACCTGTAGGAGCGAGGCTTGCCCGCGAAGAGGCCACCGCATTCACCGCAAATCTACCGCTCAAACAACTCCATCTGCTCAAACCCACCCCGCAAATCCTCCAGCCGCACACCAATCCCCAACAACCGCACCGGTTTCCCGCCGCGATTGAACGCCTGGGTCAGCAACAACTGATAACTGCCCAAATCCCGCCCTGCCCCGGCCTGTTCCAGCGTCGTCTGGGTAAAATCATGAAACTTCACTTTGACGAAGGGCTTGCCCGGCCTGTAGCTGCTGTCGATCCGCGCCATGCGGCCCGCCAGGGTTTCCAGCAGCTCGGGTAATTTATCCAGACAACTGACCAGATCCGGCAGGTCCACGTCGTAAGTGTTTTCGACACTGATTGACTGCCGACGGCTGTCGTTGTGCACCAAACGGTCATCAATCCCACGGGCCAGGCTCCAGAGTCGCTCGCCGAAGCTGCCGAATTCACGCACCAGCGCCAACTTGTCCCACTCGCGTAAATGCGAGCAATCGACAATGCCGAGCCTGCCCAGCTTGTCAGCGGTCACTTTGCCAACGCCGTGCAACTTGCTGACGGGCAAACCGCTGACAAAGTCCTCGACCTGGTCCGGCGTGATCACAAACAAACCGTTGGGTTTCTTCCAGTCACTGGCGATCTTGGCCAGAAACTTGTTCGGCGCCACGCCGGCCGAGACTGTGATGTGCAACTGATTGGAGACTCGGCGGCGAATGTCCTGGGCGATGCGCGTGGCGCTGCCACCGAAATGCGCACTGTCCGACACGTCGAGGTAAGCCTCGTCGAGGGAAAGCGGCTCGATCAGGTCGGTGTAATCGCGAAAGATCGTATGAATTTCCTTCGACGCTTCTCTATAGGCGTCCATGCGCGGCTTGACGATGGTCAGATCCGGGCACAGCTTCAGGGCATGCCCCGAAGACATCGCCGAGCGCACGCCGTAGGCCCGCGCTTCATAGTTACAAGTGGCGATCACCCCACGCCGATCCGCCGAACCACCCACCGCCAGAGGCTTACCTGCCAGGCGCGGGTCGTCACGCATCTCGATGGCAGCGTAGAAACAGTCACAATCGACGTGGATGATTTTTCGCTGGGTCATATAAAAGCGGTGTTCATGGTGAAGAAATGGCGTATTGGCGTGTCGGATCGGCAGTATCTCACTGACACCTGTATATAGCACCAGTAGTCTGAATGTTCCTCTCCCCCGGTAGGAAAAGTAACCGGTGAATTTATTTTCTCAATCGAAAAGCGCCACCTGATAGAGCTGCAAGCCTTGCCACACCTGCCTCGCAGACGATCACCCTGCCCCACCTTCCCGCTAAGCGATTGAACCAGAACAGGTTTTATCCGGATTGACGGTTGACAGCCCGGCGATCCTCTGTAGAATGCCGACACACAGACGCGGGATGGAGCAGTCTGGTAGCTCGTCGGGCTCATAACCCGAAGGTCGTCGGTTCAAATCCGGCTCCCGCAACCAAACATCAAAAAAGGCTACTCGAAAGAGTGGCCTTTTTTGTATCTGTTGAAAAAGTCCTTTCGCAACAATGACCTGTCACTGTGTAGTGAAGCGTTCCGGATCTTCAATGCTGTGAGTTCAGACAATGCTGAATCGCAGACAGAACCCTCTACGACCCATGACATGCCATCGCCGCTTCCCGGTGAGAGGCGTTAATATTTGTGATTATTTTTTTCTACAGGGATTGGTAACTTGGCTGGATACCCCCATCCTGTCGCGCACAATCCAAGAGGTGATTGATGCGCGCCAACTCGTCTGATCCACAAGACACCGTCACAGCGACACAACCGATCAAGGCCGAGCGTTTGCGCTTGCTGGATCTGGTCAGCAAGTACCGTCAGCCCATCGGCTTGGCTGTCACCCTGCTGTTGTTCGCTATCGCGCTGATTGCCTGTCGTCATCTGCTGAGCGAACTCGATCTTTACGCTTTGCATGACTCGATTCTGGAAGTACCGAAACCGGCACTGCTGGGCGCACTGGCGGCGACCGTCACCGGCTTCATCATTCTGCTGGGGTACGAATGGTCCGCCAGCCGCTATGCGGGCGTGACACTGGCGCCGCGAACTCTCGCGCTGGGCGGCTTCACCGCATTTGCCATCGGCAACGCCATCGGTCTTTCGATGCTCTCGGGGGGCTCGGTTCGTTACCGTTTATATGCACGTCATGGCCTGGGCGCTTCTGAAGTCGCTCACATGACGTTGTTCGCCAGCCTCTCGCTCGGCTGTGCGCTGCCACCGCTGGCCGCCCTGGCGACCCTCAGCAACCTGCCTGCCGCCTCGGCGGCCCTGGGATTGTCCGAGGGTTTGCTGGGGGTCGTTGCCGCCGCGGTTTTGCTGCTGTTCAGCGTATTGGCCATCGGCATCTACCGCCGTCGCCTTCCGGAACAGCCTTCCCCGGACAATCTGCTGGTCAAGGTCGGGCGCCGTACCTTGCGCCTCCCCGGCCGCCGCCTGACTTTCCTGCAACTGATCATCACCGCCCTGGACGTGGCCGCCGCCGCGACCGTGCTCTATCTGTTGCTGCCGGAAGCGCCGCCCTTCGGTGCGTTCCTGCTGGTGTACCTGCTGGCTCTGGCCGCCGGCGTGCTCAGCCATGTGCCCGGCGGCGTCGGTGTATTTGAAGCCATTCTGTTGGCCGCCTTCGCTGACACTCTCGGCGCCGCTCCACTGGCCGCCGCGCTGCTGCTCTATCGCCTGATCTATGTCGTGCTGCCGCTGCTGGTGGCGTGTGTGCTCCTGCTGATCAACGAAGGCCAGCGCCTGTTTCAGTCTCGCCAGTCCCTGCGGGTGGCGTCTGGTCTGGCCGCGCCGATTCTGGCGGTGCTGGTGTTCCTGTCCGGTGTGGTGCTGCTGTTCTCCGGCGTAACCCCGGAAATCGACACCCGCCTGGAACACATCGGCTTTCTGATTCCGCACCGCCTGGTCGACGCCTCGCACTTCGGTGCCAGCCTGGTCGGCGTGCTGTGCCTGCTGCTGGCCCAAGGCTTGCGTCGTCGGTTGTCCGCCGCGTGGATGCTGACCACCATTCTATTGCTGGTCGGCGCCCTGCTCTCTCTGCTCAAGGGCTTTGACTGGGAAGAAGCCTGCCTGATGACCCTGACGGCGAGCCTGCTCGGGGTGTTCCGGCGCTCGTTCTATCGCCCGAGCCGCCTCACTGAATTGCCGTTCTCGCCGCTGTATCTGGTGTCGAGTCTGTGCGTGCTCGGCGCCTCGATATGGTTGCTGCTGTTCGCCTATCAGGACGTTCCCTACAGCCATCAACTCTGGTGGCAGTTCACCCTCGACGCCGACGCCCCGCGCGGCTTGCGCTCATTGTTGGGCGCCGCCGTTCTGCTGGTGGTCGTGTCGCTGACCTGGCTGCTGCGCACCGCGCGCCCGGTGATTCACCTGCCGGCGCCTGACGAGCTGGACCGTGCGGTAAAAATCCTGATGGCTTCCGCGCAACCGGACGGTGGCCTGGCCCTGACCGGTGACAAGGCGCTGCTGTTTCACCCCAACGACGAAGCGTTCCTGATGTACGCCCGCCGTGGCCGCAGCCTGGTGGCCTTGTACGACCCGATCGGCCCGACCCAGCAACGGGCGGAAATGATCTGGCAGTTCCGCGACCTCTGCGACATCCACCACGCCCGCCCCGTGTTCTATCAAGTGCGCGCCGAGAACCTGCCGTACTACATGGACATCGGCCTGACCGCGATCAAGCTCGGCGAAGAAGCCCGGGTCGATCTGCAGCGCTTTGATCTCGAAGCCAAGGGCAAAGAGATGAAAGATCTGCGCTACACCTGGAACCGCGGCACTCGCGATGGCCTGTCGTTGGAAATCTTTGAGCCAGGCCATGCGCCGATGGATGAGCTCAAGGTGATTTCGGATGCGTGGCTGACCGGCAAGAACGTGCGCGAGAAAGGCTTCTCGCTCGGGCGTTTCAGCGATGACTACCTCAAGCATTTCCGCGTCGCGGTGATCCGTTTCGAAGGGCGCCCGGTGGCGTTCGCCAACCTGCTCGAGACTTACGGCCATGACCTGGCCAGCCTCGACCTGATGCGCGCACACCCGGACGCCCCCAAGCTGACCATGGAGTTCATGATGGTCGGCCTGATTCAACATTATAAAAATCATGGATACGCGCGTTTCAGCCTGGGCATGGTGCCGCTGTCGGGGTTGCAACCCCGGCGTGGCGCACCGCTGACCCAGCGTCTGGGCTCGATGGTTTTCCGCCGTGGTGAGCAGCTCTACAACTTCCAAGGCTTGCGCCGCTTCAAAGACAAATTCCAGCCTGACTGGGAACCCCGTTATATGGCCGTGCCCGCCGGACTCGATCCGCTGGTTGCCCTGGCCGATACTGCTGCCCTGATTGCAGGCGGCTTGACTGGATTGGTGAAACGCTGATGATTCAACGCTCCTTGCGGTACGTACTGGGCACGCTGGTCGTGTTGGCCCTGATTCTCGGTGGCGGTTTCTGGTACCTGAAACGCCCGGCCCCCGAACCGACCCTCGAACAGCTGACACCGGCCGATGGCGCCGCGATGACCCGCGTCATCCCTGGCAACACGCCACGCGCCCAGGTGCTGGTGGCGGTCACCGAAGACCAGAAACTCAGCGACAAACAATTGATGACCCTGAGCCGCAGCGGCTCGGCGCAGATTGTTCAGGTGATCCTGCCCAAGGACTGCCTGCTGCAAAGTCGCGCCCTGCAATCGGGCCTGCGAGAACTCAATGGCCCGGCGACCCTGGTCAGCGGCATCGGCCCTGGCGCGGTGCTGGCGTGGCGCTGGTTGTCCGAGCAGAAGGACGACAAGGCCCAGGCCGTCTCCGTCGACCTGGCTCTGGAAAAACCCGGATGCACCCACCTGCTACCGAAAAGCGCCGTTCACGGTCACTGGCTGGTGGCCTGGAACGACAACCCGGACGACACCAGCGCCGGCTTCGTGCGCGACCAACCCAACGCCGAAACCAGCATCAGCGACTACGACATCAACCTGCCGCAAGTGCTGAACAACGAACTGCGCAAGCTCCTCGTTGGTGGCGATAAAGCGGCCGGTGGCTTGCAGATTCCGGTGGTCGAAGTCCCGGCCGGGCAAGCCAAGGACACCGTGACCCTGTTCCTGTCCGGTGACGGCGGCTGGCGTGACCTGGACCGCGACGTCGCGGGCGAGATGGCCAAGATCGGCTACCCGGTGGTCGGCATCGACACCCTGCGCTACTACTGGCAGCACAAAAGCCCGGAGCAAAGCGCTCTGGACCTCGCCGAGCTGATGCAACACTACCGGCAGAAATGGGGCACCAAGCGCTTCATCCTGACCGGTTACTCGTTCGGCGCCGACGTCCTGCCGGCGATCTACAACCGCCTGGAACCCGCGGAACAGCAACGCGTCGACGCCATCATCCTGCTCGCCTTCGCCCGTACCGGCAGCTTCGAAATCGAAGTCGAAGGCTGGCTCGGCAACGCCGGCAAAGAAGCCGCCACCGGCCCGGAAATGGCCAAGCTGCCGCCGGAGAAAGTGGTGTGCATCTACGGTGAAGAAGAAGTCGACGAAAGCGGCTGCACCGACAAGACCGCCGTGGGCGAAGCGATGAAACTGCCTGGCGGCCATCACTTTGATGAGAACTACCCGGCGCTGGCAAAGCGCTTGGTGGACATCATCGAGAAGCGCCAGGCCAAGGGTGAGACGGCTCAGGAGTGATCTGAGGCCCGCCCACGAAAAAGCCCCCGCAGCCGTTTGGTTGCGGGGGCTTTTTTACATGTGCAGATGAAGCGCTTCCAGCTAGCCGAACGTTATGTCGAATTCTACTCAGATTCCATTTTCCCTAAACCGTTTTTTCTTGGGCGTGCAGGCTGGTGAACAAAAGCAAAATGTCTTGACTCTTCATCAAGCTAGAAACTCCAAGTGTCCACATTCCATAAAACGTGGACACTTTTTTCATTGGAAATATCGAGCCGTCAAGACCGTTCGATAGGTCCTGATCGCGCGACCAGCCGAGACAAAGAACGAACCTGAAGAAGAACTGCCTGAACGAGCAAATAACACCGCCGTTCCTCTGTGGGAGCGAGCTTGCTCGCGATGACGGACGAGAAGTCACCATTGATGTCGACTGACAGACCGCTATCGCGAGCAAGCTCGCACACAGGGATGGTCAGTGGATTCAAAATCACCGAACACAAAAAAAGCCCCCGCTACCTTCACGGCAACGGGGGCTTTCTACTATAGGCGACGCTCTGCGGCGTCATAGACCTCTTCGTCACGTCGGGCCCCGACTGCGACGATCAATACCTGAATGGCCTTGCCATCGACGCTATAAACAATTCGCATGTCGCCTGTCCGGATCCGTCTACAGCCCGCAAGACTGGCTCTCAGGGGCTTGCCGCTCTTGTCCGGCTCACCATTGATAATCCGCTCTTCGATAACATCAAGAATGCGGTTCGCCGCCACAGCTCCCAGCAGATCCAGATCCTTCTGAACCTCCGGATGATAGATAACGCCCCAAACCATCCACAGCTCCTTTAGTCTTTCTTGGCGTACCGCGCCCGCATATCGTCGTGGCTGACAGCCTTGGCCTGATCAAAACCGATCAGTCGCTCTCGAGCCGCCGCTTCAACCCGAAGGTCCTCAAGCTCGTCGAGCATTTCCTGATACGCATCGACATTGATAATGACCGCTGCGGGTTGGTTATCTTTGAAAATGACCAGCCGCTCGGTGGCTCGGCTGGAAATCTCCTTTAGCCTCGCACTAAACCCCCTGACCATCGCAGTCACCGAAATCGCTTGGTCAGCACGTTCCAGTAATGCCGTCATACTCACCTCTCTACACAATCATGCAAATTTGAACACACAGTTCTACGCAGAGTATTGCGCTTGATTCGACATACCGCAAGCTGCAAAAAACGCGAATTCGTCAACCCGCGTTTTTCGTGCCGACAAAAACATGAGCCGATCGACGTATAAACGCTCTCTCCACGTTCAGTTTCGTTTACTTCTGGTGTCGCAATATCGGATGACGCCCGCGGACCTTGTAGGCAAACTCCGAATCTCGCGTTTGGGCACTTTGCCGCCTTGTTGCGTTTTTCTTCGACGGGATACTCTCCGGACGTCGCTGACCTTTCAGCGATCGGGCTTGGAAACCCGTCGGATACTAGCCGCAACAGCGCGCCCGTCATGATTGCATGCGTTTTTTGTGATCATGAGTTATGGCAGCTGTGCGTGGGACGCCCTCGGGCGTGCCGGTTTCCTAGTTCCCGGTTTTCCAACCTGCGTACAGCTGTCACCCATTCGCTTGGAAACGAATGAGCCAGCTCCTCAACTAGGATTTTTGACTATGACTAAAATTGATGCTTCCGCGATTTCAGATTTAAAAACCATAGGCTACACCCCACTCATCTACTGCCCGGATCAGGCGCTATTTAACGTCCGCGCCGGCGTCCCCATCGTTGCTGCCTTGTCACAAGCCTCTGACCTGCTGTTCCTCGGCAAATCATTCGCCGAGGATGCCGCCTACGCAAGAGACACCGATCGCCACGCCTGGGCCGCGCACTATCTGACGGCGATGGGCAAGGCCGTGATTGATGATGTGGTGAAGGTGCTGACACCGCGACCGGCCCGGACGAAGACCGAATCAGAAGAAGACCTGCCCGAAAGCCAGTAACACCGCAGATCCCCTGTGGGATTGTCAGTGAACTCGGATCAACGGGCACAAAAAAGCCCCCGCTGCCTTCATGGCAACGGGGGCTTTTCAATGGGGGCTTACATCTCGACCTGCGTCCCCAACTCAATCACCCGGTTCAGCGGCAGATTAAAGAACCGCAAATTGCCATTGGCATTCTTCAGCATGAAAGCAAACAACCCCTCTCGCCAGCGGGCCATGCCTTCGAGTTTGGAGGCGATCACCGTCTCGCGGCTGAGGAAGTAGGTGGTGCGCATCGGGCTGAAGTCCAGGTCATCGAGGTGACACAGTTTCAGTGCTTGCGGTACGTCCGGTTCGTCGACGAAGCCAAAGTGCAGGATCACCCGGAAGAACCCTTCGCCGTGGGACTCAACCTCGAAGCGCCGTGTCGGCGGCACTCGCGGGATGTCTTCGTAGACCACGGTCAGCAGCACCACTTGCTCGTGCAACACCTGGTTATGCAGCAGGTTGTGCAATAGCGCGTGGGGCACAGCGTCTGGGCGCGCAGTGAGGAACACCGCAGTGCCCTGGACCCGATGCGGCGGTTGCACGCGGATGCTGCCAATGAAAATCGGCAGGGGCAGCCCACCTTCGTCCATGCGCTCGACCAGCAGTTGCTTGCCGCGCTTCCAGGTGGTCATCAGCACGAACAGCACGATACCGGCAATGACCGGGAAGGCCCCGCCCTGAATGATTTTCGGCACGTTGGCAGCAAAGTACAGACCGTCTACCAACAGGAAACCCAGCAACAGCGGAACCGCGAGGAACGGAGGCCATTTCCACAGCAGCAATATCACCGCCGACACCAGAATGGTGGTCATCAGCATCGTGCCCGTCACGGCCACGCCGTAAGCCGCAGCCAGCTCGCTGGAGGACTCGAAGCCCAGCACCAACAGGATGACGCCGACCATCAGCGCCCAGTTCACCGCGCCGATGTAGATCTGGCCCTGCTCGGCACTGGAGGTGTGCTGGATGTGCATGCGCGGTATGTAACCGAGCTGAATCGCCTGACGAGTCAGGGAGAACGCACCGGAAATCACCGCCTGAGAAGCAATGACCGTGGCCAGGGTCGACAACCCCACCAACGGAATCAGCGCCCAGCTCGGAGCCAATAAGTAGAACGGGTTGCGAGCGGCTTCCGGATCACCGAGCAGCAACGCGCCTTGGCCGAAGTAGTTCAGCACCAGCGCCGGCAGAACAAGGATGAACCAGGCGCGTGCGATCGGCTTGCGACCGAAGTGGCCCATGTCGGCGTACAGCGCTTCGGCACCGGTCAGCGCCAGCACCACCGCGCCAAGAATCGCCACGCCCATGCCCGGGTGAACGATGAAGAAACGCACGCCCCAGATCGGGTTCATCGCTTGCAACACTTCCGGGTGCTGCATGATGCCGTAGACACCCAGCGCCCCCAGCACGACAAACCAGGTCACCATGATCGGCCCGAACAGAATGCCGATCCGCGCGGTGCCGTGACGTTGAATCAGGAACAGCGCCACCAGCACGACCAACGACAGCGGCACCACCCAATGGTCGATGCCGTCAAACGCCAGCCCCAGCCCCTCAATCGCCGAAAGAACGGAAATCGCAGGAGTGATCATGCTGTCGCCATAGAACAGCGCCGCGCCGATCAGCCCGCAGACCACCAGCAACGTGCGCAACTTCGGATGCCCGGCCGCAGCCCGCCGAGCGAGGGCGGTCAAAGCCATGATCCCGCCTTCGCCCTGGTTGTCGGCACGCAGCACGAACAGCACGTACTTGATCGAAACGACCCAGATCAACGACCAGAAGATCAGCGCCAGAATCCCGAAGACCCCGTCATGATTGACCGGTACCCCATAGTGGCCGGAGAACACCTCTTTAAGGGTGTACAGCGGGCTCGTGCCGATATCGCCGTAAACCACCCCGACCGCCGCGACCAGCATGCCGATCGGCTTTGCCGCCGAATGCTCGGCACCCGCCGCCTGACTACTTGCCTGCCCCATCCAAAACTCCTACTACTCAGACCCGGACTTCTTATAAAGAAGCACTATGCTTTGCCGTGCAGCATGCGCTGTTTTACATGACGTTACAGACGTTTTATTGACTGTAAAAATTCGGTAAAGCCTAACGGCGCGAAGCATAGCGCAGCACTCGTCGTATTTCCCTGCATAAAGCTGGTCAAGTGCGCGTCTCATCGCTAGAATTGCGCACTTTTTGACCAGAGGCGCAACATAGCGCCCGTCAGTCGCCTTGCCTTCTTCGGCTGGAGGCGTCACAAATACCGAGGTTAGACATGTCCACCACTCCTGCGCCCGCCAATCCAAAGGTTGGCTTCGTATCCCTGGGTTGCCCCAAAGCACTGGTCGACTCCGAGCGCATCCTTACCCAGCTGCGCATGGAAGGCTATGACGTCGTGTCCACTTACGAGGACGCCGATGTCGTGGTGGTCAACACCTGCGGTTTCATCGACTCGGCCAAGGCTGAATCGTTGGAAGTGATCGGCGAAGCCATCAAGGAAAACGGCAAGGTCATCGTGACCGGCTGCATGGGCGTCGAAGAAGGCAACATTCGTAAAGTGCACCCGAGCGTACTGGCCGTGACCGGTCCGCAGCAGTACGAGCAAGTGGTCAACGCCGTGCACGACGCCGTGCCACCGCGCCAGGATCACAACCCGCTGATCGACCTGGTGCCGCCGCAAGGCATCAAGCTGACCCCGCGCCACTACGCGTACCTGAAGATTTCCGAAGGCTGCAACCACAGCTGCAGTTTCTGCATCATCCCGTCGATGCGCGGCAAACTGGTCAGCCGTCCGGTCGGTGACGTGCTCGACGAAGCCCAGCGCCTGGTCAAGGCCGGCGTCAAAGAGCTGTTGGTGATCTCGCAAGACACCAGCGCTTACGGCGTCGACGTGAAATACCGCACCGGTTTCTGGAACGGCGCGCCGGTGAAAACCCGCATGACCGAACTCTGCGAAGCCCTGAGCACCCTCGGCGTCTGGGTCCGCTTGCACTACGTTTACCCGTACCCGCACGTCGACGAGTTGATTCCGCTGATGGCCGCCGGGAAAATCCTGCCGTACCTGGACATCCCGTTCCAGCACGCCAGCCCGAAAGTCCTCAAAGCCATGAAACGTCCGGCCTTCGAAGACAAGACCCTGGCGCGGATCAAGAACTGGCGCGAGATCTGCCCGGACCTGATCATCCGCTCGACCTTCATCGTCGGCTTCCCCGGCGAAACCGAAGAAGACTTCCAATACCTGCTGAACTGGCTGACCGAAGCCCAACTCGACCGCGTCGGCTGCTTCCAGTACTCGCCGGTCGAAGGCGCCCCGGCCAACCTGCTGGACGCGGCCATCGTGCCGGACGACGTCAAGCAAGACCGTTGGGACCGCTTCATGGCGCACCAACAGGCCATCAGCTCGGCGCGCCTGCAAATGCGCGTCGGCCGTGAAATCGAAGTGCTGGTGGACGAAGTCGACGAGCAAGGCGCTGTTGGCCGCTGCTTCTTCGATGCCCCGGAAATCGACGGCAACGTGTTCATCGACAACGGCAGCAACCTCAAGCCAGGCGACAAAGTCTGGTGCAAAGTGACCGACGCCGACGAATACGACCTGTGGGCTGAACAGATCTAAACGCAAAAAATACGAAAAGCCCTGCTCTCTTGACGAGATGCGGGGCTTTTTTAGGTCTATCGTTTTGTGGGAGAAAGGACTCGCACATTCCACGGTAAAAGGGGCATCCGGCCATGCGCCAACATTCGGTCATCCACACGCCGAAACAGAGCGACTACGAAGAACTTACGCAAGTCTGGGAAGCCTCGGTGCGCGCCACCCATGACTTTCTGCCGGACAGCTACATTGAATTGCTGAAGAACCTGGTACTGACCCGCTACCTCGACGCGGTAATGCTGATCTGCACCAAGGACTCGCGCCAGCGCATCACCGGGTTTGCCGGGGTGGCGGCGGGCAAGATCGAAATGCTCTTCATCGACCCGGCACACCGTGGCCAGGGTTTAGGCAAGCAGTTGCTGCGCTATGCCATGGAACACCTGAACGCGGATGAACTGGACGTCAACGAGCAGAACCCGCAGGCGCTGGGTTTTTACTTCAAGCAGGGTTTCGAGGTGATTGGCCGTTCGGAAGTCGATGGCATGGGCCAGCCTTATCCGCTGCTGCACATGCGCTTGCGCCAAAACCAGCAACATTCACAACATGGCTGACACACCACAGAACCCATGTGGGAGCTGGCTTGCCTGCGATAGCATCACTGCATTCCGACAGACAGACCGCGTCGTCTGCATCGCAGGCAAGCCAGCTCCCACATTAAAAGCACATGCGGCAAATGGAGCCGGGATTAACCGGCGCCCAGCAGGTACAATGCTCACCCCTTTTTTGTTACGGCCCTGTCATGACTGACCCGATTCGTCTCTCCAAACGCCTCATCGAACTCGTCGGCTGTTCCCGTCGGGAGGCTGAGCTGTTCATCGAGGGCGGCTGGGTCACCGTGGACGGTGAAGTCATCGACGAGCCGCAATTCAAGGTCGACACCCAGAAAGTCGAGCTCGACCCAGAGGCCAAGGCCACTGCACCGGAGCCGGTGACCATCCTGCTGAACGTGCCCGTGGGCATGGACGCGGAAACCGCGATGGCGACCATCAGCGCCGAGACCCTGAGCGAAGAACACCGCTTCAGCAAACGTCCGCTCAAGGGCCACTTTCTGCGCCTGACCGCCAGCACCGACTTGCAGGCCAATGCCAGCGGTCTGCTGGTGTTCACCCAGGACTGGAAGATCCTGCGCAAGCTCACCGCCGATTCCGCCAAGATCGAACAGGAATATGTCGTCGAGGTAGAAGGCGACATGGTGGCTCACGGCCTCAACCGCCTGAACCACGGCCTGACCTACAAAGGTAAGGAACTGCCGCCGGTCAAGGCCAGCTGGCAGAACGAAAACCGCCTGCGTTTTGCGATGAAGAACCCGCAACCGGGCGTGATCGCCCTGTTCTGCCAGGCCGTAGGTCTGAAGGTCGTCGCCATTCGCCGCATCCGCATCGGCGGCGTGTCCATCGGCAAAGTGCCGCTGGGGCAATGGCGTTACCTGTCCGGCAAAGAGAAGTTCTAAGACTTTTCACGCCGCCACACATTCCGGCGCCGCTGTTTATGCGGCGCCCACTGCTGAATATCAGGATTGCACACCATGATTCATAACGACGTACTGCGCAGCGTGCGCTACATGCTCGACATCAGCGACAAGAAAGTCATCGAGATCATCAAGATCGGCGGCATGGACGTGTCCCTGGAAGACCTGCTGACCTACCTCGACAAGAAAGAGGAAGACGAGGAAGGCTTCGTGCGCTGCCCGGATGAAGTCATGGCGCACTTCCTCGACGGCCTGGTGATCTTCAAGCGCGGCAAGGACGAAAGCCGTCCGCCGCAGCCGATCGAAGTGCCGGTGACCAACAACATCATCCTGAAGAAACTGCGCGTGGCCTTCGAACTGAAAGAAGACGACATGCACGCGATCCTCAAGGCATCCGAGTTCCCGGTGTCCAAGCCTGAGCTGAGCGCACTGTTTCGCAAGTTCGGCCACACCAACTATCGCCCGTGCGGCGACCAGTTGCTGCGCAACTTCCTCAAGGGCCTGACCCTGCGCGTTCGCCCGCAGTAATCGCGCCGCGCGCCCTGTAGGAGCTGGCTTGCTGGCGAACGCCATCGCCAGCAAGCCGGCTCCTACAGAGGGCAGCCGCAGCCAATCTGTATAGATGTTCATTCCTCGCAAAAATAGTGGCTCCGCTTCCGGCGACTGACGACTAGGGTGTATTGACCCTCAGCTCTCAGGATTCGCCATGCACCCGTACTTTTCCCTGCAAGGCCGCACCGCTCTGGTGACCGGCGGCACCCGTGGTATCGGCAAAATGATCGCCAAGGCCTATGTCGAGGCGGGCGCTACCGTGTACGTCTGCGCCCGGGATGCCGAAGCCTGTCAGCAAACGGCTGATGAGCTGAGCGCCCTCGGGACTTGCCACGCCGTCGCGGCCAATCTGGCCACTGAAGAAGGCGTGCAGCACTTGGCCATAATGCTTGGCGAGCAAATCAGTCATCTGGACATTCTGGTAAACAACGCCGGCACCACGTGGGGCGCGCCGCTGGAAAGCTACCCGGTCAAGGGCTGGGAGAAGGTCATGCAGCTCAACGTGACCTCGGTGTTCAACTGCATCCAGCAGTTTTTGCCACTGCTGCGCAAGGCCGGTTCAGAGGCGAATCCGGCGCGGATCATCAACATCGGTTCGGTGGCGGGGATTTCTTCCTTTGGCGAACAGGCATATGCCTACGGGCCGAGCAAGGCGGCCCTGCATCAACTGTCGCGGATTCTGGCGCGGGAGTTGGTGAGCCAGCACATCAACGTCAACGTGATTGCGCCGGGGCGCTTCCCGAGCAAGATGACGCAGCACATTGGCAATGACGAGCAGGCGCTGGCGGAGGATACGGCGTTGATTCCGATGAAGCGTTGGGGCCGGGAAGAGGAGATGGCGGCGTTGGCGATCAGCCTGGCGAGTACCGCCGGTGCTTACATGACCGGGAATATTATTCCGTTGGATGGTGGGTTCAGCCTCTGATCTCTTCCCGATGATCGTTCCCACGCTCTGCGTGGGAATGCCTCAATGGACGCTCTGCGTCCGCTTTGGGACGCGGAGCGTCCCCGGCTGCATTCCCACGCGGAGCATGGGAACGATCATTGCGTGGGTTATCATGCCCGCCCCCATCCCGCTTCGACCAAGACCATGACCTACAGCGTTTCCCCCATCGGCTTCGTGCGCTCCTGCTTCAAGGAGAAGTTCGCCATTCCGCGCCAGCCGCAACTGGCCCCGGCCGCTCGCGGCGTGCTGGAACTGGTGGCGCCGTTCGATCAGGGCGATGCGGTGCAAGGTCTGGAACAGGTGAGCCACGTCTGGCTGCTGTTCCTGTTTCATCAGGCCCTGGAAGAAAAACCCCGCCTGAAAGTCCGCCCTCCTCGCTTGGGCGGCAACAAATCCATGGGTGTGTTCGCTACCCGCGCGACACACCGGCCCAATGGCATCGGACAATCCGTGGTGAAGCTGGACAAGGTCGAGGCTGGTCGATTGTGGATATCGGGCATCGATCTGCTCGACGGCACGCCGATTCTCGACATCAAACCCTACGTGCCTTACGCGGACATCATCGACACGGCCTCCAACAGCATCGCCAGCGCCGCGCCGCAGCTGATTCCCGTGCAGTGGACGGACTCAGCGCTGCAACAGGCTCATGGCCATGCTCAGCGGCTTGAAGAACCGCTGGTGGAGTTGATTGAGCAATGTCTGGCACAAGATCCACGGCCGGCGTATCAGACGCCTGCGCCTGAACGGGAATATGGAGCGCAGTTCTGGGATCTGGATGTGCGTTGGCATTACCCCGAGGCGGGCGTGATCCGCGTCCTGGAAGTCATTCCCGCAAACGCCTGAACCTCAGAAACGAAAAAGCCCGCATGACCTTCTCAGGTCATGCGGGCTTTTCTGTGCACTACAAATTTACTGTAGGAGCTGGCTTGCTAGCGATGAACTTTAACTCACCGCATTTAACCAGCAAGAAACGCGTCATCGTTAACGACCATCGCTAGCAAGCCAGCTCCTACAAGTGACCTACGGTCACTTTTCGACGAACGCACGCTCGATCAGGTAGTCACCCGGCTCGCGCATCCGCGGCGAAACTTTCAGGCCGAAGCTGTTCAACACTTCGCTGGTCTCGTCGAGCATGCTCGGGCTGCCGCACAGCATGGCGCGGTCGTCCTGCGGGTTGATCGGTGGCAGACCGATGTCGCTGAACAGCTTGCCGCTGCGCATCAGGTCGGTCAGACGGCCTTCGTTTTCGAACGGCTCGCGGGTCACGGTCGGGTAGTAGATCAACTTGTCACGCAGCGCCTCGCCGAAGAACTCGTTCTGCGGCAGATGCTCGGTGATGAACTCGCGGTAAGCGACTTCATTGACGTAACGCACGCCGTGGCACAGGATCACTTTTTCGAAACGCTCGTAGGTTTCCGGGTCCTGGATGACGCTCATGAACGGCGCCAGACCGGTACCGGTGCTGAGCAGGTACAAATGTTTGCCAGGCTTCAAGTCATCCAGCACCAGCGTGCCGGTAGGCTTCTTGCTGATGATGATCTCGTCGCCTTCCTTCAAATGCTGCAGCTGGGAAGTCAACGGGCCATCAGGCACCTTGATGCTGAAGAACTCGAGATGCTCTTCCCAGTTCGGGCTGGCAATCGAGTACGCGCGCATGAGCGGCCGGCCGTTGGGCTGTTGCAGGCCGATCATCACGAACTGACCGTTCTCGAAGCGCAGGCCCGGATCGCGGGTGCACTTGAAGCTGAACAGAGTGTCGTTCCAGTGATGAACACTGAGGACACGCTCGTGGTTCATGTTGCTCATGTACGTGGGACTCCTGGAGATTTTGCCTGCGCCGCTGATGTGCGCAATTGCATCGCATTCTAATGGCAGCGACAATATCTGTTAAATGGATTATTAAGATAAGGGTTATCGGTTATATAGATATGCGATTTACTCTCCGTCAACTTCAAGTATTCGTCGCCGTCGCCCAGCAGGAAAGCGTATCCCGTGCTGCCCTGACGCTCAACCTTTCGCAGTCGGCGGCGAGCACCTCCATCACCGAGCTGGAGCGTCAATGCAGCTGCCAGCTGTTCGACCGCGCCGGCAAACGGCTGAGCCTCAACGCCCTCGGCAAACAGCTATTGCCGCAAGCGGTGGCGCTGCTCGACCAGGCCAAGGAAATCGAAGACTTGCTCAACGGCAAGTCCGGTTTCGGCTCCCTGGCGGTCGGCGCAACCCTGACCATCGGCAATTACCTGGCCACCTTGCTGATCGGCAGCTTCATGCAGCGCCATCCCGAAAGTCAGGTGAAGCTGCACGTGCAGAACACTGCCAACATCGTGCAGCAAGTCGCGCACTATGAAATTGATCTGGGTCTGATCGAAGGCGATTGCAGTCATCCAGACATCGAAGTGCAGAGCTGGGTCGAGGATGAACTGGTGGTGTTCTGCGCGCCCCAGCATCCACTGGCCAAGCGCGGCACGGCGACCATGGAAGAGCTGACCCATGAGGCCTGGATTCTGCGAGAACAGGGCTCTGGCACGAGGCTGACCTTTGACCAGGCCATGCGTCATCATCGCAGCGCGCTGAATATCCGACTGGAACTGGAACACACCGAAGCGATCAAGCGCGCGGTGGAATCAGGTCTGGGGATTGGCTGTATTTCGCGCCTGGCCCTGCGCGATGCGTTCCGGCGCGGCAGCCTGGTGCCGGTGGAGACACCGGATCTGGACCTGGCGCGGCAGTTTTATTTCATCTGGCACAAACAGAAATACCAGACGTCCGCGATGCGCGAGTTCCTCGACCTGTGCCGCGCTTTCACCGCCGGGGTTCAGCGCAGTGACGAGATCGTGCTGCCCAGCATCGCTTAAAGCAGAATCACCGCCCACACCAGCGCGATCATGCTCAACGCCACGAATTGAGCGGCGCTGCCCATGTCCTTGGCGTTCTTGGACAGCGGGTGCAACTCAAGGGAAATGCGGTCGATGGCCGCTTCCACGGCCGAATTCAGCAGTTCGACGATCAACGCCAACAGGCAGACCGCGATCAGCAATGCCTGTTCGACACGGCTGACGTTCAGAAAGAACGACAGCGGGATCAGGATGACGTTGAGCAACACCAGCTGCCGAAAAGCCGCTTCGCCGGTGAAGGCTGCGCGCAGGCCGTCCAGCGAATAGCCGGAAGCGTTAAGGATGCGTTTGAGGCCGGTTTGGCCTTTGAATGGAGACATAGAGTAGGCAACTGACCAAAAAGGAGTGGGAAAGCTAGATCAACCAAAGTCAAAAAAGCGTGAACAGGCCAACTCTTAGTGGCTCGAAATTGACTCAAGTTGTTGCAAGAGCAACGCAGCCTGGGTGCGAGTGCGCACATTCAGCTTACGGAAAATCGCAGTTACATGGGCCTTGATGGTCGCTTCGGAAACGCTCAACTCGTAGGCGATCTGCTTGTTCAGCAAGCCTTCACAGACCATGGTCAGCACCCGGAACTGCTGAGGTGTCAGGCTGGCAAGGCCTTCACTGGCGGCCTTGGCTTCAGCGGAAACACTCACGGCTTCGAACGCCTGAGGCGGCCAGAACACATCGCCATCGAGCACCGCACGCACGGCTTTCTGGATGACGCTCAGGTCACTGGACTTGGGAATGAAGCCGCTGGCGCCGAATTCACGGGACTTCACCATGATCGAGGCCTCTTCCTGGGCCGACACCATCACCACCGGAATCTGCGGGTATTGACCGCGCAACAGCACCAGCCCGGAAAAACCGTAGGCCCCCGGCATGTTGAGGTCCAGCAGCACCAGGTCCCAGTCAGACTTTTCGTCCAGTCGGGTTTCCAGCTCGGCAATACTCGCCACTTCCACCAGACGAACATCCGGCCCCAGGCCCAGGGTCAACGCTTGATGCAGGGCGCTACGAAAAAGAGGGTGGTCATCGGCAATCAGGATTTCGTATGTGGCCATTTTTCAAATGATCCTGTTTTTCAAACAACTCAAGGTGCAGCCACGGAGCTGCACCAACAGGGCACGTTCAACGCCAATCACGTGGCTATCACGTAAAGAAAACGGCGTATCAAACTTTGGCCGCGCCCTAATCGGCGCCAAGCATGCCCAGCGAAACCGGGGTGGTCAAGGTGCATGGCCGGTACAGTTCTTTGCAGTATGGGCGACAATCAGCAGATGACCGGGCCCGTGTTCTGAACGAAAGGCATCAGCTCGGTGTGGGCTGGCGTTGCCACATTCATGTCCAGCTGATGTTTCGCGTCCAGGTAATGCTGGCTGAACACGTCGAAATAAGCGTCCAGTGCCGATGCCGCCTCGGTATCGCCCGCCAGGTCCAGGCACAGTGCCGCCACTTCGGCGGTGCACAAATGCTCGCTACGGGTCGACCGACGCAACCGGTATCGCGACAGCTTCTCAGGCAACAGGCTCAGGATTGGCAGCCGATCAAAGTAAGGGCTTTTGCGGAAAATCTTCCGGGCTTCGGTCCAGGTGGCGTCGAGCAGAATGAACAATGGCCGCTTGGTGCTATCGGCTTCAACGGTGTTCGTCACTCGTTCTGGCTCGACGTACTCACCCGGGAACACCAGATACGGTTGCCATTGCGGGTCGGCCAGCAACGCGAGCAATTGCGGATCCGTTTCCGTGCGTGACCAGATAAAGGCATGGTTGTCGCGCACCACGTCGGCGATCAGCCAACCGGTGTTGCTCGGTTTGAACACTTCCTTGTTAGTCATGATCAGGCACACGCCGGAGCGAGCCTCGACCTGCGGACGCCAGGCGCACAGGCAATGACTCTCGATCACGCGGCAGGCACGGCAACGCGGCGCCCTCCAGCCACGGGCCTGAATCGGCTTGATGCCCTCCTCCTCTCGTTCGTCGCGCAAGCGGGCGACGGCGTTTGCAGCAAAGGCTGGGGTTACAGGGCTCATCGCAGGCAGCACCGGAGGGAAAAGAAAATCGACACGAAAAACACTCGGCAAGGCAGAAAGTGGCGGCAGTTTATCAGAGCGGCCGGCGCAAGCCTGTACCGTCCAGGCCTCGTCCCCTATAATTCGCCGCCACTGAACGCACAGTCATGTGACGGGTCGAACCACCAGTCACTGAACCAGGAGAGTTTCATGCTGCGCCTTATCGTTCCCACCGCTGCCATTTTGCTGGCGTCGTCCTTCAGCGCTCAGGCTGCGTCCTTGAGTGAGCAGAATCTCAACAGAGAACTGCGAAACGTCGCCACACAAAGCAGTGTCGGTACTCCACGGGCGATCAACGAAGACATTCTTGATCAGGGCTACACCGTCGAAGGCAACACGCTGATCAACCACCTGAGCGTACAAAGCAGCCACGCCAACAAGATGCGCGCCGACCCTAAAGCCGTGTATTTTCAGCTGGGCGCCTCTGTGTGCAACAACCCATCGTTCCGCAAACTGATGGCCAAGGGCGCGGTGATGCGTTACGACTTTACTGAAGTAAAGACCAACCGTTCCGTCGGTTCCGCCAGCTATCAGGATTCGGATTGCCCGAAAGCGGCCCCGGCCAAGAAGAAGTAATCATCGGGAATTGGCGCGCCGCTGTTCATCCTCGGCGCGCAGTTCTGCCACCAACGCCTGCAAATAACGCGAACGCCGCTCGGCGCCTTCCAGACGCCGGCAACACTCCTCTTCGAGACTCAAATGATGGGTCTCGGCGGATGATTTCAGTAATCGATACAGATGCGTATCGATTTCCAGAATGACTCTGGCCATGGCTTACAGCCTCCTTGCACCTCGCCCTGCATGAGCGAAAAATCCTTGAACCGCTTGGACCGTGCGTCCTGCCTTTGACGCAAAGTTGTCGTGTCACGCCTGTCACTTAGTAAATCAGAGCGCCGCGCACGCGGCACGCGTTCGGACGAACGGCGAATTCACCTTGCAAATCGTCAATAAGCGGTTGCCAGGAAAGACTTTGCGGCGCAATGATCAACTCAGCGAGAATCTCTGCAAGGGTCTAGATTCAGAGTGTTCACGATCACTTTTCAGGGCAGGAAAGGGGCTGCCCGTCGCGTGTCCTGTTGTGCGAACGTTTCTTTCATCCAAGGGAAAAACAGAGCCTGTATGGACGACTCGAACCGAGTCGAGTGGAGCGCCCAGGCATGGGCTTGGGCAGACAGCGACACATGAAGTGTCGCGGCGTTGACGACTGCTTTGTCAGCGCCAAGGGTTCTGTGCAGAAGGAGAAGTTGAATGCCTTACCAACCGAATGACCTCCTGAGCCGTCATTTCGAAGAAAGCGGCCACGACCTCATCAGCAAGGTCGAAGAGCAACTCAACCTGGTTTCACCCAACAGCCCGAACATCCCGATTTACCGCGACATGATCCTGACCGTGCTGCGCATGGCCCAGGAAGATCACAACCGCTGGAATGCCAAGATCACCCTTCAAGCCCTGCGTGAACTGGAACATGCCTTTCGCGTGCTCGAGCAGTTCAGGGGGCGACGCAAGGTCACGGTTTTTGGCTCGGCGCGCACACCGATCGAACACCCGCTGTATGGCCTGGCCCGGGAACTCGGCGCCGCACTGGCGCGTTCGGACTTGATGGTCATCACCGGTGCCGGTGGCGGCATCATGGCGGCGGCCCATGAAGGTGCAGGCCTGGAACACAGTCTGGGGTTCAATATCACCCTGCCCTTCGAGCAGCATGCCAATCCCACCGTCCAGGGCACGGGCAACTTGCTGCCCTTCCACTTCTTCTTTACCCGCAAGCTGTTCTTCGTCAAAGAGGCCGATGCGCTGGTCCTGTGTCCAGGTGGTTTCGGCACCCTGGATGAAGCGCTTGAAGTGTTGACGCTGATTCAGACCGGCAAAAGCCCACTGGTGCCGGTGGTGCTGCTGGATGCGCCGGGCGGCAAGTTCTGGCAGGGCGCACTGGACTTCATTCACCATCAACTGGAGGAAAACCGCTACATCCTGCCCACCGACATGAAGCTCGTGAGCCTGGTCTACAGCGCCGAAGAAGCGGTGGAGCAGATCAATCAGTTCTACGGCAACTTCCACTCCAGTCGCTGGCTCAAGCATCAGTTCGTGATCCGCATGAACCACAAGCTCAGCGACCAGGCGCTCGAAGACATGCAGGAAGCGTTCGCCGACCTGTGCCTGAGCGATCACTTTCATCAGCACGCCTATAGCGGCGAGGAACACGATGACGCGCAGTTCAGTCATCTGGCGCGACTGGCCTTCAATTTCAACGCCAGGGATCATGGCCGCCTGCGGGAGCTGGTGGACTACATCAACCTGCCGGAAAACTGGGCCCATTCCAAACCCCAGGCGCAACAGCGCACGCGAGAGCCGTCCAAGGTGACGTGAGGCAAAATCGAGGCAAAAAAAACGGCCCGTTATCGAAATAGCGGGCCGTTTTTTTAATCATCCATTCCCCGACCGCTGAACAAGCGGCCGATCATTTCCATGGAGTATCCCCGATAGCTCAGGAAACGCCCTTGCTTGGCGCGTTCCCGGACGTCTATCGGCAGATGCCCGGCAAATTTGCGTCGCCAGGTCTCTTCCAGTTGCTCCTGCCAGTTGATACCGCTCTCGCGCAAGGCGAGTTCGATGTCGTTACGTTGCAGGCCGCGCTGGCTCAGTTCTTCGCGAATACGCAAAGGGCCGTAGCCGGAACGGGCACGGTAGGAAACGAAGCTTTCGAGGTATCGGGATTCGGACAGCAGGCCCTCTTCCGTCAGCCGGTCAAGTGCTGTGTCGATCATTTCAGGGAGAGCGCCGCGCTGACGCAGTTTACGCGTCAGCTCGACTCGACCGTGCTCGCGTCGCGCGAGCAGGTCCATGGCGGTTCGCCGCACTGCGACGAGTGTATCGAGTACGGCGGTCATCGGATCAATCAGATATCAGCGTCAGCCAGGTCATCAGCCGTCGCTTTGACTGGCGATGCTTTGACGTCTGGTGCAGGGGTCAGCAACTTGTCACGCAGTTGCTTCTCGAGCTTGGCGGCGATTTCCGGATTGTCTGCCAGGAACTTGGCCGAGTTGGCCTTGCCCTGACCGATCTTGGTGCCTTCATAGGCATACCAGGCGCCAGACTTCTCAACGAAACCGTGCAGCACGCCCAGGTCGATCATCTCGCCGTTGAGGTAGATGCCCTTGCCGTAAAGAATCTGGAACTCGGCCTGACGGAACGGCGAAGCCACCTTGTTCTTCACAACCTTGACGCGGGTTTCGCTGCCGACGACTTCATCGCCTTCTTTCACCGCGCCAGTACGACGGATGTCCAGACGAACCGAGGCGTAGAACTTCAACGCGTTACCACCGGTGGTGGTTTCCGGGCTGCCGAACATCACGCCGATTTTCATGCGGATCTGGTTGATGAAGATTACCAGGCAGTTGGCGTTCTTGATGTTACCTGTGATTTTACGCAGCGCCTGGGACATCAGACGGGCTTGCAGGCCCACGTGCATGTCGCCCATTTCGCCTTCGATTTCAGCCTTCGGAACCAGCGCGGCCACGGAGTCGACGATGATCACGTCAACCGCGTTGGAACGCACCAGCATGTCGGTGATTTCCAGGGCTTGCTCGCCGGTGTCCGGCTGGGAAACCAGCAGGTCGTCGACGTTGACGCCCAGTTTGCCGGCGTATTCAGGGTCGAGGGCGTGTTCGGCGTCGACGAATGCGCAGGTCGCGCCGGCTTTTTGAGCCTGGGCGATCACCGACAGCGTCAGCGTGGTTTTACCGGAGGATTCAGGACCGTAGATTTCAACGATACGGCCTTTTGGCAGGCCGCCAATGCCGAGCGCGATGTCCAGACCCAGAGAGCCAGTGGAGATAGCCGGGATCGCCTGACGGTCCTGATCGCCCATACGCATTACGGCACCCTTGCCGAATTGACGTTCGATCTGACCCAGGGCCGCAGCCAAGGCTTTCTTCTTGTTGTCGTCCATTAAAGTCCTCACGTAATCAATAAGGCCTGACGGCCAACACCTGTATAAGTAGCCAGTATTATTCCACAGCGTTTCAGGATCGCCTACCCCTGATTTGAGATTTCTCCAGCGGCATGGCGCAGCAGCCCCTCTAGCGCGGCCTTAACCGTTTGTCGGCGGACCTCATCGCGGTTACCGGCGAAGTGCTGCACCTCGCTGATCACCTGCTCACCGACGCCCCAGGCCAGCCAGACCGTGCCGACCGGTTTGTTCGGCGAACCGCCATCGGGTCCGGCCACACCGCTGACCGCCACGGCAAAATGAGCCCGGCTTTTTTTCTGCGCACCGCGGACCATCGCTTCGACCACCTCGCGACTGACCGCCCCCACCGCAGGGAACAATTCAGAAGGAACGTTCAGTTGCTCGGTTTTCTGCCGGTTGGAATACGTCACATAACCGGCCTCGAACCACGCCGAACTCCCCGGAATGCGAGTGATCGCCTCTGAGATCCCACCGCCGGTACAGGACTCGGCGGCGGTGACGTGGGCATTCAGAACCTGCAAGCGCCTGCCAAGTTCTGCGGCCAGTTGAGTGATTTCTTTCACGGTCATCTCCTGAGCGAGCGGAATGAGCACTACCGTACACGAGCAGATTGCGCTTGCAAGGCACAGGATCGATCAAAATGTTAGCGAGCGACGGCTCTGACATAGGCCTGGCAGGCCTGCAAGGCAATCAGTCCGCTGTCGCCGGCATCGGTGATGGCGATAATTCGTTGAGCATGCGCCGGGTCAAGTCGGGCGCGTACGGCGCCATGATCCACGCCGCTGGCGCCGGAGGTGGCTGGCACTGTGCAGCCTGAGACTGTGTCGCCGGCATCGAGGAGGACTGACAAGCGCAGATCAGCAGTGGCAAGACGATCGCGCAGGCGACCTTGATCACGTTGGGCATCGCTGAGTGCTCGGTAATGGGTTTGTTCGCTGGCCGACAGACGCTGCTCCAGCGCCAGACGCTTGTCCTGCTCGGCCTGTTGCCGGGTTGCGGCGGCCAGTGTCAGCTGATTCAGTGCCTCGGTATGCAGCCTGGCCTGTTCCGCCAGTTGTCGGCCATAACGCCAATCCTGAAAGTGCCAGGACAGCGCTGCCGAACCCCCGGCCAACACCGCCAGTAACACAACAAGGCCGATTGCCCGGTAAGAAACCGGGATCAGACCGAGGGCCGGCATAGCACCGCCCTCGCCCGCGCCCAGAGTTGCAGGCGATCCTGCAAACCGTTCAGGCCGCCGTTGATGCGGCGGGTGATGCTGTTGAACTGATCGCGGTCGGCCAGTTCGTTCAGGCCGTTCTGTTGCCAGAACCAGGCGGCGGACTCAGCGGCCCATTGGGGCTTTTCCAGTAGTTCAGGCAAAAACAGCAAACGATCATCACCGAACAGTCCAAGACTGCATTGGCGGTAGTTGTCGCGACCGGTGATCTGGATCAGGCCGCGGCCGCGGTATTTTTGGCCGTCGCCGTCGGGCGCTGGTGTATTACCCAAACGGGTGGCCAAAGTACCGGTGTCGTACTTGCTCAAGTACTGATCGCTGCCGAGTTCACGTACGTACTGCAGTTGTCCAGATTCATGACCAACTTGCGCCAGGAAGGCGGCGGCGCGTTTCGGGGTGTTGATGCTGAAACGAAGCATGGCGGTGTTGAGAGCGGAAATGAAAACGCCCGCTTGGCTGCGGGCGTTGGGCATGATGGTTTCCAGTAGTTGTTGTGTAACAGTCATGGTTATACCCATAGACAGGATGGAAAAGTGACTCGGCCGCCACCGGCAGAAATCAAAAAATGTCCTTCAGGACCGAGCGTCCAGACAGGTCGCCTCGATCGAACACCGATAGCTGTTTTGACGACTGCCGCTGGCCGTAACCTTGTCGATTGACCAACGACCACGCATGAAATCGGGCCATGTACTGTCCAGCAGCACCAGACCTTCGGCGGACAATCCTGGATTGCCGGGGCAATCGATCTTCACCTTCAATGCTTCACGCATCATCCGGCGCACCTCGCCCTCACCGGCGGCCCGGGCATCACCTGCGCTTTGATAGCGTTGTCGAAGGGTCTTGAACGGCGCGATGCCGCTTTCCTCGACACGCACTTTACCGGCGGCGGCATCCCACCAACTGGTCTTGCAGCCCTGGTACTTTGCCCGCGCAGTTTCTTCGAGTGTCGCAGCGATAAAAGACTGCTCGCCCGGACGATTGTTGGTCGTCACAGAGAGTTTTATGTCCGGCATGACGTTGCCCGACAGCGACTTCGCCTGACCACGTCGTGCCAGCACATACAGGTCGTTGATCGGTTTGGCGACACCGTCATGGAGACAGGCAAGTCGGGTCAGAAACCCCATGTCCGTCTCGTTGGACTGGTCGATATGTTCAATCTTGATTTGCGCCATATCCGGGGCCACGCGCGGTGAAAACCCATGCCTGGATGTCAACTGGCGAAACAGCGTCCCCACGGTTGTCGGACCGTGGCTGACGGATCGGCGTTGCTTGAAGCCGGTCTCATCCGCGGCACTGAACGGTGCCGCCGTGGCCACCAGCGTCATGCGCAGGGGAAACAGCGTCGGCGTGCGCCGGGTGATGACGAATTCGCCCTTATCAACCAGGCCCGACTCCACATAGCCCACCCGCAAGCCGATTTTTCCGCCCAGGCTCGGTAATCCTTCGAGTCCTTCCAGGTTAATGACAAGCGTCAGTTGATCGGACTCTATCCCCGCCGCATCGATGTGCTGCCATGAAATCAGCCGCTCGTTGAGCAGCGCAGCGTTCGCGCCGTAAATCTCCACCGAGGGTGTAAAACCAAGTGACATGCTGCCTCCTTAATCCCAAGCCGAAGCCGGCTTGGGTGCAGTGGGTTTTGAATCCAGCTCAGGCAGGAGCACCCGCACACCCGCCGGCAATACCGGGCCATATTCGGCGAGCCCCGGATTGAGACGCCACAGCGCCTCCTCGGCGACATCGTCACAACGCTCAAGCGCCCGGTACAGCAGCAGATTCACCGAGTCGCCGGCAATACTTCGAACATTACGCATTGGCGAACTCCAATAAATCGATTGCCCACTCGACCACCATCGCAGTGCCGTCATCAATCACGCTGCTCTGGGTTTCCGTCACCACCATGATCTGCCATAGACCCCAATTGCGGCTGATGCCGTCAACCAACGGCAGGGGGACGCGCAGCGCCTGCAATGCACGCAACTCATCAAGCCGGTCCATCGCCGTTGCGTACATCGATTTGCCCGATATCTTCAACGTTTGCAGGCCTTGGCCGGTCTGACTGGATATGGGTTTGCTGGCCTGAATCTCGATGCTTTTCCATCCACCATCCGAACTGCGCAACAAGCTGCTGTAAGCGAAGTTTCTGGACAGGCCGAAAATGAAATTGCCCAACACCATTTGCTGACGCATCAGGTACCTCCGTCGGTCAGGGCCGCGTCACTGCGCATGGCGAGTGAGTTGGGCAGGGTCATAAGTCCGAATTGGCCGGTGATCTGCTGTACCACCAGGTTCGCCAACTGGCTGGCGCTGGCCTGATCCTGGCCATTGATGTAGATGTTCGCTGTCATCGAGTTCTGCTGATTGCTCGTCTGGGCGCTGGTCAGGTCTTTGCTGACCTGATCCGGAGTGGCGAGCTTGTCGGCAGGTGCGGCGAGTTTTTCGCCGAGCCAGCTACCCGACTCCCCACCTATCCAGCTACCTGCCAGTCCGCCGACGACCGCGCCTACCGCTCCGCCAATGGCCGTGCCAAGGAGCGGACCGAACAAGGTACCCACAGCAGCGCCCATGGAAGCACCTGCCGAAGCCCCCGCCCAGCCGCCGCCCGCGGCACCCAGGCCAGTGCCGAGCATCTTGAGGTCGCCGTTCATCGTGCCTTCAATCACATCGGGGGCGGCCTTTAACGCAAATGCCCCAGGTAAAAAACGCTTGGATACGCCCAATGAAGCACTCACGCCTTTCAGAGACTGGCCGGGGAGACGAGGAGCCTCGCCGCCCAATACTCGCTTAGCCGCCCGACTGGTCAACTCATCCATCACGGCTTTGAACAGCGCCTCCACCAGCGGTTTGATCGCTGCTGCAACCAGCACGATTGCAGCAGTGGCTTTCGGTGAGGCTTCAGCAGATTCGCTCAAGCTATCAACCACGGAACCAAGCAAGTTAAGCGAGCTATCCGTCGCAGGTGCCAGCGCGTTTCCCGTGGCCACCGACAAGCGATCAGTCCTTGCGCTCATAACGTTCAACTGGCCTTGCCGGGTTTTCGACTGCGCGAGTGCGTCTTGCCTCACCGAGCCCTTGTTCCCCAACTCCGATGTGGCGTACTGACTTGTATCTTTCACCTGCCAGAAGGCTTGATTCACATCACCAAGGTTTTTCGCCATGCGCATCGCCGCCTTATCGCCATCGCCAAATAGCGTAGAGGCCAGCGTCGAGCGCTTCTCGGCAGGTTGCGCATTCAAGGCCGCAAGTACCGACATCACCGTACCGGGCGCCGCGTCCTTGTCACGCAAGCCACTCGCCACCGCTTTCGGCTCCAGACCCAGCTGCTTCCAGGCCGCTTGCTCGGTTTTGGAGGCCTGATCCCCCTTGCCCATGGCAGTGGCGATGTCTTTCAGCGCTAAGCCGGCTTCAGCCTTCTGCGTACCGGTATTCAACATTGCCGTCGTTAACGCGGCGGCTTGCGCGGGTGCCAGGCCTGCTGCTGTAGCAGCACTACCATCACGATGCAAAACGGCGCCGATGTCAGCCGCTTTCGCACCACCGGGGATCTTGCCCAGATGATTGACTGCATCCGCCAGGTCAAAGGCTTGAGCACCATTGAGCTTCATGGACGTGCGCCAGCCGAGCATCATCTCTGCGACATCCATGGCCGGCATTTTGAACGCCGACGCGGCGACGCCAGCGTCACTGGCGAAGCGCAGCAGCTCAAACTGTCGATCCGAAGCATTGGGCAAATCACCCGCGATTCCTGCCTTGGCGGCCAGAGTTTCAATCCGCACCAAATCAACCGCTTTGGTCCCCCCGGCCGCCACCAGCGGAGCGCTGGCGATGTGCTGGGTTGACTGCGCCATCTCTTCGCTCTGGCGCGGGGTAAACTGGCCTGTCTGCTTCAGATCGGCCCTGGCCAAATCCATCGCTATCGCGGGTTTAAGCAGGTCCGGCGGTTCGATACTGCTACCCGACTTGCCCGCACTCTTCTGCTCGCAGGCCGAAGCACACGTTTCACCGGCTCCCGTTGCCTGCGGCAACATACGTTGCGACGAAAGTTTCAAGGTCAACAACTCAATAGCCGTCGTCAGCAGACCGAGCTTGATCCCGACATTATCCAGCGCCAGACCGATGCCAGGCATTTGATCCCTGGCGGAGGGGCCCGTACCTTGTGCGGACATAACGCTTGTGGCTGCGTTAATCAGGCTGGTATTTGCGAACGCCAACCCACCGTTATCGATGGCTGCGTATTTGAGTGAATATCTATCGTCCGCCATCCCGCTCTACTCCTGTTTCACGCCAAGGCGAGTGATCGCGATGTCGTAGCGGCGCAATGCCTTGCCGGCGTCCCATTCCAGAATTTCCGCCTCACTTACCGAGTAAATGAGCGGCACCACATCGAGGATTACTTCGATGTCGCGCTCCGAAAGAAGTCCGCCGGTTTGTTTAAAAAATCGTCGATGCGTACCTGAAGCTGTGTCCAGTCCGGCACGGTCAGCAGGTCCAGATCGGGAATCATCAGGCCGGTGCAATGAGCGGTGATGAACTCGGCGCGTTCCTTGGCCGTTTTCAGTTTTTTCATCGCCTTGGTGGCGCGCAGAACCGGCATCTCCAAGGTCAGCCAGGTCAGGCTGCGACCCGCTGCGTTGAGTGGTTGCAGCAGCTGCACTTGGTCGGGATCGTCCGATGCTGAGTCAGCTTCGGTGTCCGGCTGTAAAAAATACGACGTCGGAAGGGTCGACATCTCATGCACGTACTGCGCAATGCTCACGTAGTCCGGGCGTTTGAGCTGGTCGAGTTCCTTGACCGACAGGCTGGTGGCCAATTTCGCCAGTTCGAAGAACTGATCGTCTTCATCATCACCGGCACGGGCCAGGGCTTCTTTCTGTGCGGCGTAAAACAACGGTTTGAGCTGAATCTGCTCGAGTGTCGATTGGTCGTCCGCGGTGATCGGCGACAACAGGATGTGAACAGGCGGTGTCCAGGACATGAATTGATTTCCTTGGGTGTGCAACCTGAGGGAGCTAAGTGGCGAGGGGGCTTGCCCCCTCGCCACATAACTTGCTCCCACAGGGATTGCGTTTAACGGAGTTGCATGGGGTAGTGCGAGGGGTTACGGAATCAATACCGCGCGACGCGCATCACCGAGAATGTCCACGCCGTTGAGCACGAACTTTTGCGTGCGCACGTCGATGTCGATCACGGGGATGCCGTTTTCAAGACGGTTGTAGGTGCGGCAGGACAGCTCGAGAGTGGTCTTGGGTTTGTCGTTCATTTTGAGGACGGCTTCCTCAAGGGATTTCAACTTGCCACCGACGGTGTGGTAGGTGAACCAGGTGTTACCGTCCTGATCCTGACCGGCTTCACGCACGTTCAGCAGAATATCGTCGCCCAGCTTCACGCCAAGGGCGAGCATGATCTCCGGTCCGGCGCCTTGCAGGATCAGCTTGGAGGTCAGCGCCTTGCCACTTTTGGCCATTTCTTCGCCGATGAAGCGGCCGCCGACCATGTTTTCCATCTCGAACTCGATCTTCGGCGGGGTAAATTCTTCCACGGTCGCCGACAACGGCAGGCCTTGCAGGGTGGCCGCTATGGCCTGTCTTACGCGGTTGGTAAACATTAGAGAACGTCCTCCAGGAACTGCTCGATGATTTCATCGCGGGCGTTGAGTTGATAAACCATGTGTTCGTTCGGCGCGTAGCGGCCGTAGTCGATGACGATGAACCAGGTGCCGTTCTGGTACTTCTCGACACTGTTCAATTCCGGGTGCAGGTACACGCTGCCGCCCGGGATGGTTTCGTCGGCGACCAGGGTTTGCAGCCAGTCGTTGATGCGCTTGACCTCCTGATCCATGAACGACTTGGTCAGGTTCTTGGCCATGGCTTTCTGCCCGGCTTTCACCAGTTTGCGGCTGATCGCATCTTCGAGGCCGACGTAGCTGATGAACTTGCCGGTGATCGAACGGTTGCCCAGCAGCGAGAAGCCACCGAGGATGGTCCGCGCGTAGTAGCTGATGCCGTAGCGGTTGAGCAGGTCGCCTTCGGTGGATTTGTCGAGGATGTTGTATTCCACGACCCGCGACACGTCTTCGGCATAGGTCACCTGGTTGCCCGGGCTCTCCCACTGTTTGACCTTGGCCAAGGCCGCGATGGCGAGGCTCGATGGCGACAGAAACACGTTCTTCTTCGCCGCTTTGGAGTAAACGGCCGGCATGTTGTGCACGACCAGGCAGCGGTCGAAACCGAGGTCCGCGCCGCCCAGTTCCTGGCTGTAAGTCACTTGATCGGCCACCGCGGCGTCCTTGCCGTCGAGTACCACACGCGCCTTGATGCGCTTGCCAAACGAGGCGAACTCACTCGCCACGGCTTTGGTGCCGGTGAAGCCTGGTGCACCGATGATGGTCAGGTCTTCCGGCACGCCGCTCAGTGCGGCCAGGCCCAGTTTGCGACCGGTCAGAGGCTCAATGCCGCCGATCACGTTATTTACCGTGTCCGCCGGGGTCGCGCCCTCTTCGACGATGACCACGTAGACCGGCACCTTCACCACTTTCAGAATCTGGAACACCGCGTGGAACAGCGTGCCCGACTCGGTGCCGGTCGGATCGAGCAGCGCCTGGGTGGTGAAGCTGTTGATGCGGAACGGCGCATTGCGCGGAATCAGCGGATCGGCCTTCGGCGCGGTGCCGATCAGACCGATGACGTTGTCACCGAGGCCACCCATGGCCTCGGGGGATTCGGAGGCATTGACGGTAATGCCGTTGTGCTCGAAGTTCAGAACCTCAGCCATGTTATTCAGCCTTCTTGGCAGCGGCCTTCACGGCCTTGGTGGATGTGGATTTCAGCTCCAGGCGACCGGCGCTGAGCAGTGCGTTGGCTTCGACGTCGAGCAGGTCAAGTTCTTGGCCGGCGGTGGACCAGTGACCGCGCCCGACGGGGAACGGGACGAGGACGGTGTAGGTTTGGCGGATAGACATTTGCGAATTTCTCCAGACGCAAAAACACAAAAGCCCCGTTACAGGGGTGTTGTGCAGGCGAAAAAAAACCGCTTTCGCGGTGGGGGTTACTTCACGAAGGCCGGGAGCTCCGGCCACACCAACTCAGCAGGGTTTTCAGCCATTTCAGGAATATCCCGCAGCGCCTTACGGTAAGCGGTGACCTGGGCCAGTTGGGTGGCAGTGACCGGATAATCCGGCAACTGGGTAAAATCCGTCGCGCGCAGAAGCTGATCGCGACGGGTACGAACCGCCGCCCATTCAATTTCAGGCAAAGGCACTGCGAGCGGCAATTGCGTGCTGCTGATGACAGGTGTATCAGACATTATTAACTCCTTAACTAAACGCTACGGTTTCAGCGAGCGACAACTTGGTTTTAAGATCACCCAAATTAAACAAACGGCCGTTACCCACTCGCATGGTGTCGATGCGTACTGTTGTGTAATAAATATTAGGTATCAGAATACGCATAATAATATTCCCATTAGCATCGGCATAAACAGCAGGTGTCATGTTGCCGAATGTCGATACATTTTGCAGAGTACGAGTGGGTTGATAGCAGTAACCAACCAACGTCTCCTCAATGATCTTTGCTGTTCCATAGCTGTAGCCCTTGATATTGAACCAGAACATTTCCGAATGGACGTTGATGTTTAGCGGGATTCTGAAATGCATGTACACATTTAAGCTGACGCCCAGGTCGGTCGAAACAAAGTCGCCCTGCGCGCCCACGGTCTGTACACCTCCTGTACCCGTGACGAACCCCTGCAGCAAGTTACGGCGAATGGTACCGAGTGCTGCCGGGTCTCCTTCAACGTCCTTGAGATTGCGCCATTCATTGAACTGGCTCAGTGCAGTGGTCATGGCGCTGTTGATGCTACCGATCTTTCCATTGACTACACTAGTCAGGTTGTTGGCCGCCGTCACCAGCGATGCGACAGTAGTTTCTAAACTCACGTCTCAAATTCCTATGCAATTAATCAGGTTGGCATAGTATTTAGATACAAATACTTTCCATGTGAACACTTCGTATCGTTTTACTTGCTTTGCAGCGACATCACTCGAAGCAGCAACTCGACATGGCGTGCCATGTTGTCAATGTCTGCGCAGGCGAGCGCTGTAAACTCTTCGCTTAACAGAATGTTGAGATTTTCCGATCCTACAATCACCGTTACGCTTTCCGCTGGCAACGGTGAAACATCCAATGTGAACTTTTGCAGGACTCGAGCGGCGGCAGCCTTATACGTCAGCAATTTTCCAGCATCGGAATAAACCGCAAGCAAAGTTCCGCTGGCAAGATAAAAGCCGAACTCACCAATTTCATATTCATCCGGGCCACTGAACAGCGCTCCCATCCTGAGTTCCCCGGCGCCCAGGTCTTCATAATCAATAATCGCCACCCGCTGGCGCTCATCACGAAGAGCCGTTTCCGAGCCGTTCGGGTCATAGCGAGCTGTGCCCGCCCCGACATGGGTAATTTCTCCTTTCAAGCCTTGGTTTTTTGCCTGTAACACTTCTGCCAGACCGGCGGAAGTGAAGCGAACCAAGCGCGTAATTTCATCTGTCATGGCAGCGCCTTGAGATCGTCTTTCGTTAATGGTTTATCGCCAGGAGCCCCCGGCGCTGGTAAGTCCGGCCCTTAACCTTGACCGGGAAGTGCGGCGCGAAGAGGCAACTCGCCAACTGAAAGCGGTACCCACATCGCACCGCTCAACACCAGCGAGCCCCTGAGTTTTACTTCAGGCAAAGCGGCTGGCCGGCAGTCGTCGCGGATAGTCAGTCCAGGATCGGCCGCGGCAGTCATCCGCAGACCACCGTGTGTTTCATGGACGATGGTGATAGTTACTTCGTCGCGCTCGCTTTTGGCCGCATTGATGCGGCGTATCAAGCGTGTTTGATCGCCGCTCGACCAACTGCGTCCGATAGTCGCCTGCACGTCGAAGGTGTAGGGATTGCCGCGCGGTTGCTGTTGGTACCAGGGCGAGATGTGGGGCGTAAAACCCATCGATTCGACAGCGTGACTCAACGCTTTGTCAGTACCGGCCTGACGCTGGATTTGCCAGGAAAGCGCGATCGTCAGGCGCTTTTCTGATTCGCTGGCCTGCGTGTCCCACTCGCCGACTCCGCGATCCAGAGCAAGGTACGGAAGGAATGCGAAGGGCGTGGCGGATGGCTCCATCAACTCTGGAAACGGAGGTTCGATACGCTCAAGCAATGTGCCAAAGCCAAGATCGAGGGCTTTTTCCAACGGTGAACTGTTGGCCGGCAACAGGCTCGGACGAGGCGTGTCGTCACTCATAACGTGTCCACCTCGACCTCTACGCCCGTGCAATAAGGTGCTTCGAAGGCAGTTGTCACAATCGGCTCGACCGGCTCGAGAATCTGCAACTGAACCGCGCCGGCACTGTGCAACGTGTAGTAGATCCAGCTCGGGTCAACTCGCCCTTCCAGGCGATGACAGGCATCGGCATATGCCTGCAACTGCTGCTGCGAGGCCACCTTGGTCAACCCGGAATCTGGCCCGGCGTTGATCTTTGCCACGACACGGATTTTGTAGGTCTTGATGTGCGCGCCCTGCACCGTGACAAGATCCGTTTCGGGGCGCACATCAGGCCGGGCGAAATGCTGGCGAACGCCTTCAAGCAGTGTTTCGGATGGCGTGCCATCACCCTCACGGGCAAGTACGGTGACCATGACCTCCCCGGGGGCAGTACGGCGTCCGTTGCCATCCTTGACCTGCGCCGCGTAGCCGTCCGGGTCGAACGTGTAGGTGACCGTCACCACGCCCTCAGCGGCGGTTTCCACCTTCACGGCGGGGCGCTCACCGAGGGTGAACACCTCACGACGGTATTGCATGCGCGATCCGGCCGCCGGTGCATGGGGTGCCAGGTAGTAACGCAGCCGGGCGTCATCGTCGCTTTCATAAACCGGGACCACTGGCGGGAATGCCGCCGGATCGCCCGGATCGAGTAATTGACGTTCAAGGCCCATGTCCGCCAGGCGCGCATCGAGGTTGCTGCCCGTCGCCCACCAAGCCAGCATCTGCTTGATCCGGGCGTTGTACTTACGCTCGTGGATTTGCAGACGCACACAAAAAGCTTCAAGAGCCAGGGTCAGCAACTCGCTTTCGTTGTCGAGGCTGACTTTGAGTTTTTCCGCGCGCTCGGGAGAACAGGCGCCGACGTACTCGACGACAAAGGTTTTGAACTCTGCGAGCAAATCTTCGAACGCTTCGACGGTGACGATCGCAGGTTCGGCCAGCTGATTCTGACCAGGTATCAACATACTCATGTCACCACCTCGAATGTCTGATTATGGTTTTTCCAGAGGCCGGCGAAACGCAGCAGCAGCCCTGCCCCGTGGCGACTGGCAACAATGACCTGCGGCTGGAAATCACCAATGCCGTTCTGCTCGTTGTAAAACGCCTGCGCCGCATGGCTCTGGGCAAGCATCAGCAGGTCGTCACCGAGGTTTTGTCCCAAGAGATTCGGGATCAACGAGCCATACAAAGGACGCTTCTGGCGAGTGCCTAAAGGCGTGGTCAGCGCCCGGGTCGCGCGCTGTACAAACTGCGGCCAATCGTCGACCGTTACGCCGGTGTTTCTATCGATTCCGATCATGGAAATCTCTTTATGCAGTGCTAATGACTCGCCCCTGGTGATCCACCAAGGGGCCGCTCAGGTGCACACCGGATGCGTCGAGCAATAAGCCGGTCGCACCCAGTTGCAGTTGGATCGACTCAGGCGTCATGACCCACTGGGCCGGGCCGATGCTCAGTTCGAGCGATTCGCGAGTGCCCGTGAATGTCGCCGGGCCGTTTTGCCAGCACAGGGTGTGACTGGCGTCGTCGTAGCCACTTTCGGTGCCGTCCTGATAGCGGCGACGCGTCAGCGAAGCCATCGTTGAGGCCGGTGGAAACTGGCCACCATTGAGGCCGAACAACGCGACGGACTGACCGCCGCTATCGCCGCCGCCATGGTTCAGCAACACGCACTGTTCACCTATGGAGGGAATGCGCGACTCGCTTTGTGCCCCGGCACTCGGGTTGAAAAACCTGATGGCAGGGGTCAACAACTCCCCGTGGCGGACCCTGCACGTATTGCTGGCCGCATCGACTTCCTCGCACACGCCAATGCGGCAGAGGCTGTCGGTACGACGATGCAGGTCTTCGATCTCGGTTTCCATCTGCGCCAGGCGCTCGATGATCGGGCCCAGTTGCTGGCTGATAAGTGCATCGAACATGGATTACCCCTCGAGTGCCTGGTATTGGTCCGGATCGTCGATGTCCGACACCTCCCAGGTACGGGCAAATTTAGGAATGCCCAACGGGTCGTCCAGCAGCAAGGGGCCGAGGTACAAGGTCTGGGTGAAGGAAACGGTCCAGGTGGTGTATTCGCGGGAGCCGTTGATGAACGTAGACGCAGTGCCAACGATGTTCATCGGCAAGTCGCATTGATCGCCGGGCAGCATCCAGCGGTTATCGGTGATCAGGTTTTTCAGTTGGCTGCCCAGATCACAGGCCGCCAGGCCGGAAGTAGGCGACACGGCTTGCAACGAAACCGTCATGACATGAGCGATACGCCCGTCATTGGCACGGCTGTTCGGCGCATCGTGTTCGAGTGCAATCAGAACCCAGGCCAGATTGTCGGTACTGTCGAAGTCTTGATGACTCCCGACATTCAAACCGGGAACGGCGATGCGCAATGCTTCTGCAATCGCAGTAAACAGCTGTGAAGGTTTTTCGATGACGACCGGCATTAAGGGTCTCCTGTCAGATTTCAATGTGAGGGTCAGTCATATCGCCTCACTGTTGATCAGGGCGAGAATCGCGCGGCGGCACTTCGCAAACGCCAATCCGCTTGGCCGCCCAGCGTTCATAGAGACCGATGGCAACGTCCGCCCCGGCCATCGCCGTCAGGCAGCCAAACGCGCAAGCGGCCCAGATCGACACGCCGGCGGCATACAGCAGCATGATGGCCGAGACCCCGCAGATCACGCAGGCCCCGGAACGCAAGGCCAGACGCCGCAGCAGTGACCAGCCGCGGGCACCGTCCTTGTCGGCACGCCACATTTCGCCGGACACCCCGCCCAGCAGAGCGAGGACGATGACAAGCCAGATCGGCATGTCCAGCAACGCTTGTTGCTCGTTTGTCATGTCACGCCTCCCGGGGTGATTGATGAGTGATATGTGGTTCTTTCAAACGGTGTCTCTTGAGGTGCCTGACGGTAGGTAGGCATTCCAAAAAGCCCGGCGCTTGCCGGGCTTTTCAGTAATGCGGTCCTTCGCGTTGACTTTTCGGCGCTACTGGCGCGGTACGAGTCCATTCAAATTGTTCTTCCGACCGCGGTCCCTGCCCGCCGGATAACTGCTTCTGGTGCTTTACGCTGCACACCCGGGTCAGTTGCCAACCCTCTGAACCGTTGAGGCCGGTTCATCGCTGCCTTTGTGATGGAACTAAAGAGCTTCGTTTCGAACCGCTTTGTTGAGCGGCTTGAGACAAAGAATATGCATGGATGCATATACAGTCAATGCGTAAATGCATTTATTTATGCACGACAAATGCACTGACGCATTAAAGCCCCGCAAACAAAGGCTCGGACGGTGTTGAGCAGGCGAAAAAAAACCCGCTCGGGGCGGGTTCTAATGCAAAGCGGTGAGGCTAACGGGCGTACATGCCCCACCAGAAGACGTGACCAAGGATTACGATTTGCTCTTCCTGAACTTCCTGGAAGGTGTAGTCCTCGTCCGGATGTTCATCGCGATTGAAGCTGCGCAGGCGAATACCGGTAGGCAAACGATAAAGCTGTTTCACCCGCAACTGGCCGTTGTGGTTGATGGCATACAGGTCGCCATCAATGATGTCGCCAATCCCGCACTTGCCCGCATTCACGCCAACGGTGGCGCCATCGCGCAGCACCGGCAACATGCTGTTGCCGCGCACCGTCACGCATTTGGCCTGATCGAACTGCACACCGTTATGACGCAAGCTACGCTTGCCGAAGCGCAGACTAGAGCGCTCGCTCTCTTCGATGACGAATCTTCCTGATCCAGCAGCCAATTCAACCTCGCGAAGAAAGGGGACCGATACCTCGTCGTCATCGACGGGCGTATCGTCGTCCCACAGACTTATGTCCTTGAGTTCGGAATGCAATTGATCGCGCCCGGTATTGGCGGTGGTAGCGACCTCCGCGCGCCCCCGCAACTGATCGGTGCTCACGGCAAAGTACTCGGCGATCTTCGAGATATGTTTATCCGAAGGATCGACGATCTTCCCGCTGAGGATTCGCGAGAGTGTGGATTGAGGCACGCCGGTGCGACGGTGAAGCTCCGTGGGGGAGATCCCGTGCTGATCGAGCAGCGCTCTTAAGACGGTAGAAACATTGCGTTTTTGCATAACGGGCATAGTGCTTGAACTTTTTTCGGAAGACAAATGCTGATTTGCATAAAACGTGCATAGACAGCAGAAATGTGCAGCAGGGCTTTCATGCCTGCGTCCGGCAGACCGCTCATGTTAACCTTGCGCCCATCGCGGAAAAGCCGGGCCGATGCCCCTCCTTTGCCCTACACCTTTCAACGAATTTGCCTGATATCCGATGAATAAAGCACTGTCCGATTTGTCCAGCCACACGCCAATGATGCAGCAATACTGGCGCCTGAAGAACCAGCACCCCGACCAGCTGATGTTCTACCGCATGGGTGACTTCTACGAGATCTTCTATGAAGACGCGAAGAAGGCCGCCAAGTTGCTGGACATCACCCTGACCGCCCGCGGGCAGTCGGCTGGTCAGGCGATTCCGATGTGTGGGATTCCTTACCACGCCGCGGAAGGTTACCTGGCGAAACTGGTCAAGCTCGGCGAGTCGGTGGTGATTTGTGAGCAGGTCGGCGATCCGGCCACCAGCAAGGGTCCGGTGGATCGTCAGGTGGTGCGGATCATCACGCCGGGTACGGTCAGCGATGAGGCGCTGCTGGATGAGCGTCGGGACAATCTGATCGCGGCGGTGCTGGGCGACGAGCGTCTGTTCGGCCTGGCCGTGCTGGACATCACCAGCGGCAACTTCACCGTGCTGGAAATCAAAGGCTGGGAGAACCTGCTGGCGGAACTGGAGCGGGTCAATCCGGTGGAACTGATGATTCCGGATGACTGGCCGAAGGACCTGCCGGCGGAAAAACGTCGTGGGGTTCGTCGTCGTGCGCCGTGGGATTTCGAGCGCGACTCGGCGCTGAAAAGTCTTTGCCAGCAATTCTCCACCCAGGATCTGAAAGGCTTCGGCTGCGAGAACCTGACCCTGGCCATCGGCGCCGCCGGTTGCCTGCTCAGCTACGCCAAGGAAACCCAGCGCACCGCCCTGCCGCACTTACGCAGCCTGCGCCATGAGCGCCTGGACGACACCGTGGTGCTGGATGGCGCGAGCCGTCGCAACCTGGAACTGGACACCAACCTGGCAGGCGGTCGCGACAACACGCTGCAATCGGTGGTCGATCGTTGCCAGACGGCCATGGGCAGCCGTCTGCTGACTCGTTGGCTGAACCGTCCGTTGCGCGATCTCAGCGTGTTGCTGGCGCGCCAGACTTCGATTACCTGTCTGCTCGACGGTTACCGTTTCGAAAAACTGCAACCGCAGCTCAAGGAAATCGGTGACATCGAGCGGATCCTGGCGCGGATCGGGCTGCGTAATGCCCGTCCTCGTGACCTGGCTCGCCTGCGCGATGCGCTCGGTGCACTGCCTGAGTTGCAAGTGGCGATGACTGAGCTGGAAGCCCCGCACATCATTCAATTGGCGAAGACCACCAGCACCTACCCGGAACTCGCGGCGCTGCTGGAAAAAGCCATCATCGACAACCCGCCGGCGGTGATCCGTGACGGCGGTGTGTTGAAGACCGGTTACGACAGCGAACTCGATGACCTGCAATCGCTGAGCGAAAACGCCGGGCAATTCCTCATCGACCTGGAAGCACGCGAAAAGGCGCGCACCGGCCTGTCGCACTTGAAGGTCGGCTACAACCGCATTCACGGTTACTTCATCGAGTTGCCGAGCAAGCAGGCTGAATCGGCACCGGCCGACTACATCCGCCGCCAGACGCTCAAAGGCGCCGAGCGTTTCATTACGCCGGAACTGAAAGCGTTCGAGGACAAGGCGTTGTCAGCCAAGAGCCGCGCCCTCGCTCGCGAGAAGATGCTTTACGAAGCGCTACTCGAGGACCTGATCGCCCAGTTGCCGCCGCTGCAAGACACTGCCGCCGCACTGGCCGAACTGGACGTGCTGAGCAACCTTGCCGAGCGCGCACTGAACCTCGACCTGAACTGCCCGCGCTTCGTTGACGAGCCGTGCATGCGCATCTCCCAGGGTCGCCACCCGGTGGTCGAGCAAGTGCTGACCACGCCGTTCGTGGCCAACGACCTGAGCCTCGACGACAATACGCGCATGCTGGTAATCACCGGTCCGAACATGGGCGGTAAATCCACCTACATGCGCCAGACCGCTTTGATCGTGCTGCTGGCGCACATTGGCAGTTTCGTGCCGGCGGCCAGTTGCGAATTGTCGCTGGTGGACCGGATCTTCACCCGGATCGGTTCCAGCGATGACCTGGCCGGCGGGCGCTCGACCTTCATGGTCGAAATGAGCGAAACCGCGAACATTCTGCACAACGCCACCGAACGGAGCCTGGTGCTGATGGACGAAGTCGGCCGCGGCACCAGCACCTTCGATGGTCTGTCCCTGGCGTGGGCCGCCGCCGAACGCCTGGCACATCTGCGGGCTTACACGCTGTTCGCCACCCACTACTTCGAGCTGACAGTGCTGCCGGAAGCGCAACCGCTGGTGGCCAACGTTCACCTCAATGCCACCGAGCACAACGAGCGCATCGTGTTCCTGCACCACGTGCTACCCGGGCCTGCCAGCCAGAGCTACGGCCTGGCAGTTGCGCAACTGGCCGGTGTGCCGAGCGAAGTGATCGTGCGTGCTCGCGAGCACCTGGGCCGACTGGAAGCGACCGCCCTGCCCCATGAAGTCCCGAATCCAACTAAAGGCAAACCGGCCGCGCCGCAGCAAAGCGATATGTTTGCCAGCCTGCCGCACCCGGTGCTGGATGAACTGGCCAAACTGGATCTGGACGACATGACACCGCGTCGCGCGTTAGAAATGCTCTATACACTAAAGACACGGATCTAACGCACTTGCCTGCAAGCTGTTAGAATCTCGCGCGGTTTGGGATGCTGCAGGCTAATAGCCTGGCCTGCAGACTATCGCTCCCAAACCTGGCGACCCCAACATGAAGGGGCTCCGCTGCCGCCGCCTGAGGAGAAAATTAGAAATGACCTTCGTCGTCACCGACAACTGCATCAAGTGCAAGTACACCGACTGCGTAGAAGTCTGTCCGGTGGACTGCTTTTACGAAGGCCCGAACTTCCTGGTGATTCACCCGGATGAATGCATCGACTGCGCACTGTGCGAACCAGAATGCCCTGCCGTGGCCATCTTCTCCGAAGATGAAGTACCGGAGGACATGCAGCAGTTCATTCAGCTGAACGTTGAGTTGGCCGAAATCTGGCCCAACATCACCGAGAAGAAAGAATCGATGCCCGATGCGGAAGCGTTTGATCGCGTCATCAACAAATCTGTAGGTAGCAAGCTCAAAGACCTCGAACGCTGATTTCCCCCGCGTTCCCGAAAAGGCCCCTAGCGGGCCTTTTTGCTTTTCTGCAGGCAAAAAAAGGGGCGGTTTGACCCGCCCACATTTTTTCCCTATTCCCTGTGTTCCTTTTCATCGTCCTGATGAATCGCTTCCTGCGATGTCCATCCCCCTCATCCTTGAAGGGTGTGTCTGTCCGTCGACACAGTTCAGATACTAAAGAGTTCCCCACCAAGAGCAATCGCCCCCAATCCGCAAAAGTCTCTGTCACATGCTTTTAATCTTTATTAATAACCATATAAATCAATTAGATAACTCGAGAAGACGTAGCAGATGGGCGACTGCCACACTGTAAAAATAACGAACACTTACGAAAGAGTAAGCAAAGACTTACAGCGCGAAACTACAAACCTGAGGCGCTTGCCAGCCATTTCCCAGGCATTAAAAAACCCCGAACCAGTCGGGGTTTTCCAATGCCACTCAAGCGCGTCGCTTATTGAAACAGCGACTCGCTCGACAGGCCGTTCTTCTCGAGAATCTCTCGAAGACGTTTCAGGCCTTCCACCTGAATCTGTCTGACCCGTTCCCGGGTCAGGCCGATTTCCAGGCCCACATCTTCAAGCGTGCTGCTCTCGTGACCGCGCAGGCCGAAGCGGCGTACCACCACTTCGCGTTGCTTGTCGGTCAGCTCCGAAAGCCATTGATCGATGCTCTGGGACAGGTCGTCGTCCTGCAACAGTTCACATGGATCGGTTGGGCGGTCATCCGTAAGGGTGTCCAGCAGGGTTTTATCCGAATCCGGACCCAGCGAGACGTCGACCGAAGAAACCCGCTCGTTCAAGCCGAGCATGCGCTTGACCTCCGCCACTGGTTTTTCCAACAGGTTGGCGATTTCTTCGGGTGAGGGTTCATGATCGAGTTTTTGGGTCAGCTCCCGTGCAGCCCGCAGGTACACGTTAAGCTCTTTGACCACATGGATCGGCAACCGGATAGTCCGGGTCTGATTCATGATTGCGCGCTCGATGGTCTGACGAATCCACCAGGTAGCGTAGGTCGAAAAGCGGAAGCCGCGCTCAGGATCGAATTTCTCCACTGCCCGGATCAGTCCGAGGTTGCCCTCTTCGATCAGGTCCAGCAGCGACAGGCCACGATTGACATAACGTCGGGCGATTTTCACCACTAGCCGCAGGTTGCTTTCAATCATGCGCTTGCGCCCGGCCGGATCGCCACTTTGCGACAAGCGCGCAAAATGAACTTCTTCTTCCGGGGAGAGCAATGGGGAAAAGCCGATCTCGTTGAGATACAGCTGCGTGGCATCGAGTGCCCGCGTGTAATCGATGTACTTGTGTTGCTTTAACGAAGCGGAGTGTTTGGATTTGGCACGAACGGAAGGTGGAGCAGCCCCTTCATCATTCGACATCGAATCCGTATCGATGCCGGTCTCCATAAGGAGAACCTCATCGTCGATGTCAAACTCCGGCACTTCTTTACTGAGAGCCATTGTTATAGTCCTTTGGTGAGTTCGACCCCAAGCTCAAGCGGCGCCTTTATCCTTGGCAACGCTGGAGCCTGTCCCCTCTACGTGACGGAACAGGCTGGTAACAAATCAACGACGTGGCAGGAACTGCAGTGGATCTACAGGTTTACCTTGTCGGCGAATCTCAAAATGCAGTTTCACCCGGTCCGTACCCGTTGACCCCATTTCGGCAATTGTCTGTCCGACCTTGACCTGCTGCCCCTCCCGAACCAACAGCCTGCGGTTATGTCCGTAGGCACTGACGTAGGTATCGCTGTGTTTGATGATGACTAATTCGCCGTAGCCCCTTAAGCCACTCCCGGCGTATACCACCGTCCCATCAGACGCAGCTAAAACAGGCTGTCCCAAATCTCCGGCGATATCAATTCCTTTATTCAAACTACCGTTTGAGGAGAACTTTCCAATCAGAATGCCATTAGATGGCCATCCCCAGCCGGTCGGGGCCGGGCCGGCAGGAGGCATCGGAACAGGGGTCGGCTTGCTGCCGACGGACGGTGCAACCACTGCTGTGCTGGTCGTTGCGCCATTCGGCTGGCGCCGGATTACCGTGGTTTTCAGCGACGACGAAGGCGTTGAATCGGTAGCACTGGCCAGTGGCACCGACGTTGATCCGGTGCGACCGTCGAAGCGAATTGTCTGACCCGGATGGATCGTGTATGGCGTAGGAATATTGTTCCGAGCGGCGAGGGCTTTGTAGTCCCAGCCGTAGCGAAAAGCGATCGAGAACAATGTGTCTTTTGGTCGAACGACGTACTGACCCGTGGTCACCGCCGGACGCTGGGCGACGGTCTTGTTGCGATCGACGACACGCACGTCACTCGTTTTGGAACTGGAGCAACCGACCAGCAAGGTGCTCAAGACGAGGCCAGTCACCAGGCGCTGAAAGCTCTTTGTACCCATACGCTGCGCAATGACTGTGAGACTCACCCGCCGCTCCCTTTGTGGTGGCTGAAATAGTGGATTGCCGTGTTTCGGCACGAAATGTCGCAAGTATAACGGGCCGAACAGGCTTTACCTTTAATGAAGCGAAAACGCTTCGCGCACACGTTTGCTGCCTGCCGATGAATCCCGTTTAACGCATCGATGCCGCTGTAAGACCCGGGCAATCGAAGAGAATTCAGCGTGCCTGAATAAATGCTCAGGCCAGCGGCCCGTTGAGTAATGGCACGAAGCGCACCGACCCCAGGACACGACGGGAAAAGCCGTGTTCTTCGCGGATGATCAGCATCAATTGCTGCACCTCGCCGGAGCCGACAGGAATCACCAGTCGCCCGCCAGGCGCCAACTGATCCAGCAGCGCCTGGGGTACATCGGTGGCCACCGCAGTCACGATAATGCCGTTGTACGGCGCCAGCGCCGGCCAGCCTTCCCAACCATCACCCCAGCGAAACACCACGTTGCGCAGGTTCAACTCCACCAGGCGTTCCTTGGCCCGATCCTGCAAAACCTTGATGCGCTCCACGGAGAACACCCGTTCAACCAGCTGCGACAGCACCGCCGTCTGGTAACCCGAACCGGTGCCGATTTCCATCACCTTGTCCAAGGGACCCGCCTCCAGCAGCAGCTCGCTCATGCGCGCCACCATATAAGGCTGGGAGATGGTCTGGTTGTGTCCGATCGGCAACGCCGTGTCTTCGTAGGCGCGATGAGCCAGCGCTTCGTCGACGAACAGGTGTCGCGGTGTACGGCGGATGACTTCCAGCACCTTGGCGTTGCAAACCCCTTCCTCATACAGGCGTTGAATCAGGCGCTCGCGGGTTCGTTGCGAGGTCATCCCGATGCCGCGACGCAGAATATCGTCTTGTTCACGAGCCATTAGCGCAGCCCCTCCAACCAGCCATCGAGACTTCTGAAGGCATCATTGAAGGTGCGATCCAGTTGCAGCGGGGTAATCGACACATAGCCCTGCATCACCGCATGGAAATCGGTGCCCGGGCCACCATCTTCGGCGTCCCCGGCGGCGGCGATCCAGTAACCGGATTTGCCGCGCGGGTCGACCACCTTCATCGGCGCCGCCGCACGTGCGCGGTGCCCGAGGCGGGTCAGCTGAATACCGCGAATGTGGTCCAGCGGCAAATTGGGAATGTTCACGTTCAATACCGTGCGCGGTGGCAAGTCGAGGTCGGCGTGGGCCTCGACCAGTTTGCGCGCAAAGTAAGCGGCCGTGGGAAGGTTCTCCACTTGTCGTGAGACCAACGAAAAGGCGAACGAAGGACGCTCAAGGAAACGCCCCTCAAGTGCCGCCGCAACGGTGCCGGAATACAGCACGTCGTCGCCCAGGTTGGCGCCCAGGTTGATGCCGGAAACCACCATGTCCGGTTCGCGCTCCAGCAAGCCGTTAAGGCCCAGGTGCACGCAATCGGTGGGTGTGCCGTTCAGGCTGATAAAGCCGTTGGCCAGGGTTTGCGGGTGCAACGGACGGTCGAGCGTCAGCGAACTGCTGGCGCCGCTTTTGTCCTGGTCCGGGGCGATAACCACGCATTCGGTGTAATCCGCCAGCGCAGCATAAAGCGCGGCGAGACCGGGTGCGGTTACCCCATCGTCGTTAGAAATCAGAATACGCATGGGCTGTCCGTCTGCCCCACCGGCACCAGATCAACAAGCTCGCGCACCAATACGGTGGCAAAGCATCCGGCCGGGAGGACGAATTCCAGTTGCAGAATGTCAGGCTCGGGATAATGCCACGTCAACCCACCAATGGGCAGTCGCAGGATGCGACGTTCGTGGCTCATTCCGGCGTTAATCAACCAATCGCGCAGATCCGCTTCGCGAGCGGCGATTGCCTGCTCCAGTACATGGACAGCGCCGGTCGCCGGTGAGTCACCTTCGCCCCACTGGGGACCGGTCGGGTGCAGGTCGAGAATCGCCAGGCGCGGGTCGCTGCATTCGGCTTCACCAGCCGGAAAAAAACTGCGGCTGTCGGTGAAGGCCAGCAGATCGCCGACCTGCGCTTGCTGCCAGGTGCCATCCGCCACACGCGCCGCCAGCACCTGGTTGAACAGGAAACTGCGGGCGGTGGAGAGCAGCCGTGAACGCACGTTGCGCTGCTCCGGCAATGCCTTGCGCGCGGCCCAGGCACGGGCATCGACTACGTTACCGCCATCAAAGCCGAAACGCTGGGCACCGAAATAATTCGGAATACCTTGCTTGGCGATCAGTTGCAGACGCTCTTCAATCGCGGATTTGTCGCCAGCGAATTGCGTCAGTCGCAAGGTGAAGCCATTCGCCGAGTGGGCACCGCGTTGCAACTTGCGTTTGTGCCGACCGGTCTTGAGGATTTTCAGCGTCTCGTTTTCCGCCGCCGACAAATCAGGATCCGCCTTGCCCGGCAGTTGCACGCTGAACCACTGGCGAGTCAGCGCCTGGCGATCCTTGAGGCCCGCATAACTGACGGTGCGCAATGGCACACCCGCTGCCTTGGCAATCCGCCGTGCCGCTTCTTCGGTATTCAGGCCGCGTTTTTCCACCCAGATCCACAGGTGTTCGCCATCACCACTGAGGGGGATATCGAGCACTTCATCAACCTGGAAATCTTCTGCCGTGGCTTTTAAAACCGCCGTGCCGAGGGCGTCACCATAGGCTCGCGGGCCGAGCAATTGCGCTTCGTTCATGCGCGCAGCAACAAGGCAACGGAATGCACGGCAATGCCTTCTTCGCGACCGACGAAGCCGAGCTTTTCGGTGGTGGTAGCTTTCACGTTCACTTGATCCAACTCAACTTGAAGATCCGCGGCAATCAGCGCGCGCATCGATTCGATATGCGGGGCCATTTTCGGCGCCTGGGCGACGATGGTGTTATCGACGTTGCCGATTTTCCAGCCTTTGGCGTGGATCAGTGCGACGACGTGACGCAACAGCACGCGGCTGTCGGCGCCCTTGAATGTCGGGTCGGTGTCCGGGAAGTGCTTGCCGATATCACCCAGCGCAGCGGCGCCGAGCAAGGCATCGCTCAAGGCGTGCAGCAGGACGTCACCGTCGGAGTGAGCGAGCAGCCCGAAGCCGTGTGCAATGCGCACGCCGCCCAGAGTAATGAAATCGCCTTCAGCGAAACGGTGCACATCATAGCCGTGGCCAATACGCATAAAAAAACGCCCCGATTTTTGTCAGGGCGTGATTCTACCTGCTTTGTCGAACATTAGGCGCTTAGAGCGCGCCCATGATGTTGCAAGTGGTCGTCGATGAAACTGGCGATGAAGAAATAGCTGTGGTCGTAGCCCGGTTGCAGGCGCAGCGTCAGTGGATGACCGGCCAGTTTGGCAGCCTGTTGCAAGGCTTCAGGCTTGAGCTGAGTGGCCAGGAAATCATCGCGATCACCTTGATCGACCAACAGCGGCAACTTCTCGTTCGCCTCGGCAATCAGGATGCTGGCATCCCACTCACGCCATTTCGATCGGTCCTCCCCCAAGTAGCGGGAAAAGGCCTTCTGACCCCAAGGGCAATCCATCGGATTGTTGATCGGCGAGAACGCCGACACCGACTGATATCGCCCCGGATTGCGCAAGGCACAGACCAGTGCACCGTGGCCCCCCATGGAGTGACCGCTGATGCCGCGCTTGTCCGACGCGGGGAAATGGGCTTCGACCAATGCCGGCAATTCCGCCACGACATAGTCATGCATCCGATAGTGCCGGGCCCAGGGTTCCTGCGTGGCATTCAGATAAAACCCGGCGCCGAGGCCGAAGTCCCAGGCACCGTCCGGATCGCCGGGCACATCAGGGCCGCGAGGGCTTGTGTCCGGCGCGACGATGATCAACCCCAGCTCGGCGGCCATGCGCATCGCGCCGGCCTTGTGCATGAAATTCTCGTCAGTGCAGGTCAGGCCGGACAACCAGTACAGCACCGGCAACTTGCCGCCCTGCTCCGCTTGCGGCGGCAGGTACACGGCGAACACCATGTCGCAGCCAAGCACATCGGAGCGGTGCTTGTAGCGTTTGTGCCAGCCGCCGAAGCTTTTCTGGCAGGAGATATTTTCCAGGCTCATGACCGACCTCAGAAATGGATGACGCTACGGATGCTTTTGCCTTCGTGCATCAGGTCGAAAGCCTTGTTGATGTCTTCCAGGCCCATGGTATGGGTGATGAACGTATCCAGCGGGATTTCGCCGGTCTCGGCCATTTCGACGTAGCTTGGCAACTCGGTACGACCGCGCACGCCGCCGAACGCCGAACCGCGCCAGACGCGACCGGTCACCAACTGGAATGGACGGGTAGATATTTCCTGGCCGGCACCGGCCACGCCGATGATCACCGACTCGCCCCAACCTTTGTGGCAGCACTCAAGGGCGGCGCGCATCAATTGCACGTTACCGATGCACTCGAAGGAAAAGTCGACGCCGCCGTCGGTCATGTCGACGATGACTTCCTGGATCGGACGGTCGAAATCTTTCGGGTTCACGCAGTCGGTTGCACCGAGCTGCTTGGCGATTTCGAATTTGGCAGGGTTGATGTCGATGGCAATGATCCGCGCAGCCTTGGCCTTGACCGCACCAATCACGGCCGACAGGCCGATGCCGCCGAGACCGAAAATGGCCACGGTATCACCCGGTTTTACCTTGGCGGTATTGAGCACCGCGCCGATGCCGGTGGTGACTCCGCAACCCAGCAGGCAGACTTTTTCCAGTGGCGCTTCTTTTGGAATTTTGGCGACGGAGATTTCCGGCAGCACGGTGTACTCGGAGAATGTCGAGGTCCCCATGTAGTGGAAAATTGGCTGACCCTTGTAGGAAAAGCGCGAAGTGCCATCCGGCATCAGGCCCTTGCCTTGAGTCGCGCGAATCGCCTGACACAAGTTGGTTTTGCCCGACAGGCAGAATTTGCACTGTCGGCATTCCGGGGTGTACAGCGGGATCACATGGTCGCCGACGGCGACAGAGGTCACGCCCTCGCCGATGGCTTCAACCACCGCGCCACCTTCGTGACCGAGGATCGACGGGAAGATGCCTTCCGGGTCAGCGCCCGACAGGGTGTAGGCATCGGTATGACAGACACCGGAGGCCACTACACGCAACAAAACTTCACCGGCCTTGGGCATGGCGACATCGACTTCGACAATCTCGAGAGGTTTCTTGGCCTCGAAGGCAACGGCAGCGCGCGACTTGATCATGTGGATTCTCCAGTGAATAAAAACGAGACAGGGAGTGTAATACAGCGTCTTACGAGGAATAATCCGGACAAAAGCAAAACATTATTGCCACACAGGGATAATCCTTGATGTCCGAGAACCGCTGGGAAGGGATCGACGAATTTGTCGCCGTGGCCGAGTGCAGCCAATTCACCGCTGCCGCAGAACGCCTTGGGGTTTCTTCTTCTCACATCAGTCGACAAATCGCACGCCTCGAAGAGCGCCTTCAGACGCGGCTGCTCTACCGCAGCACTCGCCGGGTAACGCTGACCGAAGCCGGGCAAACCTTTTTGCAACATTGCCAGCGATTGCAGGACGGTCGCGAAGAAGCCTTGCGCGCAGTCGGCGACCTGACCAGCGAACCCAAAGGCATGCTGCGCATGACCTGCGCCGTGGCATATGGCGAACGCTTCATCGTGCCGTTGGTGACGCGTTTCATGGGCCTTTATCCCCAATTGCGCGTCGACATTGAACTGAGCAACCGCCCTCTCGACCTGGTGCACGAAGGACTGGACCTGGCGATCCGCCTCGGGCGTCTTCAGGATTCACGACTGGTCGCCACACGCCTGGCACCACGGCGCATGTATTTGTGCGCGTCGCCTTCCTACGTGGAACGGTATGGTCGCCCACACAGCTTGTCGGAACTCAGCCGGCACAATTGCCTCATCGGCAGTTCGGACATGTGGCAACTGGAACAGAACGGCCGGGAATTTTCGCAACGGGTGCAGGGAAACTGGCGCTGCAACAGTGGGCAAGCGGTACTGGATGCGGCACTACAGGGTGTTGGGTTGTGTCAGCTGCCGGACTATTACGTGCTGGAGCATCTGAAAAACGGGGAATTGATTTCACTGCTGGAAGCCCACCAACCGCCGAACACTGCCGTGTGGGCGCTTTATCCACAGCAACGGCATCTGTCGCCCAAGGTGCGCAAGTTGGTGGATTATTTGAAGGAAGGGTTGGCGCAAAGGCCGGAGTACCGCGTTTGAAGATCAAAGGATCGCAGCCTTTGCACTCGACAGCTCCTACAGGTGCCGTACGGTGAACGCGGACAATGTAGGAGCTGTCGAGTGCAACGAGGCTGCGATCTTTTAGCGGCGGTTAGCCCAACGCTGGCGCAACCACTCAAGGTCTTCGGGGCGTGTGACTTTGAGGTTGTCGGATCGACCTTCGATCAACCGAGGAGCCAAACCCGCCCACTCCATCGCCGAAGCTTCGTCGGTGATGACCGCGTCGGCCACCAGGCTGTCGGCCAACGCCCGATGCAACGCGCCGAGGCGAAACATCTGCGGTGTATACGCCTGCCAGATCACGCTGCGATCCACCGTTTCAACCACACGGCCGTGCTTGTCGACCCGCTTGAGGGTATCGCGTGCCGGCACCGCCAGCAGCCCACCCACCGGGTCATCAGCCAACTCTGTCAGCAGTTTGTCCAGATCGTCGCGGCTCAGATTCGGCCGTGCGGCGTCGTGAACCAGCACCCAGTCTTCATCGTCAGCACCCTGCGCATGCAAATGCAGCAACGCATTGAGCACCGACCCGGAACGTTCGTCGCCGCCCTCGACCCGCTGAATACGCGGATCGCTAGCACACGCCAGGTTCGGCCAGTAAGGATCATCAACAGCAAGACTGACCACCAACCCCTTCAGGGCAGGATGATCAAGGAAACAGCCAAGGCTGTGTTCGAGAATAGTGCGCCCGCCCAGTTGCAAGTATTGCTTGGGACGGTCTGCGGCCATACGGGCACCGACGCCCGCGGCAGGAATCACGGCCCAGAAGGCCGGTAACAAGTTATTCATTGAGCCAACTGGTAAAGGGTTTCACCGTCCTTGACCATGCCCAACTCATGACGAGCCCGCTCTTCAACGGTCTCCATGCCTTTTTTCAACTCACTGACTTCGGCGTCCATGACTCGATTGCGTTCCAGCAACCCTTCGTTCTCAGCGTGTTGATCCGCGATCTGCTGAGTCAGCTCGGCCACTTGCGCCAGACTGCCATTACCCACCCACAGGCGATATTGCAGGCCAGCCAGCAGCAAGAGCAAGACGAGGAACAACCAATTGGGACTGCGCATCGAATATCAGGTATCCAGTGAAAAAAGACAGCCATGCCAAAACTTTGAAGCTTCTGATAGCACGAAGCCTGGAAGACCCAGGCTTGTGCTTATAAGGCATCAGATTAGTGGCAAATCCATCGCTGTAGCGATTTTTCCGACACAATCCGGTGTCTTTTTACCAGTTAACGATTAACCGCGGAATTCGCTGCGACCGTTGTACTTGGCTTTGCCATTCAACTGCTCTTCGATACGCAGCAGTTGGTTGTACTTGGACACGCGGTCCGAACGGCACAGGGAACCGGTCTTGATCTGGCCAGCCGCGGTGCCCACCGCCAGGTCGGCAATGGTCGAATCTTCGGTTTCGCCGGAGCGGTGCGAGATTACGGCGGTGTAACCAGCGGCCTTGGCCATCTGGATGGCTTCCAGGGTTTCGGTCAGGGTGCCGATCTGGTTGAACTTGATCAGGATCGAGTTGGCGATCTTTTTATCGATGCCTTCTTTCAGGATCTTGGTGTTGGTCACGAACAGGTCGTCGCCCACCAGCTGGGTCTTCTCGCCGATCTTGTCGGTGAGGATTTTCCAGCCAGCCCAGTCGGACTCGTCCAGACCGTCTTCGATCGAGATGATCGGATAACGCTCGGTCAGGCCTTTCAGGTAGTCAGCGAAACCTTCGGCGGTGAAGACCTGGCCTTCGCCGGACAGGTTGTATTTACCGTCTTCGTAGAATTCGCTGGCTGCGCAGTCCAGAGCCAGGGTCACGTCGGTGCCCAGCTTGTAACCGGCGTTGGCCACGGCTTCGGAGATCACTTTCAACGCGTCTTCGTTGGAAGCCAGGTTCGGTGCGAAACCACCTTCGTCACCCACTGCAGTGCTCAGGCCACGGGCCTTCAACACAGCTTTGAGGTGATGGAAAATCTCGGTACCCATGCGCAAACCTTCCGAGAAAGACTTGGCGCCAACCGGCTGAACCATGAATTCCTGGATGTCGACGTTGTTATCGGCGTGCTCGCCACCGTTGATGATGTTCATCATCGGAACCGGCATCGAGTAGACACCCGGGGTGCCGTTCAGGTTGGCGATGTGAGCGTACAGCGGCAGGTCCTGGTCCTGTGCTGCTGCCTTGGCCGCGGCCAGGGAAACGGCGAGGATCGCGTTAGCGCCCAGGGAGCCTTTGTTTTCAGTACCGTCGAGCTTGATCATCGCGTGATCCAGCGCTTTCTGGTCGCTTGGGTCTGTACCTTTCAACAGGTCGCGGATCGGACCGTTGATGTTGGCGACGGCTTTGAGTACGCCTTTGCCCAGGTAACGGCTCTTGTCGCCATCACGCAGCTCGAGCGCTTCACGCGAGCCAGTGGAAGCACCGGACGGCGCGCAAGCGCTACCGATGATGCCGTTATCGAGAAGCACGTCCGCTTCCACGGTGGGATTGCCACGGGAGTCGAGAACTTCACGACCTTTGATGTCGACGATTTTTGCCATTGTTGTAAACACTCCAAAGTTGACGAAAACGACGCAGCTAGAGGAAATCTTTTACCGTCGGCAAGTGGTGTGCAGCGGGCAGACTTGCGGACGATAAGGCTCAGGCCCGAGGGCCTGAGCAACAAATCGTGCGGTACTTTACCGGAGAAATGAGGTTTACGCGGTCTCTACCGTCGGAAAACTCTTCACCAGTTCGTCCAGGGCTTTGAGCTGGGCCAGGAATGGCTCCAGTTTGTCCAGACGCAAGGCGCAAGGGCCGTCGCACTTTGCGTTGTCCGGGTCCGGGTGAGCTTCGAGGAACAGACCGGCCAGCGACTGACTCATGCCAGCCTTGGCCAGGTCAGTGACCTGGGCGCGACGACCGCCGGCGGAATCGGAGCGACCGCCGGGCATTTGCAGCGCGTGGGTCACGTCGAAGAACACCGGGTATTCGAACTGCTTCATGATGCCGAAGCCGAGCATGTCGACGACCAGGTTGTTGTAGCCAAAGCTCGAACCGCGCTCGCAAAGGATCAACTGATCGTTACCCGCTTCCACGCATTTGCTCAGGATGTGTTTCATCTCGTGCGGGGCGAGGAACTGGGCTTTCTTGATGTTGATCACCGCGCCTGTCTTGGCCATCGCGACCACGAGGTCGGTCTGGCGCGACAGGAAGGCCGGCAGCTGGATGATGTCGCAGACTTCAGCGACGACCGCGGCCTGGTCAGGCTCGTGGACGTCGGTGATGATCGGCACGCCGAAGGCTTGCTTGATGTCCTGAAAAATCCGCATGCCCTCTTCCAGGCCGGGGCCACGGTAAGAGGTCACGGAGGAACGGTTGGCCTTGTCGAAGCTGGCCTTGAACACGTAAGGAATACCGAGTTTCTCGGTGACCTTGACGTATTCTTCGCAGACCTGCATCGCCATGTCGCGGCTTTCCAGCACGTTCATGCCACCGAAAAGCACCATTGGCTTGTCGTTGGCAATCTCGATATCGCCTACACGGATGATCTTCTGCGCCATCGGATTTACGCCTTCTTCTGGTGTTGAACCAAAGCTGCTTTAACGAAACCGCTGAACAACGGGTGACCGTCGCGAGGTGTCGAGGTGAACTCAGGGTGGAACTGGCAAGCGACGAACCATGGATGATCCGGGGCTTCAACCACTTCGACCAGCGCGCCATCACCGGAACGACCGGAAATTTTCAGGCCGGCTTCAATGATTTGCGGCAGCAGGTTGTTGTTCACTTCGTAGCGATGACGGTGACGCTCGACGATCACGTCCTTGGCGTAGCAATCGTGCACCAGGGAACCCGGTTCAAGCAGGCAATCCTGAGCGCCGAGGCGCATGGTGCCGCCCAGGTCGGACGATTCAGTACGGGTTTCGACCGCGCCGGTAGCGTCTTCCCACTCGGTGATCAGACCCACGACCGGATGGCCGCTGGCACGATCGAACTCGGTGGAGTTGGCATCTTTCCAGCCCAGCACGTTACGAGCGAACTCGATCACGGCCACTTGCATGCCCAGGCAGATGCCGAGGTATGGAACCTTGTTTTCACGAGCGTATTGAACGGCGGTGATCTTGCCTTCCACGCCGCGCAGACCGAAGCCGCCTGGTACGAGGATCGCGTCGACACCTTCCAGCAGCGCGGTGCCCTGGTTTTCGATGTCTTCGGAATCGATGTAGCGCAGGTTGACCTTGGTGCGATTGCTGATGCCGGCGTGACTCATCGCTTCGATCAGCGACTTGTAAGCGTCCAGCAGCTCCATGTACTTGCCGACCATCGCGATGGTGACTTCGTGTTCCGGGTTCAGCTTGGCGTCAACCACGGCTTCCCACTCGGACAGATCGGCGCTGCCGCATTGCAGGCCGAAACGCTCGACGACGAAATCATCCAGGCCCTGGGAGTGCAGGATGCCCGGGATCTTGTAGATGGTGTCGGCGTCTTCCAGCGCGATCACCGCACGTTCTTCAACGTTGGTGAACTGCGCGATCTTGCGACGCGACGAGAGGTCGATCGGGTGATCGGAACGGCACACCAGCACGTCAGGCTGCAGGCCGATGGAACGCAGTTCCTTGACCGAGTGCTGGGTTGGCTTGGTTTTGGTTTCGCCAGCGGTGGCGATGTACGGCACCAGCGTCAGGTGCATCAGCATCGCGCGCTTGGCGCCGACTTCGAAACGCAATTGACGGATGGCTTCGAGGAACGGTTGCGACTCGATGTCACCCACGGTGCCACCGATCTCGACCATGGCCACGTCGGCATCGCCGGCGCCCTTGATGATCCGGCGTTTGATTTCGTCGGTGATGTGCGGGATCACCTGGATGGTTGCACCCAGGTAATCACCACGGCGCTCTTTGCGCAGGACGTGTTCGTAGACACGGCCGGTGGTGAAGTTGTTGTTCTGGGTCATGGTCGTGCGGATGAACCGCTCCTAGTGGCCCAGGTCCACGTCTGTCTCGGCT
>NZ_JBIWAF010000029.1:0-57198 GCF_044759925.1 Pseudomonas sp. NPDC099000
TGGTGGCCAGCGGTGAAAGTATATGAGTCCGACCCCTGCGACGTAGCTCTGCGTCGTTTCAAGCGCTCCTGCGAAAAAGCCGGTGTACTGGCTGAAGTTCGTAGCCGCGAATTCTACGAGAAGCCTACTTCTGAGCGTAAGCGCAAAGCAGCAGCCGCTGTTAAGCGTCACGCGAAGAAAGTTCAGCGCGAACAGCGACGCTCCGTTCGTCTGTACTAATACACAGACGTTCGTAGCAAGCTTCTGCCAAGCCCGGCCCTCAGCCGGGCTAATGGCATTTGCGGAAAACGCTTGATGCTTCACCGTCAAAGCCGCAGACGCGACCGAGACAAACCTGCTTCACAGCGTCAGACCTGGCTCTTTTGCCAGCGGTGCACGTCTTTTCTGACGAGCCTTCCAAGGCTACTGACGAGCACACCCACTGATTCCTCTCACGACGATCAGCCCAAGGCACCTTCTTGCGTGCCCGCTTATGAGCTATCCGAGGCCCTCGACTGGCCGCAGCGGATTTCAGCGAAACACTTTCATATAGTCGAATACTGATTGGTACTAACGTCAGTGGATTTTCGGCAGATACACTTCCCGACAGCGATTACGCAGACGACACCGGTCGAGCCGCACATTTTGCGCGCCTAAAACAACGACTCGCGTTCGGCCGCTCATCGTTTTGGGCCCCTTTAAGCGCAGATGACGAGAACGCCATGGCCGGGCTAATTCCCCAGAGCTTCATTGACGACCTTCTGAACCGCACCGACATCGTCGATGTGGTCAGCTCGCGCCTGCAAATGAAAAAGGCCGGCAAGAATTACACCGCCTGCTGCCCTTTTCATAAAGAGAAAACCCCGTCCTTCAGCGTCAGCCCCGACAAGCAGTTCTATTACTGCTTCGGTTGCGGCGCGGGCGGCAATGCCCTCGGCTTCATGATGGACCACGACAACCTGGATTTCGTCCAGGCGGTCGAAGAACTGGCGAAAGCCGCCGGCATGGAAATCCCCCGCGAAGAAAGCGGTCGGCCGCACAAACCGCGACAACCCACTGATTCGCCGCTGTACCCGCTGCTGACTGCGGCCGCCGAGTTTTACCGTCAAGCCCTGAAAAGCCATCCATCGCGCAAAGCGGCTGTGGATTACTTGAAAGGTCGCGGGTTGACCGGCGAAATCGCCAGGGACTTCGGCCTCGGCTTCGCGCCGCCCGGCTGGGACAATCTATTCAAGCACTTGAGCAGCGACACCCTGCAACAGAAAGCCATGGTCGACGCCGGCCTGCTGATCGAGAATGCCGAAACCGGCAAACGCTATGACCGCTTTCGCGATCGCGTGATGTTCCCGATCCGTGACAGCCGCGGACGCATCATTGCTTTCGGCGGCCGGGTATTGGGCGACGACAAGCCGAAATACCTGAACTCACCGGAAACCCCGGTATTCCATAAAGGCCAGGAACTCTACGGTCTTTATGAAGCACGCAAGAACAACCGCAACCTCGACGAAATCATCGTCGTCGAAGGCTACATGGACGTCATCGCCCTCGCCCAACAAGGCTTGCGCAATGCCGTCGCGACCCTGGGCACCGCCACCAGCGAAGAGCACTTGAAGCGGCTGTTTCGCGTCGTGCCCAACGTCCTGTTCTGCTTTGATGGCGACCAGGCCGGCCGTAACGCTGCGTGGCGCGCACTGGAAGCGGCGCTGCCGTGCCTGCAAGACGGGCGGCGCGCGCGCTTTCTATTCCTGCCCGAAGGTGAAGACCCGGACACGCTGGTCCGCTCCGAAGGCACTGACGCTTTCCGCGCGCGAATCAACCAGCACGCCCAGCCGTTGGCGGATTATTTCTTTCAGCAACTGACCGAAGAATCGGACCCACGCTCGCTCGAAGGCAAGGCCCACATGGCCACCCTCGCCGCGCCGCTGATCGACAAGGTCCCGGGCGCGAATCTGCGCATCCTTATGCGTCAACGCCTGACCGAAATTACCGGCCTCAGCGGTGAAGCCGTGAGTCAACTGGTGCAAAGCGCACCTCAGGATGCGCCACCGGCTTACGACCCGGGCATCGATTACGACGCCATGCCGGATTACAGCGACTACCATCAGCCGCAGGCACAAGAGATGTATGTGCCGCAGCAGGAGTGGACGCCGAAGAAACCCGGCGCTGGCGGCAAGAAGTGGGACAAGAAGCCCTGGGACAAAAATGGCAAGCGGGGCGGTGATCGCGATCAATATAGTGCCCCGCGTACACCGATCGCCGTCGAAGCTCCAACACTGATAGCACTGCGCACCCTCATTCATCACCCGGAACTGGCGGGTAAGGTAGAAACCGCCGATCACTTCGCGAATGAGAGCAATACATACGCGCAACTGCTGGTCGCCCTCATCGGGGCGGTACAGAAAAATCCTAAGCTAAACTCTATTCAACTGATGGCCCGCTGGCATGGGACTGAACAGGGGCGCCTGCTCAAGGCTTTGGCGGAAAAGGAATGGCTGATTGACGGCGACAACCTTGAACAACAGTTTTTAGACACCATTACTAGGTTATCGGCAAGTCAACACACGGATAGCCTGGAAGTACTCATCAGGAAAGCAAGGCAGCCAGGATTGACCGCGGAGGAAGCAAATCAGATCGCAAATCAGATGCGCGACCTATTAAAACGCAATATGGCTGTATCAGACCCGACCTCAACTGGCGCGTGAGGTCATAGCTCAGGTATAATCCTCGGCTTGTTTTTTGCCCGCCAAGACCTTCAGTGGATAGGGTGTTATGTCCGGAAAAGCGCAACAGCAGTCTCGTATCAAAGAGTTGATCACACTTGGTCGTGAGCAGGGTTACCTGACTTACGCGGAGGTCAACGACCACCTGCCGGAGGATATTTCAGATCCGGAACAGGTGGAAGACATCATCCGCATGATCAATGACATGGGGATCAACGTATTCGAGGTTGCGCCAGATAAGGATTCCCTTATGCTGGCCGACGCCGATACTGACGAAGCCGCGGCCGAAGAGGCAGCAGCAGCGTTGGCAGCGGTCGAGACCGACATTGGTCGCACCACCGACCCAGTGCGCATGTACATGCGTGAAATGGGTACGGTAGAGCTCCTCACACGTGAAGGCGAAATCGAAATCGCCAAACGTATTGAAGAGGGTATCCGTGAAGTGATGGGCGCAATCGCGCACTTCCCTGGCACGGTTGATCACATTCTCTCCGAGTACACTCGCGTCACCACCGAAGGTGGCCGCCTGTCCGACGTCCTGAGCGGTTATATCGACCCGGACGACGGCATTGCGCCACCTGCAGCCGAAGTGCCGCCGCCTGTCGATCCGAAAGCCGTGAAAGCGGACGACGATACCGACGACGACGAAGCTGAAGCCAGCACCGACGACGAAGAAGAAGCCGAAAGCGGTCCGGATCCGGTCATCGCAGCACAGCGTTTTGGCGCCGTCTCCGATCAGATGGAAATCACCCGCAAGGCGCTGAAAAAGCACGGTCGTGGCAACAAGCTGGCAATTGCCGAGCTGGTGCTGCTGGCTGAGCTGTTCATGCCGATCAAACTGGTACCGAAGCAATTCGAAGGCCTGGTCGAGCGTGTTCGCAGTGCCCTGGATCGTCTGCGTCAGCAAGAGCGCGCGATCATGCAACTTTGCGTTCGTGATGCCCGCATGCCGCGTGCCGACTTCCTGCGCCAGTTCCCGGGCAACGAAGTTGACGAAAGCTGGACCGATGCACTGGCCAAAGGCAAAAGCAAATACGCTGAAGCCATTGGTCGCCTGCAACCGGACATCATTCGTTGCCAGCAAAAGCTGACCGCGCTGGAAACCGAAACCGGTTTGACGATCGCCGAGATCAAGGATATCAACCGTCGCATGTCGATCGGTGAGGCCAAGGCCCGCCGCGCGAAGAAAGAGATGGTTGAAGCGAACTTGCGTTTGGTGATCTCCATCGCCAAGAAGTACACCAACCGTGGCTTGCAATTCCTCGATCTGATCCAGGAAGGCAACATCGGTCTGATGAAAGCGGTAGACAAGTTCGAATACCGCCGCGGCTACAAATTCTCGACTTATGCCACCTGGTGGATCCGTCAGGCGATCACTCGCTCGATCGCCGACCAGGCCCGCACCATCCGTATTCCGGTGCACATGATCGAGACGATCAACAAGCTCAACCGCATTTCCCGGCAGATGTTGCAGGAAATGGGTCGCGAACCGACCCCGGACGAGCTGGGCGACCGCATGGAAATGCCTGAGGACAAGATCCGCAAGGTATTGAAGATCGCTAAAGAGCCGATCTCCATGGAAACCCCGATCGGTGATGACGAAGACTCCCATCTGGGTGACTTCATCGAAGACTCGACCATGCAGTCGCCAATCGATGTAGCCACTGTTGAGAGCCTTAAAGAAGCGACTCGCGAAGTGCTGTCCGGCCTCACTGCCCGTGAAGCCAAGGTTCTGCGCATGCGCTTCGGTATCGACATGAATACCGACCACACCCTCGAGGAGGTTGGTAAGCAGTTCGACGTGACCCGTGAACGGATTCGTCAGATCGAAGCCAAGGCGCTGCGCAAGCTGCGCCACCCGACGAGAAGCGAGCATCTGCGCTCTTTCCTCGACGAGTGATCACAAAACCCCCGGCCCAGGCCGGGGGTTTTGCTTTATGCAGATTAAATCCCCCGCGCGTCCCCCCCGCCGAATTGCCCGTCTACACTCGAAACATTCCCCCGAGCCATAACGAGACCGTTATGCCCAGACTGCCGACCGTGCTTTTTTTGCTGTCGCTGATGACCTGGACCGCAACGGCTGGCGCGCTGACTCTGACCGACGAAGAACGTAGCTGGCTGGCGGCTCACCCGGACTTGCGCCTGGGTGTCGACGCCTCCTGGCCGCCGTTTGAATTTCGTGACGATCAGGGCCGCTATCAGGGTCTGGCGGCGGACTACATCAACGTGATCCGTCAACGGCTGGCCGTCAAACTGACGCCCATCGAGCCGATCAGTTGGACCGAGGTCCTGCAGCAGGCCAAGCAAGGCAAGCTGGACGTCCTGCCGGGCATCATGTCGACCCCGGAGCGCCAGTCGTACCTGTCATTCACTCGCCCCTATCTGGACTTTCCGATTGTTATCCTCGCTCATGTCGGAGGCCCCCAGCCGCGCAAGCTCGAAGAGCTCTACGGGCTGAAGATCGCCGTCGTGGAAAACTATGCGCCCCATGAGCTGTTGCGCACGCACCACCCCGACCTGAATCTGGTGGCGATGCCCAATGTCAGCTCGGCCTTGCAGGCGCTGGCCACCGATGAAGTGGATGCGGTCGTGGGCGATCTCGCCTCCAGTGTCTGGAGCCTGCGTCAGCTCAAGCTCGACGGCCTGTATGTCAGCGGCGAAACGCCCTATCGCTATCAATTGGCGATGGCCGTGCCCCCCAACAACAAGATTCTGGTCGGGATTCTGGACAAAGTCCTCGCGGACATGACTTCAAGTGAAATCAGCGCCATTCAGGAACACTGGATCGGCAACGTTCTGGATCATCGAACCTTCTGGTCGGATTTGCTGGTCTACGGTCTGCCCGGGCTGCTGTTTCTGATGATCATGCTGGCAGTGGTCATCCGGATTAACCGCCGACTCAGTTCGGAAATTGCCCGGCGCGTCGACCTCGAACAAGAGCTGCGCAGCAGCGAATACCATTACCGCGGGCTGGTTGAGAGCCTTTCCGCGATTGCCTGGGAAGCGCGGATCAGCGATTTCACCTACAGCTATGTGTCACCACATGCCGAAGAACTTCTTGGCTATCCGCTATCCCATTGGCTGATTCCGGGCTTCTGGCGCAACATCATCCACCCTGCGGACCTGACCCGGGCTCAGACTTTCTGCGACCACGAAGTATTGGCCGGGCGTGATCACAGCGTCGATTACCGCGTTATCACCGCCGACGGTCGCTGTCTGTGGGTGCGCGATATCGTCAGTCTGATCGAGCACGGGCATGAGCCGGTGATGCGTGGATTGATGATCGACATCAGTGACGCCAAGCGCACTGAAGAGGCCCTGAGCCTGTCCGAGCAAAAATTCGCCTCCGTGTTTCAGCAATGCCCGGACATCCTGGTGATCGCGCGGCTGTCCGATGGCTGCCTGATGGAAGTCAACAAAGCGTTCGAAGAACAAGTAGGTCTCAAGGCTGAAGATGTCATTGGCCAGACCGCCACCGACCTGAATATCTGGGGCATTCCCGGTGTCGGTCCGGGTTTGCTGCAGCGCTTGCAGGCCGGCAGCATCCGCAACCTGGAGATGCCCTTTCGCCGCAACAATGGCCAGGTGTTTACCGGCCTGATTTCCGCCGAGCCCTTCGACCTCGATACGACCCCCGCCCTGGTCGTCGTCGTGCGCGATATCAGTCAGCTCAAGGAAACCCAGCAGCAACTGCAAACCTCTGAAGAAAAATTCGCCAAGGCCTTCCACGCCTCCCCGGACGGCTTGCTGCTGTCCCGGCAGAGCGACGGATTGCTGCTGGAGGTCAACGAGGGTTTCAGCCGCATCACAGGCTTCAACAGCGCGATGTCTGTGGATCGTTCCGCCTTGGAACTGGGGATATGGGTCAATCTCAACGAGCGTAAACAGATGCTCGATCTGCTGCAGAGGGATGGCTTTGTTCGTGACTTCAGCTGCCACATCCGCCGCAGTGACGGGCAAATCCGCCTCTGCGAGGTTTCCAGCCGTCCGCTGCCCATCGGCGACGAAGACTGCATGTTGACCATTGCCCGGGACATCACCGAACGGCACCTGATGCAGGAAAAACTGCAACAGGCCGCCACGGTGTTCGAGAGCACCGCCGAGGGGGTGTTGATCACCGACACCCAACAGCACATCAGCGCGGTCAACCGAGCGTTCACCGAGATCACCGGCTACAGCGAGAGCGAAGCACTGGGCCACACCCCTCGCCTGCTCGCCTCGGGCCTCCACGACAGCGCGTTCTATGCAGCGATGTGGCATCAGCTGACGGACGAAGGTCACTGGCAAGGCGAGATTTCCAACCGCCGCAAGAATGGCGAGCTCTACCCGAGCTGGCTGACCATCAGCGCCGTGCGCAACCGGGAAAAATTCATCACCCACTTCGTGGCGGTGTTCGCGGACATTTCCAGCCTCAAACACGCGCAGGCCAAACTCGACTACCAGGCGCACCACGATCCGCTGACCGGCCTGCCAAACCGCACGCTGTTCGAGAGCCGACTGCTGACCGCACTCAATACCCAGCAGGAAAACGGAGGCCAAGGCGCGGTGCTGTTCCTCGATCTGGACCGCTTCAAACACATCAACGACAGCCTTGGTCACCCGGTCGGTGACCTGCTGCTCAAAGGCATCGCCGTGCGCCTCAAAGAGCAGTTACGCGATATCGATACCGTCGCGCGCCTGGGGGGTGACGAATTCATCATCCTGCTGCCCGGCCTGCAACAATCCAGCGATGCCGACAACATTGCCACCAAGCTGCTCAATTGCTTCGCCGCTCCCTTCCAGGCCGGCGAGCACGAGTTTTTCATCAGTGCCAGCATTGGCACCAGCCTGTACCCCAAGGACGGCTGCGACGTCGCCACGCTGGTCAAGAACGCCGATGCCGCGATGTATCGCTCCAAGGCCAAGGGCCGCAACCGGGTGGAAAGCTACACCCGCGACCTCACCGCCCAGGCCAGCGAGCGCGTGGCGCTGGAACATGAATTGCGGCGCGCCATCGAGCGCAATGAGCTGTTTCTCTACTACCAACCGAAAATCAGCCTCGCCGACCATCGGCTGGTCGGCGCCGAAGCGCTCATTCGCTGGCATCACCCGACCTTCGGCGCGGTGCCGCCGGAACACTTCATTCCCTTGGCGGAAGAAAACGGCATGATCCTGCAGATCGGCGACTGGGTACTGGAGACAGCCTGCCGACAGATGTATGAGTGGAACCAGGTCTATGAGTGCCTCGGCCCCCTGTCGGTCAACCTCGCCGGCGCTCAACTGCGCCAGCCGAACCTGCTCGGGCGGATCGAACAACTGCTGAAGGACAACGGCCTGGCGCCCGGTTTTCTGCAACTGGAAATTACCGAAAACTTCATCATGAGCCAGGCCGAAGAAGCACTGGCGGTGCTGCACCAACTCAAACACCTGGGGGTGCAATTGGCGATCGACGACTTCGGCACGGGCTACTCGTCACTGAGCTACCTCAAGCGTCTGCCGCTGGACATCCTCAAGATCGACCAGTCCTTCGTCCGCGGCCTGCCTGACGATCCGCACGATGCAGCGATTGTTCGCGCCATCATCGCCTTGGGCCGCAGCATGCAATTCACTGTCATTGCAGAGGGCGTCGAGACCCAGGCACAGCAACAATTCCTGGCCGAAGAAGGCTGCGAACAGATCCAGGGCTACATCGTCAGCCTGCCCCTTCCCCCCGACGAATTCGCCGCGACGTTTCTTCGTATTGCCGTATCGGATTTTTCGGATAGCACAGCCGAGAAACCATCGTTATAATCCGCGACCTACTGAGGGCCTATAGCTCAGTTGGTTAGAGCAGAGGACTCATAATCCTTTGGTCCACGGTTCAAATCCGTGTGGGCCCACCAAACAAGAAAGCCGCGCTGATGCGCGGCTTTCGTGTATCTGGCACTTAGGTAACCGTCGGATGTTTTTCGTTAGAAACAGCCGAAGTACCCAAAACGTGTCCACCTCGATTCGCCACCGCCCCTCGGGGATAAGGCTCGGCCTCTTGAAGCACGACCCTTGCTAAGCCGTCCGATAAGCGACGCGAAGTGGTGACAAAACAACTGTACATCTATACAGTTTAAACGACAAAGCGCGCTAGCCATGGTCCTACCGTAAGAGGATGCAAGGAGAGCATGTCGGGAATATATGCGCTATATATTCCCCTATATGGATTTGTGCGATGTATAGTCGCCCCGCAATGCTCATGGAGGTACACATGACCGTGAAACACACCCCTGTCAATGCCGCGGACGTTGCAGCTTTTGTCCTTGAGAAACAGGGAGAAATTACTGCGATGAAACTGCAAAAGCTTGTCTATTACAGCCAAGCGTGGTCCTTGGTTTGGGATGAGGCACCGTTGATCCGGGAAAAAATCCAGGCTTGGGCCAATGGCCCGGTTATCCCAGAACTCTACTTTGCACACAAAGGCAAATACACAGTGGCTCCTGGGGAGATAGAAGGGAACCCTGATGCTCTCGATGAAGATCAGCGTGAAACCATTGAGGCAGTCCTTAGCCACTATGGTGATAAGCACTCTCAATGGCTGAGTGATCTCACGCATGCAGAAGACCCTTGGAAGTATGCTCGGAAAGAAGCTGGTCTTCCCGATGGCGCACGCGGAACCACAGAGATCACCCAAGCGGCGATGGCTGAGTATTACAGCTCACTGTGAGGCTACATGGCTAAGGGAAACGGCAAAAAGATAGCAAAACACAAACCATCTCAGACTCCAGCCGAAAAGCCAGCTAAACAACCTCATTCCCGTCAAATCCCTGCCAGCGGCATATCTTGGCGATTCAGTCGTGCAGATAAGGGGGGGCCCTTTGCCTGGAGTAGTTTGGCGGACGCTGGTGATTACAAAGCTGTCATGGAACGACTTCACTGTTTTGAAACGATGAGTCTTGAAGAGATAGCCAAAAGCGGATCCCATGACATTGAGCTGAGTAGACTTTCAAGAGATGCCCAGCAGCGTCTTCAAGAGATACAACAAGACGACATCGATTCTCTTATGTCATTTCGAGTGACTGGCCCCAAGAGAGTCTTCTGTATAAGAGAAAGAGAGGTCATGCGGGTACTTTGGTTTGATTCGGATCATCAAGTTTGCCCCGCTCCGAAAAAACATACCTAACGCCCCTCTCCTTTCTTGCCACAAATCCAGCCATAGAAAAATCTCTCTGTGTCTAGCCCTGAAACAGGTGTAAACATATTCAGGACGAGACATACCAAGCCAAAAGCCGCGCAAATACGCGGCTTTTGGCTTTCTGAAGTTGGCAACGAATTTAGACCAGCGGAACCACCAAGGCAACGACAACAAAAGTCACCAGAGCAAACGCGGCGCCGAGACTAAACGGCAGCAGCATCGTTCGGGCCGCAGTGGGGGCCGGGCTACGCATGTCTTCCGCCAAAGCGGCCACGTCTCGGTGCAACTGCTCAATGCAGGCTTGAATTTTAGGGGGTATGGACATACTGCACCCTCCCGTCGGGCTCGGTTGAGCTTTGTGCGCTGCTCGAAGGCGGATCCTCCGTCATTTTCCCTGTCTGCCGTCTAGGTTACATTTTGCGCTGACGTCAGATTATCGGATGACGTCCGCCATGGTTGTAGGCAAACTCCGAGAATTGCGTAATGGGTGCGTTTAGGCACTTTGCCGCCTTGTTGGCGTTCTCTTCGACGGGATACTCTCCGGACGTCGCTGCAAATGCAGCGATCGGGTGTGGTAACCCGGGAACCAGCGCAACAGTGCACTCATCACGAAGATAGGCAGTTTTTTATGCCTGTGATCTCGATATGGCAGCTGTGCGTGGGACGCCTTCGGGCGTGCCGGTTTCCTTGGTTCCCGGTTTACCACCCTGCGTACAGCTGCCACCCTTTCGTGTGGTAACGAAAGTGGCAGCTCCTCGAACCCAGGAGTTATATCGTGAACAAAACAAATCCGTCCGCAATTTCAGACCTGAAAACCATCGGTTTCACCCCACTCATCTACTGCTCGGATCAGGCGTTGTTCAACGTCCGCGCCGGCGTCCCCATCGTTGATGCATTGTCACAAGCCTCCGATCTGCTGTTCCTCGCCAAATCATTTGCCGAAGACGCAGCCTACGCAAGAGACACTGACCGCCACGCTTGGGCCGCGCACTATCTGACGGCAATGGGTAAGGCGGTGATTGATGATGTGGTGAAGGTGCTGACACCGCGCCCCGCTCGGACCGCGACGGAATCCGAGGAATAGGGCGGCTTACCCCACAGAAAGAAGCCCCGATTATTCGGGGCTTCCAAATCGTGATCGGGCGTGCAATGCGCGCCCGCAATGTCGTTATTTCCTCTACGGATCGGCATCACTACAGCTGCCAGCCCAAACACACAACGCCGGAATCGCCTGCACCAACCCCATCCGCTCAAGCGCCTCCCTCGTCAACACTCCCTCATACGTATCCGCCGCCCGCCCCCATTGCTCCACGATATCCACACCATCAACCAACGCCTCGCCCAACCCAATAATCGTATCGGCCAATGCCTCAACGATTGTTTGAGTCCGCAACCACAGGCGATCCGTAATCTCTTTCAGCTCGGCCGCTACCCGTTCAGCCGAAGCCGGATCCGTCTCGGGGAAGGTGATGTTGCGCAGCAAGTGCCGTAATTCCCTTATTTTTGCGTAGTCCTGCTCCGCCCCAAGCTCTCCCTTCAGGATGGCGGTCGCTTTCGGCTGATCGACGCGTTTGCCGAGTGAACGTTTTGAAGTTAATGACTGCGCCATAGCGCCGGCAAAGAGGACCATCATCCGGGCTTCCAGATGCTCCTTCATGGCTTCAATCGACGAAATCGAATGCGCCAAGGTAATGGAAGCGCCCGCTTGATGCCTCAAGTCCATGGTGACTGTCAGACTCACGCCACCCGTCTCAAATCCCAGGGCCCGGGCAACGACGTAGTGGCCCATTTCGTGATTGGCAATCTGCACTGCGCGATCCCGTACAGCGGGAGGCATCTTCTTCGTCATTGTGGTCACCTCGCATCCCTCGATTTCGCATTCGACTACGACTGACTCTGTGTGTCCATCCTGTGGACCAAGCGTCCGGCCGAAGCAGTGATTGAGGCGCTTGCCAAACGCGGCGTCCTGGTGGGTCGGGTGTGGAAAGATTGACAGACGTGGATTCGGGTCAGCGTAGGAACAGAAGCGGAAATGCAGCGATTTCGGCAGACATTTGCCTCGGCCGTTCAAGCCTAAAGCCCGCAATGGCATGGTACCGAAGCCAGATCCCAGCTCCGCTGTGCCAGCCGTGCTGTAACATGCCAAGCCACTGATTTGTGTTACCGGAGACGACCCTTGCCTGACACCCGCCCACCCACTCTCGACGAAATCGACCGCCAACTGATCGCGGCCTTGCAGATCAATGCCCGCGAAAGCGTGGCCATGCTCGCTCGCCAATTGGGGATTGCACGGACCACGGTGACTTCACGTCTGGCGCGGCTGGAGAAGGCCAAAGTCATCACCGGTTACGGCGTGCGTCTGGGTCAACGGGTGGTGGACGGCGGATTGCAGGCTTACGTCGGGATTACGGTGCAACCGCGCTCGGGCAAGGAAGTGTTGCGTCGGCTCAGCGCCATGGCCCAGGTTCAGCAGTTGTGTGCGGTGAGTGGTGAATTTGATTACGTGGCGTGGTTGCGCACGGAATCGCCGGAGCAGCTGGATCAGTTGCTGGATCAGATTGGCAGTGTGGATGGGGTGGAGAAGACGACGACTTCGATCATCTTGAGCAGCAAGATTGATCGGGGGCAGCCGGTTTGAGTTTTGGCCGCAAGTTATGCGGTGCCTCGGCGGGCCTCTTCGCGGGCAAGCCCGCTCCAACATGGTCAATGTGTAGTCGTATATCGTCATAGTGATCTATTAATTGGCAAAACGACGACACATTGCGTCTTATTAACGTGTTCTACGCTCTCTAGAATGGCTGCCATCTTTTCCTATACTCAGATGCGCATTCCGCGTCGGGTCGCCAGTAAGGTCAGTCATGAACAAGAACAATCGCCATCCTGCAGACGGTAAAAAACCAGTCACCATTTTCGGCCCGGACTTTCCTTTCGGCTTTGACGACTGGATCGAACACCCGGCCGGTCTGGGCAGCATCCCGGCGCACAACCATGGCGCTGAAGTGGCGATTGTCGGGGCGGGGATCGCCGGACTGGTGGCCGCCTATGAACTGATGAAACTGGGCCTCAAGCCCGTCGTCTACGAAGCCTCGAAGATGGGCGGTCGTCTGCGTTCCCAAGCGTTCAACGGGACCGATGGCATCGTCGCCGAACTGGGCGGCATGCGCTTCCCGGTGTCGTCCACGGCGTTTTACCACTATGTCGACAAGCTCGGTCTCGAGACCAAACCCTTTCCCAATCCGCTGACGCCTGCCTCTGGCAGCACCGTGATCGACCTGGAAGGCAAAACCCACTACGCACAGAAGCTGGCCGACCTTCCTGCACTGTTCCAGGAAGTGGCTGACGCGTGGGCGGATGCGCTGGAGGCCGGCTCGCAGTTTTCCGATATCCAGCAAGCGATCCGCGACCGCGATGTGCCACGCCTCAAAGAGCTGTGGAACACCCTGGTTCCGCTGTGGGATGACCGCACGTTCTATGACTTCGTCGCCACCTCCAAAGCCTTCGCCAAGTTGTCGTTCCATCACCGCGAAGTCTTCGGCCAGGTCGGTTTCGGCACCGGCGGCTGGGACTCGGACTTCCCGAACTCGATGCTGGAAATCTTCCGCGTCGTGATGACCAACTGCGACGATCACCAACATCTGGTCGTCGGCGGCGTCGAACAAGTGCCACAAGGCATCTGGCGTCATGTGCCGGAACGTTGCGTGCACTGGCCCGAAGGCACCAGCCTCAAGTCGCTGCACAGAGGCGCGCCACGCTCCGGGGTTAAAAAAATCGCTCACGCCCCGGACGGCCGTTTTGCGGTCACCGATAACAACGGCGACACCCGCGAATACGCAGCAGTGCTGACCACCTGCCAGAGCTGGCTGCTGACCACCCAGATCGAATGCGACGAAAGCCTGTTCTCGCAAAAGATGTGGATGGCCCTGGACCGCACCCGCTACATGCAATCGTCGAAAACCTTCGTGATGGTCGACCGGCCATTCTGGAAGGACAAGGACCCGGAAACCGGCCGCGACCTGATGAGCATGACCCTCACCGATCGCCTGACCCGCGGCACCTATCTCTTCGACAACGGCGACGACAAGCCGGGCGTGATTTGCCTGTCTTACTCGTGGATGAGCGACGCGCTGAAAATGCTCCCGCACCCGGTGGAAAAGCGCGTGAAACTGGCGCTGGACGCATTGAAAAAGATCTACCCGAAAGTCGATATCGCCGCGCGCATCATCGGCGATCCGATCACCGTGTCGTGGGAAGCCGACCCGCACTTCCTCGGCGCGTTCAAAGGCGCCCTGCCCGGCCACTACCGCTACAACCAGCGCATGTACGCGCACTTCATGCAGGACGACATGCCGGCCGAGCAACGCGGGATATTCATCGCAGGCGACGACGTTTCGTGGACGCCGGCGTGGGTTGAAGGCGCGGTGCAGACCTCGCTCAACGCGGTCTGGGGCATCATGAAACACTTCGGCGGTGAAACTCACGCCGAGAACCCGGGTCCAGGTGATGTGTTCAACGAGATCGGTCCGATCGCCCTGCCCGAGTAAGAGGAATCCCAAATGCGCGTAGCCCTTTACCAATGTCCACCGCTGCCCCTGGATGTCGCAGGCAACCTGCAACGCCTGCATCAACTGGCGCTGGAGGCCAAGGGCGCGGATTTGCTGGTGCTGCCGGAAATGTTCCTGACCGGCTACAACATCGGCATCGATGCGGTCAGCGTGCTGGCGGAGGTGCACAACGGCGAATCGGCGCAGCAGATCGCGCGCATTGCCAAGACCACCGGGATCGCCATTTTGTATGGCTATCCTGAGCGCACCGAGGACGGGCAGATCTACAACGCCGTGCAGTTGATCGACGCTAACGGTGAGCGCCTGTGCAACTACCGCAAGACTCACCTGTTCGGCGAACTCGATCACTCGATGTTCAGCGCCGGGCAAGATGACTTTCCGTTGGTGGAACTCAACGGCTGGAAGCTCGGCTTTCTGATCTGCTACGACCTGGAGTTCCCGGAAAACGCCCGACGCCTGGCCCTGGCCGGTGCCGAACTGATCCTGGTGCCGACGGCGAACATGATTCCCTTCGACTTCGTCGCCGACGTCACCGTTCGTTCCCGCGCCTTCGAAAACCAGTGTTATGTGGCTTACGCCAACTACTGCGGGCAGGAAGGCGAGATCAACTACTGCGGCCAGAGCAGCATCGCCGCGCCGGATGGCAGCCGCATCGCCCAGGCCGGCCTGGATGAAGCCCTGATTGTCGGTGAGCTGGATCGTCAGTTGATGATCGATTCCCGTGCCGCTAATCGCTACTTGATCGATCGCCGTCCCGAGCTTTACGGCGACCTTAACAAGCGCTGATCCATCGTTATCCGCTAGCATTGGCACTTCTCTGTTCTGGAAGTGCTCATGCCTGCGCTGAATCAACCCCGCCCCCACACCGAAACCCTGGCCAACGGCCTGCGGGTGACGCTGCGTCACGCCCCCGATTTGAAGCGCTGCGCTGCTGCGTTGCGGGTTTTCGCGGGCAGTCATGACGTGCCGCTGGCATGGCCCGGCCTGGCGCATTTTCTTGAGCATTTGCTGTTTCTGGGGACAGAGCGCTTTCCCGCAGGGCAAGGGCTGATGGCCTACGTGCAAGGTCACGGCGGCCAGGTAAATGCACGCACCAGCGAACGCACAACCGACTTCTTTTTCGAACTGCCGCCGCAAGCCTTTGCCGGTGGGCTGGAGCGTCTGTCAGACATACTCGCTCATCCGCGTATGAATCTGGACGATCAGCGGCGGGAACGGGAAGTGCTGCACGCCGAATTTGTCGCCTGGTCCCGGGATGCCACGGCTCAGCAGCAGTTTGGGCTGTTCGACGGGCTGTCGGCCGCTCACCCGCTTCGGGCGTTTCATGCGGGCAACCGTTACAGCCTGCCGGTGCCGCAGCCGGAGTTTCAGCAAGCGTTGCAGGATTTCTATCAGCGGTTTTATCGGACCGGGCAGATGACGTTGAGCCTGGCGGGCCCGCAAAGTCTCGATGAGTTGAGGGCAATGGCTCAGCGCTTTAGCGATCCTGTTGCCGTAGGGGAAAAGGTCGCGCAACAAGCACCTGTACCGCTGATGGATTCTTCCGACACAAGTTATCAACAGGCTGGTGAGCGTCGGCTCGATCTTCTGTTCGCGTTCGAAGCATTGCCCGACTCCTCGCGCGAAGCATTAGCGTTTCTGTGTCACTGGCTGAACGCCGCGAAACCGGGCGGTCTGCTGGCTGAATTGCGTGAGCGCGGGCTGGCGGACAGCCTGAAAGCCGCGCCGTTGTACCAGTTCGCCGGGCAAGCCTTGCTGCATATTGGATTCATCACGGCTCGACCGGCGAGCGCGATTCGCGAGCGGCTTGTGGATTGGCTGGGCTTTTTTGCTTCTCAGCAAAACGGGACCGAGTTACGCCAAGAGTACGCCGCTCTGCTCGACCGTCAGCAACAGGTCAGCGGCGCTCTGCAACTGGCACAACTGGACAGTGAGCAGCTTCAGGCGGGCCTGACCGAACAGGGCGTCGTGGCGCTCAAGTACATTCTGAAAAAAATCGGTGCTGTGGATAACTTCAGCGGCAAATGGCAGTTGCCGACGCCTAACCCGTTTTTACGTGCCGAAGCGCCAGTGACCAATGCCGGGTTGATTCGCGGCCAGACCAGCAAACACCGTGGCCTGCGGACATTTGCCCAGGATCGCTCGCGCAGCCGTCGCGAAAACTCGCCGATGCAATTCAGTCAGGCGTTGCCGGATAACACGGATGAAGGTGCGATTTATCTACGTTGGCGGTTAGCTTCCAAACCTCATCCCCGTCTTCAGTCGAGCCTGAAAAATCGTCTGCAACCTATGCGCGAAGACGCCCGTCAGGCGGGGGTCGACTTTTCCTTCAGGGCATCAGGCAATGAGTGGCTGCTGAAGATGACCGGATTGCAGGAGCCCATGCCGACCGTCCTCGAACATGCGCTCAAAGAGCTGACAAAATCTGATGCCGGTTTCCCACAGGAAGAACCGCCAAGCGTGCCGTTGATGCCGATCAGACAACTGCTGAAAATGCTTTCCGAGCATTCACTTGAGCGCACCGCTGAAAGTGATGACCTGCAGCAGCTGTGGGCGAGCGCACGCTGGCAAGGTCTGGCGATGGGCCTGTCGGCGCAGACTCAAGCGGCGATGGGCCTGGCACTGAGCCGCGTGCCCGGCGTTGCGGACGATCAGCCGTCGCCGCCCGTCTCGATCAACTCGCTGCACCTTTGGAGCACTGTCGACACCGGCTCCAGCGAACACGCGCTGTTGCTGTTTTGTCCGACGGCCACGCGGGACATCGCCGACGAGGCCGCGTGGCGCTTGCTCGCTCACCTGTGCCAGACGCCGTTCTATCAGCGCCTGCGTGTTGAGCTGCAATTGGGGTATGCCGTGTTCAGCAGCCTGCGCCAGATCCATGGGCAGACCGGGCTGCTGTTTGGCGTTCAATCACCGAGCGTTGCCCCTCAGGATCTGCTGGAACACATAGAGCGCTTCTTGAACGAAATCCCCGCAATGATTGAAGGCATCGATGAGGCGACCTTCGTTGCCCAGCGCCAGGCCCTGGCCGATCAATTCCATAGCAGCGCACTGCCCCGCGCTCAGGCGGCAGAACTGCTCTGGCAGGGCAAACTGGCGGGCCACTCGTCGGATTATCTGGAGCGTTTGCCTGAAGCGATCCGGATGATCGATCGCAAAGCATTGAAAGACGCCGCCCGACAACTGAATCAAGCCGAAGGTGGCTGGCGCTGCCTCGCCAGCAGTGCTTGCCCGACGGCGCCTTGGCAAGCGGCAAAATGATCATTACCGACGCTGCAATTAGCTTTCTCAAAGATTCGCGGCCAATCGCTCTGTAATTTTGAGTAACATAGCCACCTAACTATCTGAACATCTCCGGCTGGAGGTGGACTATATGTATAGGTCTTACTTTCTCATCACCTGAAGGAGCGCTCCCATGTCCTGGTCCAAACCTGCTTACACCGACCTGCGTATCGGCTTTGAAGTCACCATGTACTTCGCAAGCCGCTAAGTCTGCCGTTGTAATGATGTGCAACGCCTCGGTTTACCGGGGCGTTTTTATTTTCAGCGTTGAAATGATGGAGCGCCCATGTTTGTCCAGATTCTAGGTTCCGCCGCCGGCGGCGGTTTCCCCCAGTGGAACTGCAACTGCGTGAACTGCGCAGGTTTTCGCAACGGCAGCCTGAACGCCAAGGCGCGCACCCAGTCGTCCATCGCCCTGTCCGATGACGGCGTGAACTGGATCCTGTGCAACGCATCGCCGGACATCCGTGCCCAACTCCAGAGCTACCCCCCGATGCAACCGGGCCGCGCCCTGCGCGACACCGGCATCAGCGCAATCATCCTGATGGACAGCCAGATCGACCACACCACTGGCCTGCTCAGCCTGCGCGAAGGTTGCCCGCATCAGGTCTGGTGTACAGACATGGTCCACGAAGACCTGAGCACCGGCTTCCCGCTGTTCACCATGCTCAAGCACTGGAATGGCGGGCTGAACTGGAACCGCATCGAACTCGACCGCAGCTTCACCATCCCGGCCTGCCCGAGCCTGCGCTTCACCCCGCTGCCCCTGCGCAGCGCCGCACCGCCCTACTCGCCGCACCGCTTCGACCCGCACCCGGGCGACAACATCGGCCTGATCGTCGAAGACCTGAACACCGGCGGCAAATTGTTTTATGCGCCGGGCCTGGGCAAAGTCGATGCGCCGCTGCTGGACATCATGGCTGGCAGCGATTGCTTGCTGGTGGACGGCACGATGTGGGATGACGACGAAATGCAGCGCCGTGGTGTCGGCACGCGTACCGGGCGGGAGATGGGCCATCTGGCGCAAAACGGGCCCGGCGGCATGCTCGAAGTGCTGGAACAGTTGCCCAAGCATCGCAAGGTGCTTATCCACATCAACAACACCAACCCGATTCTTGATGAGGATTCGCCGGAGCGTGCAGAACTGGTTCGGCGCAATGTTGAAGTGGCGTATGACGGCATGAGTATTGTGTTGTAGCGGATGGCCCTATCGCGGGCAAGCCCGCTCCCACAGGATTGTGCATAACTTGTGGCAGCGGGCTTGCCCGCGATGACGTCCGACCAGACACCACAGAATCCACCGGTCGTACCCGGAGAACCGAAATGACTGACACCCCCATGTCCCCCGCCGAATTCGAGGCGGCCCTGCGCGCCAAAGGCGCCTATTACCACATCTATCACCCGTATCACGTGGCGATGTACGAAGGCCGGGCAACGCGCGAGCAGATCCAGGGCTGGGTCGCCAATCGCTTCTACTATCAGGTGAACATTCCCCTGAAGGACGCCGCGATCCTCGCCAACTGCCCGGACCGCGAGATCCGTCGCGAGTGGATTCAGCGGCTGCTGGATCACGACGGTGCCCCCGGCGAAGACGGCGGCATCGAAGCCTGGCTGCGTCTGGGCCAGGCCGTCGGCCTCGATCCGGATCAACTGCGCTCGCAGGAACTGGTATTGCCCGGCGTGCGTTTCGCCGTGGACGCCTACGTCAACTTCGCCCGTCGGGCCAGTTGGCAGGAAGCCGCCAGCAGCTCGCTGACCGAACTGTTCGCGCCGCAAATCCACCAGTCGCGCCTCGACAGCTGGCCGCAGCATTACCCGTGGATCGACCCGACCGGTTACGAGTATTTCCGTACCCGCCTGGGTCAGGCGCGCCGCGACGTGGAACACGGCTTGGCGATCACTTTGCAGCACTACACGACGCGGGCCGGTCAAGAGCGCATGCTGGAAATTCTCCAGTTCAAACTGGACATTCTTTGGAGCATGCTCGATGCCATGAGCATGGCCTACGAATTGAACCGCCCGCCGTATCACAGCGTGACCGACCAGCGGGTCTGGCATAAAGGAATCACCTTATGAGTTTTGATCGCAGCAAGACCCCGACCTGGCGCACCGGCTACCGTTTCCAATACGAACCGGCGCAAAAAGGCCACGTGCTGCTCTATCCGGAAGGCATGATCAAACTCAATGAAAGCGCCGCACTGATTGGCGGTTTGATCGACGGCGAACGTGACGTAGCGGCGATCATTGCCGAACTGGACGCGAAGTTCCCCGGCGTGCCCGAGCTCGGTGAAGACATCGAGCAATTCATGGAGGTTGCCCGTGCTCAGCACTGGATCGAACTTGTCTGATTCCGTGTCAGACAATTTACCGCCAAAACCTGAAATCGGCCTGCCCCTGTGGCTGCTGGCCGAGCTGACGTACCGCTGTCCGCTGCAATGTCCGTACTGCTCCAACCCGCTGGACTTCGCCGAACAAGGCAAAGAACTGAGCACCGAACAGTGGATCAAGGTATTCCGTGAAGCCCGGGAAATGGGTGCCGCACAACTGGGCTTTTCCGGCGGTGAACCGCTGGTGCGCCAGGACCTCGCCGAGCTGATCGCCGAGGCGCGCAAACTGGGCTTCTACACCAACCTGATCACCTCCGGCATTGGTCTGACCGAGCAGAAAATCAGCGACTTCAAGAAGGCGGGTCTGGACCACATCCAGATCAGCTTCCAGGCCAGTGACGAGCAAGTGAATAACTTGCTGGCCGGTTCGAAAAAGGCCTTTGCGCAGAAGCTGGAAATGGCGCGCGCGGTGAAGGCCCACGGTTATCCGATGGTGCTGAACTTCGTGACCCATCGGCACAATATCGACAAGATCGACCGGATCATCGAGCTGTGCATCGCCCTTGAGGCCGACTTCGTCGAACTCGCGACGTGCCAGTTTTACGGTTGGGCGCAGCTCAATCGGGTCGGTCTGTTACCGACCAAGGAACAACTGGTCCGCGCCGAACGCATCACCAACGAATACCGCGCCAGGCTGGAAGCCGAAGGGCATCCGTGCAAGCTGATTTTCGTCACGCCGGACTACTACGAAGAACGCCCGAAAGCCTGCATGAATGGCTGGGGCAGCATCTTTCTTACAGTTACGCCGGACGGAACCGCACTGCCGTGTCACGGTGCCCGACAGATGCCGGTGCAATTTCCCAACGTGCGCGACCACAGCATGCAGCACATCTGGTACGACTCGTTCGGCTTCAACCGATTTCGCGGTTACGACTGGATGCCTGAGCCGTGCCGCTCCTGCGACGAGAAAGAAAAAGACTTCGGCGGCTGCCGTTGCCAGGCGTTCATGCTCACGGGTGACGCGAGCAACGCCGACCCGGTGTGCAGCAAGTCGCAACATCACGGCGTGATTCTCAAGGCCCGCGAAGAAGCCGAGCACGCGACCCAGACCATCGAACAACTGGCCTTTCGCAATGAACGAAATTCACGACTCATCGCTAAAAGCTGAACCCTTCAGTGCCTCCCGGGCCGTCGCAGCCGGTATCGACTTCGCCGAATTGCTGGTCGGCCAGCACGGTCTGTTCTGGAACGAATACCGCCCCGAGGATGCTGCCTGCAGGATCTGGCATTGGCGCGACGGCCAGGCCCGTTGCCTGACGCCAGCCGGTTTCAGCGTACGCAGTCGGGTGTACGAATATGGCGGTGGCGCGTTTTGTCTGACGGATGACGGTATTGTTTTCGTCAACGAAGCGGACCAGCAACTCTATCGGCAATCGCTGGCGGGCGAGACCCCTGAGGTGCTGACCTCCGGAGAATGCCGTTACGGCGATCTGCAGTTTGCCAATGGACAGGTTTTGGCGGTTGAAGAAAACCGGGATCGGCATCGACTGGTGGCTATCGATGTGGCTGACGGAGTACGTCATCTGCTGGCCGAAGGCGCTGATTTCTATGCCGCGCCGACGTTGAGTCCTGACTCGCAACGATTGGCGTGGATCGAGTGGAGCCGCCCGGATCAGCCATGGACCGCCACTCGCCTGATGGTTGCCGAACGCCAGAACGATGGGCGCGTTGCTCAACCGCGTTGTGTGGCGGGCGAAGGTGTTCAGGAGTCGCTGCAACAACCTCGTTTCGATAGCGACGGCCGCCTGTTTTGCCTGACGGATCGCGCCGGTTACTGGCAGCCTTGGGTGGAGTCCGCAGAGGGCTTGAGTCCGCTGCCGAGTGCCGCCGCGGATCATGGACCAGCGCCGTGGCAGTTGGGTGGCAGCACCTGGTTGCCGCTGAGCGATGGCCGCTACCTGGCCAGCTGGACCGAAAGCGGGTTTGGCAGACTGGGTCTTTGTGGTGAGTCCTGTGAAGATTTCACGGGCGATTACAGCCGCTTCCGCTCTCTCGCACTGGATGAGCAGTTCATTTACTGCATCGCCGCTTCGCCAGTCAGTTCGTCGTCAGTCATTGCCATCGACCGCCAGACGCGGCAGGTCAAAACACTGGCTGGCGGTATTGCACCGTTGCCTGCCGAGCACATCAGCATCCCGCAAACCTTGCGCTATCCGAGTGGTTCAGGCGAGGCCCATGGCTTCTTCTATCCGGCGATGACCGGTGAGGCGAAACCGCCGCTGGTGGTGTTCATCCACGGCGGCCCGACATCGGCCTGCTACCCGATGCTCGATCCGCGCATCCAGTACTGGGCGCAACGCGGCTTCGCCGTGGCCGACCTCAACTACCGCGGCAGCAGTGGCTATGGCCGGGCTTATCGCCAGGCGCTGCACTTGAGCTGGGGCGAAGTCGATGTGGAGGACGCCTGCGCCGTAGTCGCTCATCTTGCCGAACGAGGATTGATCGACGGCGACAAAGCGTTTGTTCGCGGTGGCAGTGCCGGCGGTTACACCACCCTTTGTGCGTTAGCCTTTAACAATGTTTTCCGCGCGGGTGCCAGCCTTTACGGTGTCAGCGATCCCGTTGCACTGGGCCGGGCGACCCACAAGTTCGAAGGCGATTATCTGGATTGGCTGATTGGCGATCCGGTTGAGGATGCCGAACGATACGCCGCGCGCACTCCGCTGCTGCATGCGAGCAACATCAGTGTTCCAGTGATTTTCTTTCAGGGTGAACTGGATGCCGTGGTGGTGCCGCAACAGACCCGCGACATGGTCACGGCGCTACAGGACAACGGCATTCTGGTGGATGCGCATTACTACGCGGACGAACGCCATGGCTTTCGCAAGGCCGGTAACCAGGCCCATGCGCTGGAGCAGGAGTGGTTGTTTTATCGGCGGGTGATCGAACTCGCAAGCTGAAACCGCGTCGCGCCCTTCGCGGGCAAGCCTCGCTCCTACAGGTACGGTGTTATCCCCGATGGAGCGAGGCTTGCCCGCGAAAGCGATCTATCTGACGCCGCAGAACTCAGCGCTTGGCAATGATGTACACCGCATGCACGATCCCCGGAATGTAACCGCACAGTGTCAGCAGAATATTCAGCCAGAACGCGCCGGCGAAACCGACTTGCAGAAACACACCCAGGGGTGGCAACAGAATGGCAATGATGATGCGAATGAAATCCATGGGGCAGCTCCTGATTTGAAGTGGGCTCGTGAAAGCCCTACAGCTAATCGACCTGCGGTGACCGTCAGGGTTCAAGTACGGCAGATCTGGCAGACACAACGGGCTGAACACTTGAACAACTCGACCACGCTCGACGGGCGGAGCTGAATACTTTTCTGCGGGCAAAAGAAAACCCCGCCGAAGCGGGGCTTTGCAGACTGTTTCCCTGACATCCATTTCACTCCACCGTCCTGGCAGAATCCTACGTGTCCGTGTTGTTGCTTTGCGCTTCCTGCGCGACGTCCATGTGAAGTAGATTAGCTCTGGATCCAATCTTCGCCTATGGGAGAACAGCAGCACGTCATGTAAGAGAATGCTTACATGACGCTACCGGTCAGAACTGTCCGGCATCCAGCAGGAACAGCGATTCGCTCCCCGCCTTCACCGACGCACTCAGCGAGTGAATACGCGGCAGCAGACGGGCGAAATAGAACCGCGCCGTGCCCAGCTTGCTCGCGTAGAAATCGTCCTGCGCTTCTTTGCCGAGGGCCGCCTTGGCCATCAGTGCCCACATGTAGCCGTACGCCACATAACCGAAGGTTTGCAGGTACTCGACCGACGCCGCGCCGATTTCGTTCGGGTTGTTTTTTGCCCGGTCCAGCAACCACGCGGTCAGTTCGTCGAGGGTGGTCACGGCATCGTTCAGCGGCTTGGTGAACTCTGCCAAGTCAGCGCTGGCAGTGGCGGTGAAGTGACGGATCTCGTCCGCGAACAGGTTGTAGAACGCCCCGCCCGTGCCGACGATCTTGCGTCCTACAAGGTCCAGCGCCTGAATGCCGTTGGTGCCTTCGTAGATCTGGGTGATGCGCACGTCGCGCACCAGTTGCTCCTGGCCCCACTCACGGATGTAACCGTGGCCGCCGAACACCTGCTGGCCGTGCACGGTGGTTTCCAGACCGAGGTCGGTCAGGAACGCCTTGGCCACCGGAGTCAGCAAAGCGACCAGATCTTCCGCGCGTTTGCGGGTGGTGGCGTCTTCGCTGAACTTGGCGGTGTCCAGTTGCATGGCCACGTAAGTGGAAAACGCACGACTGCCTTCGTTCGAGGCTTTCATGGTCAGCAACATGCGACGCACGTCCGGGTGGACGATGATCGGGTCCGCGACCTTGTCCTTGTTCTGCGCGCCGGTCGGCGAACGGCTTTGCAGACGGTCGCGGGCGTATTCGACGGCGTTCTGGTAGGAACGCTCGCCGGTGGCCAGGCCTTGGATACCGACGCCCAGACGCTCGTAGTTCATCATGGTGAACATCGCCGCCAGGCCTTTGTTCGGCTCGCCGATCAGGTAACCCACGGCTTCGTCGAAGTTCATCACGCACGTCGCGGAGGCCTGGATACCCATCTTGTGTTCGATCGAGCCGCAGTTCGCCGGGTTGCGCGCGCCCAGGCTGCCATCGGCATTGACCATGAACTTCGGCACCAGGAACAGCGAAATGCCTTTCGGCCCCGCCGGTGCGTCGGGCAGTTTGGCCAGCACCAGATGGATGATGTTTTCGGTCAGGTCGTGTTCGCCGCCGGTGATGAAGATCTTGGTGCCGCTGACTTTGTAGGAACCGTCGGCCTGAGGCTCGGCCTTGGTGCGGATAATCCCCAGGTCCGTACCGGCGTGCGGCTCGGTCAGGCACATGGAGCCGGCCCAGACGCCGGCGTACATGTTCGGCAGGTACGCGGCTTTCAGCTCTTCGCTGGCGTGGGCGTTGATCGAGAGGCAGGCGCCGGCGGTCAGCATCGGGTACAGACCGAAGGACAGGCTGGCAGAGTTGACCATTTCTTCGACTTGCGCCGACACGGCCTTGGGCATGCCCATGCCGCCGTAGGTCGGATCGCCGCCGACGCCAACCCAGCCGCCTTCGGCATACGTCTGATAAGCCTGTGGGAAACCTGCCGGCGTGGTGACGGCACCGTCCGCCCAATGGCAACCTTCTTCGTCAGCCGCACGACTCAGGGGTGCGATGCTTTTGCTGGTGACCTTGCCGGCCTCTTCGAGGATGGCTTCGACCGTTTCCGCATCGACGGTCTCGGCCAGCGCAGGCAGCTCGGCCCAGAGTTTGGCGACCTCGAAGACTTCATTGAGAACGAAGCGCATATCGCGCAGGGGCGCTTTGTAGTCAGCCATGGCAAACCTCGCAAGATCTAAACAGGTGATTCGTGGGAATGGTGTTTTCGTTGGGTCCGAGTGTAACCCAACAACTTTTGCGACACATAGGGTCAGCCAGTGACCGTTTTGTAATGTTTAGTCACTGACTAAACAGTCATAAAAAAGCCCGCAATAATGCGGGCTCCTTTGTCACTGGTTTTAAAGATTTAAAGCGCAAACAGCTCCGCCGGTAGTTTCATCAGGCAATCGCTCCCTGCTTCGATGGCCGCCCGATGAGCGGCAGTGCGTGGCAGCAAACGCTTGAAGTAAAACTCGCTGGTTGCCAGTTTGCCCTGACAATAATCGGCATCACCGCTGCCCGCGTCGAGTTGCGCCTGGGCCACCAGCGCCATGCGCAGCCACAGATAGCCGAGAATGATGTAACCGCTGTACATCAAATAATCCACCGACGCCGCACCGACTTCGTCCGGATTCTTCATCGCGGCCATGCCGACCTTGGTGGTCAACTCGCCCCATTGCTGATTCAGTCCATTGAGTTGCGCCACATAGCTGGCCAGTTGTGGATGCTCGGCATTCGCCGCGCAGAACTTGTGGACGATTTTGGTGAAGCCACGCAGCAGTTTGCCCTGGCTGCCAAGCACTTTGCGCCCGAGCAGATCCAGCGCCTGAATGCCGTTGGTGCCTTCGTAGATCGGCGCGATCCGGCAGTCGCGAACCAGCTGCTCCATGCCCCATTCACGGATGAAGCCGTGACCGCCAAACACTTGCATGCCGTGGTTGGTCACTTCCAGCCCGGTATCGGTCATGAAGGCTTTGCAGATAGGCGTGAGGAATGCCAGAAGGTCTTCGGCGTCCTGGCGCGCCGTTTCATCCGGGCTCAAGTGCGCCACGTCCAGCAATTGCGCGGTGAAATAGGTCAGCGCGCGGTTGCCTTCGTTGAAGGCTTTCATGGTCAGCAACATCCGGCGCACGTCAGGATGCACGATGATCGGGTCGGCGGCTTTTTCCGGTGCTTTCGGGCCGGTCAGCGCGCGCATTTGCAGGCGATCGTTGGCGTACTTGATGGCGCCCTGGAAACTCGCCTCACCCAGACACAAACCCTGCATGCCGGTGCCGAGCCGTGCGTGGTTCATCATGGTGAACATGCAGTTCAAGCCCTTGTTCGGCTCGCCGATCAAGAAACCCTTGGCCTCGTCGAAATTCAGCACGCAGGTGGCCGAGGCCTTGATGCCCATTTTGTGTTCGATCGAGCCGCAGGAAACGCCGTTGCGCTCGCCGGCTTCACCCTCGGCATCGGGTAGGAATTTGGGAACGATGAACAGGGAAATGCCCTTGGTGCCTGCCGGAGCGTCCGGCAGTTTCGCCAACACCAGATGAATGATGTTGTCGCTCATGTCGTGTTCGCCGGCCGAGATGAAGATCTTGCTGCCGGAAATCGCGTAACTGCCGTCGGCTGAAGGCACGGCACGGGTTTTGATGATGCCCAGGTCAGTGCCGCAATGCGCCTCGGTCAGGCACATGGTGCCGGTCCATTGGCCAGCCGTCAGCTTGCTCAGGTAGGTGTTCTTCTGCTGCTCGGTGCCATGCGCGTGGATGGCCGACATTGCGCCATGGGTCAAGCCGGGGTACATGCCCCACGAGGTATTGCTGGAGCCGACCATTTCACTGATGACCAGACCCAGTGAACTTGGCAAACCCTGGCCGCCATAAGCCGGATCAGCCGCCAGACCATGCCAGCCACCTTCCACGTATTGCGCGAAAGCCTGCTTGAAGCCTGTAGGCGTTGTCACCACGCCGTTGTCGAAATGGCAGCCTTCTTCGTCGCCGCTGCGATTCAGCGGCGCCAGAACGTTCTCACAGAACTTTGCGCCTTCTTCGAGGATCGCATTGATCATGTCCGGGCTGGCATCGGTGGCGCCGAGCGCGGCGTAGTTGGCGTGGAAGTCGAAGACGTGGTCGATCAAAAAGCGCATGTCGCGCAAGGGAGCTTTGTACTCAGGCATGGTCGTTTCTCCGTCAGCAGATCGTTCAAACCTACTGCCGCCCACCCTGCCTCACAATCACAGTCCAGACGCTGAATGCGCCATCATCACTCAACCCGCAGCGGCGTCCATGCGCACCGCGCCACGGCGAGTCTGACCGAAGGCCACCACACAATTTCGCCCGGCGCCCTTGGCGCTGTAGAGCGCTTCGTCAGCGGACTTGAGCACTTTTTCCGGGGTGCGCTGCTCCACACGTTCAGCGACGCCGATGCTCACGGTCACCGACACGCTTGAAGCGCCCGACCCCGCGCGACGCTGGCGACCTTGCTGGTCGTCTTGCGGGCGGGCGTCCTGATTGCGCAATTGAATGTTGTACGTCGCGATGGATTCGCGGATGACTTCCAGGTGCGGCATGCACTCTTCGAGAGTCTTGCCCGCGAATACCAGGGCAAATTCCTCACCGCCGTAGCGATACGCCCTACCGCCTCCGCCGATTTTCGACAGCTTGCTGGCGACCAGTCGCAACACCTGATCTCCGACATCGTGACCGTGGGTGTCGTTGAATTTCTTGAAGTGATCGACGTCGCTCATGGCCAGCACGTAATTGCGCCCCAGCCGCTGCATCCGCTCGTTCAAGGCGCGGCGCCCCGGCAGACCGGTGAGCTCGTCGCGGAAAGCCATTTGATAGGCCTCGTGGGCGACCGCTGCGGCAATCATCAACATCACCTGGCTGCACATGATGTTCAGGGTGAACGGCAGGATGAAAGTTTTCGGCAGCGCCCAGAACAACCCGAGCAACCCCACCAGTTGTGCGGCGTGCAAGGGTCTCGGGTTACGCCAGTACTGCCAGCTCAGCAGCAGGAACGAGGCGATGAACACGGGATAGGACAACTGGATCAGGCTCATCCAGGCGCCATGCAGCGCTGGCCAGCGAATTTCCGACAGCCACATCAGCAAGGCCTGGGGATAACTTTGCTCCAGCCCCAACGCGACACTGCCGACGGCCAGCAACACCGCGAAGCGCGCCACCATGTCCTGAAACAAGTGGGTGCGCTCCTGCCAGGCAGCGAATACGCCGAACAACAGCGGCAGCAGCAGGCAACACAGGTGGAACACCACTGCTGCGTCATCACGGACCTTGCCGTTGTCGCGGTAATAATCGGTCTGGGTGTCGAGCAGAAAGTAGGCGATGTACACCGTCACCATCAGAAACAGTTCGCGCTGACGTCGGTAAACCGCGCAGTACGCACCGCCGAGCAATAGCACCAGAGTGGGCAGCACATTGAATAGCGAGGTGAAAAAGACGTTGAGGTCCTTGATGTAGGCGGCCGCAAGCCCCGCAAGTAAAAGCAGTAACGACGGTAGGAAATGGCTGAAACGTACAGCGGAAGAACGCGGCAAGGGTAAAGCTCCGACCGTCATGACAATAGATGGCATTGTGCCCACCTACTGTAACGGCAGAAATGCCGACTTACTGAGTCAATTGCCAGGTTTTTTTAGCGGGTGTGTCAGTGGACGCAGACCGGATGGGAAGTGCCTGGCTCCCATCAAAGATCGCGGGCGATTGCTTTTACTTTTTCCAAGCACAAAAAAGCCGCTACCCCCGAAGGGATAGCGGCTTCGTGAAGAACTGCGTTAAGGCTTAGTAGCCCAGCGCGAAGTCCTCTTCTTTCATGTCCATCAAGTTGTTGGCACCCGACAGCATGGTTGCAACGTGAGTGCGGGTACGCGGCAGGATGCGCTGGAAGTAGAAGCGCGCAGTCTGCAGCTTGGCGGTGTAGAACGCCTCTTCGGTAGTGCCGGCAGCCAGTTTCTCGGCAGCCAGACGCGCCATGTCAGCCCAGAAGTAGGCCAGGCAGGCGTAACCGGAGTACATCAGGTAGTCCACCGACGCCGCGCCGACTTCTTCGCGATCTTTCATGGCAGCCATACCGACCTTCATGGTCAGCTCGCCCCATTCTTTGTTCAGCGCAGCCAATGGCTCGACGAACTCTTTGACCGCTTCGTTGCCTTCGTTGGTCTGGCAGAACTTGTGGACGATCTTGGTGAAGCCTTTCAGGGCTTCGCCTTGAGTCATCAGCACTTTACGACCCAGCAGGTCGAGTGCCTGGATACCGGTGGTGCCTTCGTACAGCATCGAAATGCGGCTGTCGCGAACGTTCTGCTCCATGCCCCACTCGGCGATGAAGCCGTGGCCGCCGTAGATTTGCACGCCGTGGTTGGCGGATTCGAAGCCGACTTCAGTCATGAAGGCTTTGGCGATCGGGGTCATGAAGGCCAGCAGTGCGTCGGCTTTCTTCTTCTCTTCTTCATCTACGCCGTATTTGACGATGTCGACTTGCTTGGCGGTGAAGTAAACCATCGCGCGGTTGCCTTCGGCGAACGCTTTCATGGTCAACAGCATGCGACGGACGTCAGGGTGAACGATGATCGGGTCAGCGGCTTTTTCCGGCGCTTTCGGGCCAGTCAGCGAACGCATTTGCAGACGATCGCGAGCGTATTTCAGGCCGCCCTGGAAGCCGATCTCGGCGTGGGCCAGACCTTGCAGCGCGGTGCCCAGACGTGCGGTGTTCATGAAGGTGAACATGCAGTTCAGACCTTTGTTCGCCGGGCCGATCAGGTAACCGGTGGCCGCGTCGAAGTTCATCACGCAGGTGGCGTTGCCGTGGATGCCCATCTTGTGTTCCAGGGAACCACAGGTCACGGCGTTGCGTGCGCCAATCGAACCGTCAGCGTTCGGCATGAACTTCGGCACGATGAACAACGAAATGCCTTTGGTGCCAGCCGGTGCATCCGGCAGGCGAGCCAGCACGATGTGGACGATGTTGTCGGCCATGTCGTGTTCACCGGCCGAGATGAAGATCTTGGTGCCGGAGACTTTGTAGGAACCGTCGGCCTGAGGTTCGGCCTTGGTGCGCAACATGCCCAGGTCGGTGCCGCAGTGCGGTTCGGTCAGGCACATGGTGCCGGTCCATTCGCCGGACACCAGTTTGGTCAGGTAAGCCTCTTGCTGCTCAGGCGTACCGTGCTCGGAAATGGTGTTCATCGCGCCGTGCGACAGGCCTGGGTACATGCCCCACGACCAGTTGGCTTCGCCAACCATTTCGCTGACGGCCAGACCCAAAGACTCCGGCAGGCCTTGGCCGCCGTGCTCTACGTCATGGGCCAGGCTTGGCCAGCCGCCTTCAACGAATTGCTTGTAGGCTTCTTTGAAGCCAGTCGGGGTCTTAACGCCGGACTCGCTCCAGGTGCAGCCTTCGGTGTCACCCACGCGGTTCAGCGGAGCCAGCACCTGCTCACAAAACTTGGCGCCTTCTTTGAGAATGGCGTCAACCATCTCCGGAGTCGCGTCCGCGCAAGCCGGAAGGCTCTGATAGTGCGCTTCGTAGCCGAGCAGTTCGTCACGAACGAAGCGAATATCACGCAAGGGGGCCTTGTAGTCAGGCATAGCGATAAACCTCTGCTGATGTAACCGGGAATGAACGACCGTGTTGATTTGTTGTGACGGTCAAACAGTTGTTTGAAACATACGTTTACGCCCAAAACTTGTCAAGCGCCGATCTTTTGCCGTTCGTCATCACGCCACGCAAATGCCGGACACACAGCCACGCTGCTGCTGTTGACAACGCAACAGGCCATGCAGGAAAGATTAGTTGAGGGAGAAGGACTTACGCACAAAAACGCCGCGAATAGTCGCGGCGTTTTAGTGATGCGGATTCAGCGAGGGATCATGCGAAGGTATCGATCAGCGTACCAAGCACTTCATCGGAAGCTTTGGCGACTTTGGCGCCAGCCTCAACCTGAAACTTGCCCTGTGCCATCTCGACCATATTGCTGGCCAGGTCCGATTGCTGGCTGCGATCAACCGAACGCAGGCGGTCTACCTGAACCTCGGAAGACTGGCTGGTCACCGAACGCTCGATGGTGCTGCTGGCGATCTGGCTGGAAGCCTGATCGACACGGTTCTGCCCTGTCTGAATAGTGCTCAGACCGGCATAAAAAGCGGTGTTTCCTGAGATTTCCATAGGGGAACTCGTCCTACAAAGGATCAATGGCGGCCATTGAACCAGACCTGATGGCAAAAGGCCCGACAAAAACACTAATGGCACAGTGCCTTGTCATAGGCAAAATCTCAATCCAGCAAATCCAGTTGCAGATGTTCCGCCACCGCTTCTGCAGTCACCGATTTGAGTTTCGGCACTCGCCCAAGGCAAGGCGCGGGAATTCGCTCGGCGAGGGTCGCGAGGTTCTCTTCCAGGCGCGAGGTTTTCGGATCGATGATGTTGGCCACCCATCCCGCCAGCTGCAAACCGTCCTGGGCAATTGCCTCAGCGGTCAGCAGCGCATGATTGATGCAACCCAGTCGCACGCCGACCACCAGGATCACCGGCAGATCCAAAGCCATCGCCAGATCCGACAGATTGTCCTGATCCGCCAACGGCACGCGCCAGCCGCCGGCACCTTCGATCAAGGTGAAATCCGCCTGCATGTCGAGAATTTCGAGCATCGGCGCCAATAGGGATTGCACCGTCAGCGCCACGCCCGCCTCCCGCGCGGCCAGGTGCGGAGCGATTGGCGGTTCGAATGCCACCGGGTTGACCTGAGCATAAGTCAAAGGCAACGAACACTCGGCCAGCAGCGCCAGCGCATCGGAATTACGCAACCCCTTGGGCGTCACATCACAGCCAGAAGCGACCGGCTTGCCCGCCGCCGTACTCATGCCCGCCGACCGCGCGGCATGCAACAAGCCGGCAGCAATGGTGGTCTTGCCGACATCGGTGTCCGTGCCGGTGATGAAATAAGCAGCGCTCATACGGGTTTCTCCAACACGGCGTAGACCACCTGATAAGTCGCCGGCAATCCTTCGGCCTGACGAAACTGCTCATAAGCCTCGACCAAACCGAGGATCCGCGCCCGCCCGGTCAAACCGCCCGGCCGACCAGGGTTCAAGTTGTGCGCACCCAACGCCTTGAGTTCATGCGTCAGGCTGCGCACGTCCGGGTAATGCAACACATGAGCACGGGTTTGCAGACTGACAACCCTCAAGCCGCTGGAGGCACACAGCTGTTGATAAACACCGAACTCGCGGAAGCGATTGACGTGCACCATGCCATCCACCTGACGCCAGCTGTCACGCAACTCAAACAGCGTCCCTACACAAAGACTAGCAAACGCGAAAATCCCACCCGGCTTCAGTGCCCGATACGCCTCACTGAGCACCGATTCGAAATCCGCGCACCATTGCACCGCCAGGCTGGAGAAGATCAGATCACAGGTCGAATCCTGCAGCGGCAAACGCTCCGCATCCCCGGCGATGAAATGGCTGGCGCCGCCCAATGGCCGGGCGTGGTTGAGCATGCCCTCGGCGATGTCCATTGCCAGTCCGTTGCCCGTAGGAAAACGCTCGCTCAATGCCCGGCTGAAATGCCCGGTACCGCACCCCAGATCCAGCCAGACACCCGGCACAAAATCACCGGGCAAACGGCTCAACAACTGGCTGCCGACATCGCGCTGCAATTCGGCCACGCTGTCGTAACTCGCCGCCGCGCGGGAGAAGGAGGCCGCCACCTGGCGCTTGTCGGGCAAACCGCCGGGCAGATTGGGGAGAGATAAGTCAGTCATCACCGGACTCGTGCAAAAAGGCCTGGATCGCCCCCGCCACACCGTGGGGGTCTTCCAGAAGAAACGCATGGCTGGCCTGTTCAATCAGACCGATTTCGACGTCCGGCAGCAAGGCCAGAAGTTCTCCGGCCGCTTCGGCCGGGACCAGGCCGTCATGGCCGGCAAACAGATGCAACTGTGGGCCCTGAAAATCCAGCAAAGCCTGGCGTGTGCTCAACCCACCCAACAACTCCAGGCCACTGAGCAGCACTGGGCCGGACGTTTTGGGGGCGCCCGCCAACAAGAGCCGCGCCAGGGATCGTGGGTCGGCAGAGCCCTGCGAGCAAAGCAGACTGAAGCGCTTCAATGTCGCGCCCGGATCAACACGACAGCCGTTGAGGAAGGCATTGAAATCCTCTTCGCGCATGGCATTGGTCCAACCAGCCCAAGCCACGAAACAGGGATTGCTCGCCAGTGTCAGCAAGCCACAGCAACGATCCCCCCGACGCGCTGCCAGCTCAGACGCAAGCATCCCACCGAGGGACCAACCACCGAGCCAGGCGTCTTGCGGGATCGTCGAATCCAGCTCATCGAGCCATTCTTCAAGCTCGCTCGATTCCATGTCCGGCAACGGCTCGATCTCGACCCGCAGATGCTCATCCAGCCCCTGCAAGGCGGCCGCCAAAGGTTCCAGCGGTGAAATTCCGAGGCCCCAACCGGGCAGCAGAATCAATCGATCACGCATGGTTTGGCTCCGGTCCAAGTTGTTGAAAACAATCGGCCAGTCCATTCAACAATAGCTGCACCTGCGCCTCGCTGTGGGCGGCGGTCAGGGTCACGCGCAGACGGGCGCTGCCGGCGGGCACGGTGGGCGGTCGAATCGCCGTGACCATCAGCCCGCGCTCGCGCAGCATCTGCGACAGTCGCATCGCACGCCCGGCATCGCCGATCATGATCGGCTGGATCGGCGTGAAGCTGTCCATCAACTCCAGGCCGATCTGTTCGGCGCCATGGCGGAACTGGCGGATCAAGACGTTCAGATGCTCACGACGCCAATGTTCAGCGCGCAGCAGCTCGAGGCTTTTCAACGTTGCGCAGGCCAAGGCCGGTGGCTGGCTGGTGGTGTAGATGTAGGGGCGGGCAAACTGGATCAGGCTCTCAATCAGCTCTTCGCTGCCAGCCACAAAGGCACCTGCCGTTCCGAACGCCTTGCCAAGGGTACCGACCAATACCGGCACGTCTTCCTGGCTCAGACCGAAATGCTCGACGATTCCGCCGCCATTCGCGCCCAGCGGACCGAAGCCATGGGCGTCATCGACCATCAGCCACGCGCCTTTGGCCTTGGCTTCCCGGGCCAGCGCCGGCAAGTCGGCGATATCGCCGTCCATGCTGAACACGCCGTCGGTGACCACCAGCGTATTGCCGGTCGCCTTCTCCAGACGCTTGGCCAGACTGGCCGCGTCGTTGTGCAGATAACGATTGAAACGCGCGCCAGACAACAACCCGGCATCCAGCAACGAGGCATGGTTGAGGCGGTCTTCCAGCACCGTGTCGCCCTGCCCGATCAACGCGGTAACTGCGCCGAGGTTGGCCATGTAACCGGTGGTGAACAGCAGCGCACGCGGGCGCCCCGTCAAATCGGCCAAAGCTTCTTCCAGCGCGTGATGGGGCGTGCTGTGGCCAATGACCAGGTGCGACGCCCCACCACCAACGCCCCAACGGGCAGCACCGGCGCGCCAGGCTTCGATCACTTGCGGGTGATTGGCCAGGCCCAGGTAGTCGTTGTTACAGAACGCCAGCAACGGCTGACCGTCGACCACCACTTCCGGGCCTTGAGGGCTTTCGAGCAATGGGCGCTGGCGGTAGAGGTTTTCGGCACGACGGGCAGCAAGGCGTGCGGCGAGATCGAAAGACATGCAGGCCTCGTGGATCAGAATTCAGTAGCGATCGCAGTACCTGTGGGAGCGAGCTTGCTCGCGATAAGGCCATGACATCCAACATCTATGTTGAATATTAAAATGCTATCGCGAGCAGGCTCACTCCTACAGGGTTTTGCATTCCTTCAGAAGGATCAGTGGAGCGTTAAACAGCCGCGTTATAGAACTGCTCGCTGCTCTTCTGCTCAACCAGCGCTTGTTCGATCGCGGCCTGATGCACTTCGTCCGCGTGCTCTTCGCGCGCTTCCGGCAGGATCCCCAGGCGCGAGAACAGTTGCATGTCCTTGTCGGCCTGCGGGTTGGCGGTGGTCAGCAGTTTTTCGCCGTAGAAAATCGAGTTGGCACCGGCAAAGAACGCCAGGGCCTGCATCTGCTCGTTCATCGCTTCGCGGCCGGCGGACAGGCGCACGTGGGATTGCGGCATCAGGATGCGCGCGACGGCGAGCATGCGGATGAAGTCGAACGGGTCGATGTCTTCGGCATTTTCCAGCGGCGTACCGGCGACTTTCACCAGCATGTTGATTGGCACCGACTCTGGGTGTTCCGGCAGGTTGGCCAGCTGGATCAGCAGATTGGCGCGGTCATCGAGGGACTCGCCCATGCCGAGGATGCCGCCGGAGCAGATCTTCATCCCGGACTCACGCACGTAGGCCAGGGTTTGCAGGCGCTCGCTGTAGGTGCGGGTGGTGATGATGCTGCCGTAGAACTCCGGCGAGGTATCGAGGTTGTGGTTGTAGTAGTCGAGGCCGGCGTCAGCCAGAGCGACGGTCTGGTCCTGATCCAGGCGACCCAGGGTCATGCAGGTTTCCAGGCCCATGGCTTTCACGCCTTTGACCATTTCCAGCACATACGGCATGTCTTTGGCCGACGGGTGTTTCCACGCCGCGCCCATGCAGAAACGGGTCGAACCAATGGCCTTGGCGCGAGCGGCCTCTTCGAGGACCTTCTGCACTTCCATCAGTTTTTCTTTTTCCAGGCCGGTGTTGTAGTGACCGGACTGCGGACAATATTTGCAATCTTCCGGGCAGGCGCCGGTCTTGATCGACAGCAAGGTGGAAACCTGGACACGGTTGGCGTCGAAATGCGCGCGGTGCACCGTTTGCGCCTGGAACAACAGGTCGTTGAATGGCTGAACGAAGAGTGCTTTGACTTCGGCCAAAGACCAGTCATGACGCAGGGTTGCAGAGGTGCTGGCGCTCATGGGCGTTTCCTTTGTTTTATGCTTGGCAAGCGGTCGGGGGATGGAATACCCACAGACGCGACACGGATGTTCGGCATATTTAAGGAAGAGCGATGCGCTGTCAACCACCATACGTAGGACCGGTTTACATCTGGTTAAACAATGATCAACACTGCTTACTCTGCAGCGAGGCCACCGAAGAAGTCAGGCCCATCTGCATGGCCTGTGAAACCGACCTGCCCTGGCTGGGCGATCACTGTCAGACCTGCGCCCTGCCCTTGCCTGCGTCGGGCCTGACGTGTGGCCCATGTTTAAAGCTGCCGCCGGCCTTCGAGCGGGTCGCCGCGCCCTGGACGTATAGCTTTCCGGTGGACACATTGATCACGCGCTTCAAGCACAGCGCCAAGTGGCCGTTTGGCCGCCTGCTCGGCGAACTTCTCGCGCAGTTCCTGCAACATCGCTTCGATGAGGATCTTGATCGTCCTGACGCTCTGGTCCCTGTTCCGCTTGCGGCAAAACGCCTGCGCCAACGGGGTTTCAACCAGGCGGCGATGCTAGCCCGCTGGCTCAGTAGCAGCCTCGACATTCCTTGCGATGAAAAACTGCTGCTGAGGATTCAGGACACCAGCGCGCAACAGGACCTGAATGCCGACGCTCGCAAAAAGAACCTGCGCAACGCCTTTGCCCTGGTGTCTGGGGCATCCATCAAGGGTCGGCACCTGGCGATAGTGGACGACGTGCTGACCACCGGCGCCACGGCCCAGGCCCTGGCTCGCCTGTTGATGGAGGCCGGCGCCGCGCGGGTCGACGTCTACTGCCTGGCCCGCACGCCCAAACCCGGCGATGCGCCCTGACTTGACTCCCGAGCCCCAAGCCGCCAACGTCCTTCCCATCGCCACAGCCCAAAGCGTCTTGCCATGTCCTTGCCTACGTTGTTGTCGCAGCACATTGTCCGTCGTCCGCAGCGCATTGCGCTGCTGCAACACATCGCCGAACAAGGCTCGATCACCCGCGCCGCGAAAAGCGCGGGGCTGAGTTACAAAGCAGCTTGGGACGCCATCGATGAGTTGAACAACCTCGCGCAAAAACCGTTGGTGGAACGCAACGTCGGCGGCAAGGGCGGTGGTGGCGCCAAGCTTTCAAGCGAAGGCCAGCGAGTGCTGCGCCTGTATCAAAAACTGCAAGCCTTGCAGGCCCAGGTGCTGGAAGCCGCCGAAGATGCCAGCGATCTCGACCTGCTTGGCCGACTGATGCTCAGAACCAGCGCGCGCAATCAACTGCATGGCAAGGTTGTGGCGATTGATACCCAAGGGCACAACGACCGGATTCGCCTTGAACTGGCCCAAGGCTTGACCCTCGATGCGCAGATCACGCACGACAGCACCCTGCGCCTGGAGCTGGAGACCGGCACCGAAGTCGTGGCCCTGATCAAGGCCGGTTGGCTGGAGTTACTGGGCATTGATCAACAAGCAACACCGGGCAACAACTTTCTGAAGGGCATCATCGAAGAAATTCTCGACGCCGAGGACGGCCCCAGCGAAGTGCGCATCGGCCTGCCCAATGGCCAGACACTCTGCGCGCTGGCCGAACCGCTGCACTTGAGAACCCTCGGTCTGGCCGCCGATAAACCGGTGCTGGTGCAGTTCGCGCCATCCAACGTTTTACTCGGTACACCGCTTTGAAACACAAGTGTCATTAACGCTCATTAAGGTGACTGCAAAAACCCGCAGGGAGCCTGATGTGAGCCTATTAGAAGACAACCAATCCACCGACCTCGAGAAAATGGTCGGCCTCAGCCGTCGTGGTTTCATCAGCGCCGGCGCCCTCTGCGGTGCCGCCATGTTCCTCGGCGGCAACCTGCTGAGCCGCAGCGTGCTGGCCGCGAGTGTCAGCGCAGGCTCCAGCAAACTGTTGGGTTTTGACAGCATCCCCGCCGCCACCAGTGACGCAATCACCCTGCCGCCGGGCTACAAGTCTTCGGTGCTGATCAGCTGGGGCCAACCCCTGCAGAAGAACGGCCCGGCATTCGACCCGAGCGGCAACGGCACGGCCGAACATCAGGAAGTCCAGTTCGGCGACAACAACGACGGCATGAGCCTGTTCGAATTTCCGGGTGAAACAGACCGGGCGCTGATGGCGATCAATAACGAGTACACCAACTACCGTTATCTCTACCCGCACGGCGGCATGCCGCAATCAGCCGGGGACGTGCACAAAGCCTTGGCTTGCGAAGGCGTGTCGGTGATCGAAGTGCAGCGCAAGAACGGCCAATGGCAATTCGTCCAGGGCTCGCGCTACAACCGGCGCATTCACGGCAATGCACCGATCAGTCTGAGCGGCCCGGCCGCCGGCCACGCGCTGGTGAAAACCAGTGCAGACCCGCACGGCAAGAATGTCCTCGGCACCTTCCAGAACTGCGCCAACGGCATGACGCCGTGGGGCACTTACCTGACGTGCGAAGAGAACTTCACCGATTGCTTCGGCAGCAGCAACGCCGAGCAGAAATTCGATGCCGCACAGAAGCGCTACGGCGCAGTGGCGGCCAGTAAAGAGATCAACTGGCATCAACACGATGAGCGGTTCGACCTGGCGAAGAACCCCAACGAGCTCAACCGTCACGGCTGGGTCGTGGAAATCGACCCGTTCGATCCGCAATCGACGCCGGTCAAGCGCACGGCCCTGGGCCGCTTCAAACATGAAAACGCTGCGCTGGCTGAAACCCATGACGGTCACGCCGTGGTGTACATGGGCGACGATGAGCGCGGCGAGTTCATCTACAAATTCGTCAGCCGCGACAAGATCAACCACAAAAACCCCAAGGCCAACCGCGATCTGCTAGACCACGGCACCTTGTATGTGGCGCGCTTCGATGCGGGCGACAGCAACGCCGATCATCCGAAAGGCCAGGGCGAGTGGATCGAACTGACCCACGGTAAAAACGGCATCGACGCCAGCAGCGGTTTTGCCGATCAGGCCGAAGTGCTGATTCACGCGCGCCTCGCGGCCAGCGTGGTGAAGGCCACGCGCATGGACCGGCCGGAATGGATCGTCGTCAGCCCCAAGGATGGCCAGGTTTATTGCACCCTGACCAACAACGCCAAGCGCGGCGAAGACGGCCAACCCGTGGGCGGGCCGAACCCGCGCGAGAAGAACGTTTACGGGCAGATTTTGCGCTGGCGCACTGACCGCGACGATCACGGCTCGAAAAGCTTTGCCTGGGACCTGTTTGTGGTCGCCGGCAACCCGGGCGTTCACGCCGGTACGCCGAAGGGCGGCTCGTCGAACATCACGCCACAAAACATGTTCAACAGTCCGGATGGCCTGGGCTTCGACAAGGCCGGACGGTTGTGGATTCTCACTGATGGCGACTCGAGCAATGCCGGGGATTTTGCCGGTATGGGTAACAACCAGATGCTGTGTGCCGACCCGGTGACCGGAGAGATTCGTCGGTTCATGGTTGGGCCGGTTGGCTGTGAGGTCACGGGGATCAGCTTTTCGCCGGATCAGAAGACGCTCTTTGTCGGGATTCAGCATCCGGGAGAGAACGGGGGATCGACGTTCCCTGAGCATCTGCCGAATGGCAAGCCACGGTCGTCGGTGATGGCGATTTCCCGCGAGGATGGCGGGATCGTCGGCGCCTGATAAACGCCCCCCTAGTGATCGTTCCCACGCTCTGCGTGGGAATGCAGCCCGGGACGCTCTGCGTCCCAGAAACGGACGCGGAGCGTCCGGAGAGGCATTCCCACGCAGAGCGTGGGAACGATCCCCCTAAAGAAGCCCCGTCTGCGCTACCATGCTTGGCCGGACGCGGCAGCCTGCTGCGCGCAGGAGTCAGCATGGCCCACCCGTTTGCAACCCTCACCCCAGACCTCGTGCTCGATGCCGTCGAAAGCATCGGCTTTCTCAGCGACGCGCGCATCCTGGCACTCAACAGCTACGAGAACCGCGTCTATCAAGTCGGCATCGAAGACTCCGAGCCGTTGATCGCCAAGTTCTACCGCCCACAACGCTGGACCAACGAAGCGATTCTCGAAGAACACCAGTTCACCTTCGAGCTCGCCGAGTGTGACGTGCCGGTGGTGGCGCCGATGATTCACAACGGTGCCAGCCTGCATGAACACGCCGGTTTCCGTTTCACCCTGTTCCCCCGCCGTGGCGGCCGTGCGCCGGAGCCGGGCAATCTCGATCAGCTGTATCGCCTGGGCCAGTTGCTCGGCAGGCTGCACGCCGTCGGTGCGACCAAGCCGTTCGAACACCGTGAAGCGCTCGGCGTGAAGAATTTCGGTCACGACTCGCTGACCACCTTGCTCGAAGGCAATTTCGTACCCAAAAGCCTGCTGCCCGCCTACGAGTCCGTGGCCCGCGACCTGCTCAAGCGCGTGGAAGAGGTCTACAAAGCCACGCCGCACCAGAACATCCGCATGCACGGCGATTGCCACCCCGGCAACATGATGTGCCGCGACGAAATGTTCCACATCGTCGACCTCGACGACTGTCGCATGGGCCCGGCCGTTCAGGACATCTGGATGATGCTGGCCGGCGATCGCCAGGAATGTCTCGGTCAGTTGTCGGAGTTGATGGACGGCTACAACGAATTCCACGACTTCGACCCGCGGGAACTGGCGCTGATCGAACCGCTGCGCGCCTTGCGCTTGATGCATTACAGCGCTTGGCTCGCCCGCCGCTGGGACGACCCGGCGTTCCCGCACAGCTTTCCATGGTTCGGCAGTGAGCGGTATTGGGGGGATCAGGTGTTGGCGTTGCGTGAGCAACTGGCTGCACTGAATGAAGAACCCCTGAAACTCTTCTGACCAACACATCCCCTGTAGGAGCGAGGCTTGCCCGCGAAGAACGATAACGCGGTATTCCAGGCAGACCGCGTTATCGTTCTTCGCGGGCAAGCCTCGCTCCTACAAAAAATACAACACATCTATACAATTCCCACTTTGTTAGCTGCCTAAGCAAGGATTCTGCATGCAAGCTGCCAACCCGCGTCGCGGGTACATCCTGGGTCTGAGTGCCTACATCATCTGGGGACTTTTCCCGCTCTACTTCAAAGCCATCGCCAGCGTGCCCGCCGTGGAGATCATCATCCACCGAGTGCTCTGGTCCGCGCTGTTCGGCGCCTTGCTGCTGATGGTGTGGAAACATCCGGGCTGGTGGCGCGAGTTGCGGGACAACCCCAAACGCCTGGCGATCCTGGCCCTGAGTGGCACGTTGATCGCGGCCAACTGGCTGACCTACGTTTGGTCGGTGAACAACGGGCGCATGCTCGAAGCCAGTCTCGGTTACTACATCAACCCGCTGGTGAACGTGCTGTTGGGCATGCTGATCCTTGGCGAACGGCTGCGGCGCATGCAATGGCTGGCGGTTGGCCTGGCAGCGGTCGGCGTCGCACAGCAGGTCTGGCAAGTCGGCAGTCTGCCGTGGGTGTCGCTGGTGTTGGCGCTGACGTTCGGCTTCTACGGCCTGATCCGCAAGCAAGCGCCCGTCAAGGCATTGCCGGGACTGGTGGTGGAAACCTGGATGCTGGTGCCGATTGCCATTGCCTGGCTGCTGTTCAATCAGACGGCCACAAGCGCTCAGCCCGAGTTCTGGACCACTTCCGAAGCCTGGTGGCTGGTGGCGGCCGGGCCGGTGACGCTGGTGCCGCTGGTGTGTTTCAACGCCGCCGCACGGCATCTGCCCTACACGACGCTGGGATTCCTCCAGTACCTGGCACCGACGCTGGTGCTGTTGCAAGCCGTGCTGCTGTTTGGCGAGCATTTGTCTTCCAGCACGCTGGTCGCCTTCATCTTTATCTGGGCCGGTCTGGCGATTTACAGCGTCGATGCGGTGATCAGTATGCGCCGCCGCAGCTGATCAAAAAACACACAAACCTCTACAGACCACGTCCTTCGTGGCCTGCAGCGATCCTTCCCAAGGTTATCCACAGCGTGATCCCCGCTGTTTGTGCGCAACTTGTTGAAACTGATGGTTTTTTGATCAGAGCTTGAAGACGCCCGGCCCGCCTGGGCTGGCGGGCTGTCTCTACAGGTTATCCACAGGCAGGTGCACGTTTAACTTGGATAACCCTGTCAGGGTTCACTGCGCAGCACCAATTCCACCATCAAATCGTCGGCCAGGGTTTCCAGGCGCGACTGCAAGACATCCAGCGACAAGGTCAGCGGTACCGCCAGAATCGCTTCGGCGTGGAACAGCGGCTCGCTGCTCATCGGCGCCGGACGTACTTCGGTCACCAGACGCTCCAGGTTCACGCCTTGCTCACTCAGCAGGCGAGTGATGTCTCGGACAATCCCCGGGCGGTCATTGCCCACCAACTCCATGGCAATCGGTTTCCAGGTGCAGGATTGCTCGATGCCGCTTTCGGCGATCAGCACGCGAATGCCGTGGGCGGACAACGCCTTCAGGGCATCGACCAGCTCATCGTAGGCCTCGGCCGGCACGCCCACCCGAAGAATCCCGGCGAACTGCCCGGCCATGCGCGACATGCGGCTCTCCAGCCAGTTGCCGCCATGCTCGGCAATGCATTGGGCAATGCGCTCGACCTGCCCTGGCTTGTCCGGAGCGAAAACAGTGAGTACGAGGTGGTCCATGGCGCAGCCCTCTTTTGTTATAGAAAAAGAAGTATAGGCAAGGGTTGTTGCTGCGTTGATTCGGCGGACGCCTTCGCGGGCAAGCCTCGCTCCTACAAGGAACCACGCACCCCTGTAGGAGCGAGGCTTGCCCGCGAAAGGAGCGCCGCGATGAACCTGCAAACAACAAATCGTGTACAAGTTTTTATATTTAACTGGAACAATCCAATAGTTTTTTGAGAACATCCCGTGCCCCGACGTGACTGCAATGCGTCATGGGGTCGCAGAACGACGTAATTAGTCTAATTTTCACAAGCGCAATTCATCATGTAGTATGCCGCAGCGCGCACTACATAACGCTGGATCGATGTCTGCCACAGGCACACTCGCAGCCCTGAAAGCCCTATCAGCAAGGCCTCAAAGCCGTTGATCGGTTCCATCCCAGCCGCCCGAAATGGCATGTACTGGTGGAGGGGGTTTGTGGTTTAAATAGCCAGGGGCTTCATTGTTAATTTGAAGAGCTGAAAAGCGAAATAGCTGAGCAGAGTGAGGCAAGCAATGACTGAACACGTTCAAGTCGGTGGCCTGCAGGTCGCCAAAGTCCTGTTCGACTTCGTGAACAACGAAGCCATTCCCGGTACCGGCCTCACCGCCGATAAGTTCTGGGCCGGTGCCGACAAGGTCATTCATGACCTGGCGCCGAAGAACAAAGCCCTACTCGCCAAACGCGATGATTTCCAGGCTCGTATCGATGGCTGGCACCAATCCCGTGCCGCTCAACCACACGACGCTGTGGCCTATAAAGCCTTCCTGCAAGACATCGGTTATCTGCTGCCAGAAGCGGCCGATTTCCAGGCAACGACGCAAAACGTCGATGACGAAATCGCCCGCATGGCCGGTCCACAGCTCGTGGTGCCGGTGATGAATGCCCGCTTTGCGCTCAATGCCTCGAACGCCCGCTGGGGTTCGCTGTACGACGCGCTCTACGGCACCGACGCCATCAGCGAAGCCGACGGCGCGGAGAAAGGCAAAGGCTACAACAAGGTTCGCGGCGACAAGGTCATCGCCTTCGCCCGTGCCTTCCTCGACGAAGCCGCGCCATTGGCGGCCGGCTCCCACGTCGATTCCACCGGCTACAAGATCGTTGACGGCAAACTGGTGGTCGCCCTTAAAGGCGGCAGCAACACCGGCCTGCGCAACGACGCCCAACTGATCGGTTTCCACGGCGATGCAGCCGCACCGACCGCGATCCTGCTGAAAAACAACGGCCTGCATTTCGAAATCCAGGTCGACGCCAGCACCCCGGTCGGCCAGACCGACGCTGCCGGTATCAAAGACATCCTGATGGAAGCCGCGCTGACCACCATCATGGACTGCGAAGACTCCGTCGCCGCTGTCGATGCCGATGACAAAGTGGTGATCTACCGCAACTGGCTCGGCCTGATGAAGGGCGACCTGTCGGAAGAAGTCTCCAAGGGTGGTCAGACCTTTACCCGCACCATGAACGCTGATCGCACCTACACCGGTGTCGACGGCAAGGAACTCAGCCTGCACGGTCGCTCGCTGTTGTTCGTGCGCAACGTCGGTCACCTGATGACCATCGATGCGATCATCGACAAAGACGGCAACGAAGTACCTGAAGGCATTCTCGACGGCCTGATCACCAGCCTTGCGGCGACCCACAGCCTCAACGGCAACAGCTCGCGCAAGAACAGCCGCACCGGTTCGGTCTACATCGTCAAACCGAAAATGCACGGCCCGGAAGAAGCCGCGTTCACCAACGAGCTCTTCGGTCGCATCGAAGAAGTGCTCGGTCTGCCGCGCAACACGCTGAAAGTCGGGATCATGGACGAGGAGCGCCGGACCACGGTCAACCTCAAGGCCTGCATCAAGGCCGCCAGCGAGCGCGTGGTGTTCATCAACACCGGTTTCCTCGACCGCACGGGCGACGAAATCCACACCTCCATGGAAGCCGGCCCGATGGTGCGCAAGGCGGACATGAAGGCCGAGAAGTGGATCGGCGCCTACGAAAACTGGAACGTTGATATCGGTTTGAGCACCGGCCTGCAAGGTCGTGCCCAGATCGGTAAAGGCATGTGGGCGATGCCCGACCTGATGGCTGCGATGCTCGAACAGAAAATCGCTCACCCGATGGCCGGCGCCAACACCGCCTGGGTTCCGTCACCGACCGCTGCCGCGTTGCACGCGCTGCATTACCACAAGGTCGACGTGTTCGCCCGTCAGGCCGAGCTGGCCAAACGTGCCCGCGCTTCGGTGGACGACATCCTGACCATCCCGTTGGCCGTCAATCCAGACTGGACCGCAGAGCAAATCAAGAACGAACTGGACAACAACGCCCAGGGCATTCTCGGTTACGTGGTGCGCTGGATCGACCAGGGCGTGGGTTGCTCGAAGGTGCCGGACATCAATGACATCGGCCTGATGGAAGACCGTGCGACGCTGCGTATTTCCAGCCAGCACATCGCCAACTGGCTGCGTCACGGCATCGTCACCGAAGAACAAGTGATGGAAAGCCTCAAGCGCATGGCGCCGGTGGTTGACCGTCAGAACGCCAATGACCCGCTGTACCGTCCGCTGGCACCGAACTTCGACAGCAACATCGCCTTCCAGGCGGCGGTCGAACTGGTGGTTGAAGGCACGAAGCAGCCGAACGGCTACACCGAGCCGGTCCTGCACCGTCGTCGTCGCGAGTTCAAGGCTGCCAATGGCCTGTAACTGAACGCTGACACCGGACAAAAAAAAGGCCCTGATCGAAAGATCAGGGCCTTTTTGCTTCAAATCGGTTCCTGCACATCCATTCCCAACTCATGCTTGACCAGTTCCAGCAACCTGCCGGTATCGATAGGCTTAAGCAGAAAATCCACCACACTCAAATGCATCGCCTCAATGGCGTCTTTCACATCGGCGTCGCCAGACACGATTATGATTGGCAAAGCCGCCCGAGCTGACTCACGTACCTGACGGACTAAATCCAGGCCATCTACATTGCCCATGCGTAAGTCGGTGATCACCAATCCGATTGAAAGCTTTTTCAGTTCCTCATCATTAACCAACATTTTGAGTGCAGTTTCGCCACTAGCGGCGGTCCTGCATCGAATACCATCAAGCTCCAGAATCTGCGACAACAGCTCCCGCGCGTCTTTATCGTCATCAACGATCAGCACCCGCTGCATCGGCAAGTCAGGTTCCAGCATGACGGCACTCAGCGCCTCGCGCTCGGCGTCACTCAAAATATCGTGGTCGGACATGGCTTTCTCTACGTATTCAATTCAATCCCCTAGCACTTTCGTCAGACATCGCTAAGCAGACCTACAATGTGCACTTCGTCGGAAACTTTTCCTATAGCCAATGTAGGAGGTTTTTCCTGCATTTGCGTCAGACATTTCCTAACTTCCGACGCCTGCAACGCCCGACCTAGACTTACGTCCAATGGGCACCCCGCGCGCAGGGGCCGACCATGGCGTAGTCATCCGACAACAATTCAAAAAAAGACTGCGGTAATGGTTATGAGTAAAGAGGACGCCTTTACACAGGCAGGGAAGACCGCGGTGTTGCAGAACATCCAGGGCACTTTGCAATTCCTTCAGCGCTTCCCGCCCTTCAATCAAATGGAACACGCGCACCTGGCGTACCTGGTTGAGCAATGTCAGATGCGTTTCTACGCCCCTGGCGAGAGCATCATCAAACCTGTCGACGGGCCGGTTGAGCATTTCTACATCGTCAAACAAGGCCGGGTGGTGGGTGAACGTCCGCATACGGCCAAGGGCGGCACCGAAACCACCTTCGAAATCACCACCGGCGAGTGTTTCCCCCTCGCCGCGCTGCTGGGCGAGCGTGCGACCCGCACCGAACACCTGGCCGCCGAAGACACCTTTTGCCTACAGCTGAACAAGCTGGCGTTCATCAAGCTGTTCGCACTTTCCACCACGTTTCGCGACTTTGCCCTACGTGGTGTCAGCAGCCTGCTGGATCAGGTCAATCAGCAAGTCCAGCAAAAAGCCGTGGAAACCCTAGGCACCCAATACTCGCTGAACACGCGGCTGGGCGAATTGGCCATGCGTCATCCGGTGACCTGCAGCCCCGCCACGCCATTGCGTGAAGCCGTGACCCTGATGCATGAGCAGCAGGTCGGCAGCATCGTGATCGTCGACGAGCACAAAGCCCCGCTGGGCATTTTCACCCTGCGCGACCTGCGCCATGTGGTGGCCGACGGCACTGACGACTTCAACGAAGTGATTGAACGCCACATGACCCAGGCGCCGTTTTTCCTGTCGCCGGATCACAGTGCCTTCGATGCGGCAATCGCCATGACCGAACGCCACATCGCTCACGTCTGCCTGGTGAAAGACCATCGTTTGTGCGGCGTGGTGTCCGAGCGAGATCTGTTTTCATTGCAAAGGGTCGATCTGGTGCACTTGGCGCGGACCATTCGCAGCGCCCAGAAACTGGAAAACCTGGTGGCGATACGCGGCGAGATCGGCCAATTGGTCGAACGCATGCTGGCGCACGGTGCCTCCTCGACCCAGATCACCCACATCATCACCCTGCTCAACGATCACACGGTGTGCCGGGTGATCGAACTGACCCTCGCCGAGAAAGGTGACCCCGGCATTCCGTTCAGCTGGTTGTGCTTCGGCAGTGAAGGCCGCCGTGAACAGACGCTGCACACCGATCAGGACAACGGCATTCTGTTCGAAGCCCGGGACGGGGCGCATGCCGCCGAAATTCGCGGCAAATTACTGCCCATTGCCCAGCAGATCAACCAGAGCCTGGCGCTCTGCGGCTTCACGCTGTGCAAGGGCAACATCATGGCCGGCAACCCCGAACTGTGTCTGTCCCGGGCCGAGTGGGCGCGGCGTTTTGCGGCGTTTATTCGCGAGGCGACGCCGGAGAACCTGCTGGGTTCGAGCATTTATTTCGACCTGCGCGTGGTCTGGGGCGACGAGCAAGGCTGCGAGCAGCTGCGTCAGGGCATTCTCGACCAGGTGAATGACAACCGCCTGTTCCAGCGGATGATGGCCGAGAACGCCTTGCGCAACCGTCCGCCCGTAGGACGTTTCCGTGAGTTTGTGCTGGCGCGCAAAAATGGTGAAAAAGCCACGCTTGATCTGAAGGTCCAGGGACTGACACCTTTCGTTGACGGCGCTCGACTGCTGGCCATGGCCTATGGCATCGAGTCCAACAATACCCTGGAGCGCTTTCGCGAATTGGTGGCCAAAGAGGTCATTGAACGGCTGGACGGCGCCGCGTATGAAGAGGCCTACCACTTCATCCAGCAAACCCGCATGCAGCAACATCAGCTACAAACCCGGGAAAACTTGCCGTACTCCAACCGGGTTGATCCAGACAGTCTCAATCATCTGGACCGCCGGATCCTGCGTGAATCCCTGCGCCAGGCTCAACGCCTGCAAAGCAGCCTGGCCCTGCGGTATCAGCTATGAGCCTGTTTTCATGGCTGCGCCCGGCGGGTCCAAGCCTGACTGGCGAACTCCAGCAACGTCTGCAACGCTTGCCCTCGGCGGCAGAGCTGAGTGAATGCAGCCTGCGCGAGCAGCGCTGGGTCGTGCTCGACCTGGAAACCACTGGCCTGAACCTGAACAAGGATCGGGTGCTGTCCATCGGCGCGGTGGTGATCGAGGACGGCGCGATCGACTTCAGCCAGCAATTCGAACGCACGCTGCAATGCGCCGATATGAAGCTGGGGCCCAGCGTATTGATTCACGGCCTGGGGCCGAGTGCGATTGCCGCTGGCAGCGATCCGGGGCTGGCATTGCTCGACTTCATGGAGTTTGTGGGTGACAGCCCGGTGCTGGCGTTTCATGCGCCGTTCGATCAACACATGCTTGGGCGTTCGCTGAAAGATCATTTGGGTTACAAATTGCAGCATCCGTTCCTGGATGTGGCGGACATCGCACCGCTGCTGTGTCCTCAGGCGCACATTCGCGATACCGGGCTGGATGAGTGGATCGACTGGTTCAAGCTGGAGGTTTTCGAGCGCCACAACGCCAGCGCCGATGCATTGGCCACGGCGGAGTTGGCGTTGATTCTGTTCAGCCGGGCGCGGCAGCAGCAGATTCATAGCCCGTTGAATTTGCAGCAGCGGGTAAGCCAGTGGAAACGCAGGCAGCGGGCGCCGTCCTTTTAGATTTTCGGTGGCTGTTCTGGCCTCTTCGCGGGCAAGCCTCGCTCCTACAGGATGTCGTCGTTCCACAGATCGGCACAAAACCTGTAGGAGCGAGGCTTGCCCGCGAAGAACGATAACGCGGTCCAACTGAAGTCCTCCCCATCAAAACCACCTGACCAGTGGCCAATTGCTTACCTCCCCCGCCTCTGCCACAATCGCGAACAATTCTCGTTAGTTAACACTTCCCAATCGGTGATGCTGCGTGTCGTCAGTCCAAAGCCCCCAAAGTGAGCTCGTTGGTGCGTTGTATCGCGACCATCGCGGTTGGCTATTGGCTTGGCTGCGACGCAATGTGGCCTGTCCGCAACGGGCCGAAGACCTGAGTCAGGACACCTTCGTGCGCTTGCTGGGCCGTAATGAGCTGAAGGAGCCTCGCGAACCGCGGGCGTTTCTGGTGGCAATCGCCAAGGGCTTGCTGTTCGACTATTTTCGTCGCGCAGCGCTGGAACAGGCCTACCTCACCGAATTGATGCTGATCCCCGAAGGCGAACAGCCGTCGGTGGAAGAACAGCAACTGATCCTCGAAGACCTGAAAAACATTGATCGCCTGCTCGGCCAGCTTTCAAGCAAGGCCCGGGCAGCGTTCCTCTATAACCGCCTCGACGGCCTCGGCCATGCGCAAATCGCCGAGCGTCTGGGCGTGTCGGTGCCCCGGGTTCGCCAATACCTGGCCCAAGGCATTCGTCAGTGCTACATCGCGCTGTACGGTGAGCCGGTATGAGCCCGGCCAGTTCCAAACCGGTGTCAGCCCACGTGCTGGATGCTGCGATTGCCTGGCAATTGTCCCTGGATTCCGGCAGCCCGGTGGAGCGCGAAGAATTCGCCAAATGGCATGCCGCCCACGAGGAACACGCTCGGGCCTGGCGTCAGCTGGGCATGCTCGACCAGCGTTTCAGCGTCGCCAGCGGCCCGGCGCGCACGGCGTTACTGCAATCGCGCGAAAGCATTCGCCGACGGGTGCGCAAGCTCGGCAGTGGCCTGGCCAGCATCGTCGCGGTGATCGGCCTGGCGCTGTTCGCCGGTGATCGTTATCTGCCCATCGACTATTGGCTGGCCGACCAGCGCACCGCCACCGGCGAGCAGCGCACCCTGCGCCTGACCGACGGCACGCTGATCAACCTCAATACCCACAGCGCGGTGGACGTGCGTTTTGACGAGAAGCAGCGACTGATCATCCTTCAGGCAGGGGAAATTCTCGTCGAAACCGGTCATGGCGATGCCCGGCCGTTTATCGTCGAAACCCGTGAAGGCAGCCTGCGCGCGCTGGGCACGCGGTTCCTGGTCAAGCGCGAGGACGACGGCACGCGACTGAGCGTGTTGCAGTCCGCGGTGGCGGCGCATCCGCAGTCGAGTCCTGAAGAGCAAATCTTGCGTGAAGGCCAGCAAGTGCTGATGCGCAGCAATGGCCTGGGGACCATCGTCGCGCTGAACCTCGGTGCCGATGCCTGGACCCGCGGCATGCTGGTGGTGGACAACGCACGACTGGAAGACCTGGTGCACGAACTCGGTCGCTATCGACGCGGGCATTTGGGTGTTGCGCCGCAGGTTGCTGACCTGCGGATCACCGGCAGCTTCCCGCTGCACGACACCGACAAGGCCCTCAGCGCGCTGCTGCCAACCTTGCCTGTGCAGATCGAACAGCACACGCCGTGGTGGGTGACGGTGGCGAAGGCTGACACCAAGCCCTGAGATGATCGTTCCCACGCTCCGCGTGGGAATGCAGCCCGTGACGCTCCGCGTCACATGCCGAAGCGGACGCAGAGCGTCCATTGAGGCATTCCCACGCAGAGCGTGGGAACGATCATCACATCCAACGATCTTTAAGCGCTCACTTACTGAATCGAAATTATTTTCATCCAGCCCTATCACTTTTGAATTCTCGCTCGGCACCTAGGCAATTGAGAAATATTTCCATTCAGGAGCCGCTGTATGTCCCGTTCGCTAGACACCTTGTTGCGCCCCAGCTTGCTGGCTGTCGCCATTGCCCTTTGCGCCCCGCTGGCCAGCACTCCGCTGATGGCCGCTGAACAGGCGTCCAGCGTTCGCGCCTACAACCTGCCGGCCGCGCCATTGGCCAGCACGCTGAACCAGATCGCCAGCCAGGCGGGCCTCGCCCTGTCGTTGAACCCATCGCTGGCAGCGGGCAAGACCTCTGCGCCGGTCAAGGGTCAGTTCGACGCCGCCGGCGCCCTGCGTGAAGCCTTGCGCGGCTCCGGTCTGCAACTTGAACAAAGCAGCGCCGGCACCTACAGCCTGGTCGCCATTCCCGAGGGCACACTGGCCCTGCCGGAAACCGCTGTCATCGGCGTCGAAAGTACTGAAAGCGCCTGGGGCCCGGTGGAAGGCTACCTCGCCACGCGCACCGCCGCCGGCACCAAGACCGACACCGCGCTGGTCGAAGCGCCGCGCTCGATTTCGATCGCCACCCGCCAGCAAATGGAAGATCGCAATGTGCAGAACCTCGATGACGCCGTGCGCTACATGCCCGGCATCGTCGCCAGCAGCTACGGCAGCGACACACGCGCCGACTGGCTGCGGGTACGGGGTTTTGAACCGACGCAGTTCCTCGATGGCCTGCCTCTGCCAAAAGGCGTCTACGCCAACCCGAAACAGGAAACCTGGAACCTCGATCGCCTCGCCCTGCTGCGCGGCCCGGCGTCGTCGGTCTATGGCCAGACCCCGCCGGGCGGCCTGCTGGACATGGTCAGCCGCCGTCCAACCGCTGAAGACAGTCACGAGATCCAGCTGCAATACGGCAGCGACAACCAGCGCCAGATCAACTTCGCCAGCACCGGCAAGATTGATGACGAAGGCCAGTTCCTCTACAGCCTTAGCGGCGTAGTGCGCGACAGCGGCACGCAGATCGACCACGTCGACAACAAGCGCTACAACATTGCGCCGAGCCTGACCTGGAACATCGACGAAGACACCAAATTCACCTTGCTCACGCAATTCACCCGCGACGATACCGGCATCACCAGCCAGTTCCTGCCGGTGCAGGGCACCAAGATCGACATGCCGTTCGGCAAGGTTTCTCATCACAAGAACCTCGGCGACCCGGACTGGGAATACTACGACCGCACCTACTACGCGCTGGGCTATGCGTTCGAACATCGCTTGAACGACGTCTGGCAATTCAAGCAGAACCTGCGTTACACCAAATCCGATTTGTCGTTCCAGGGGCTCACTGTCGGCTCGTATCCGTTCACCCAGGTGGATAACGAAGGCAACGTCGGGCGCACCAGTACCACCGTCGATGAAGACATCAGCCAGTTCGCCGTGGATAACAATTTGCAGGCCGACTTCGCCACCGGCGATGTCCGTCACACGCTGCTGCTCGGTCTCGACCACCAGCGCAGCAACACCAACTACACCTCTATTTTCGGCGACGGACTGACCACCAACGTCAACAACCCGATCTATGGCCAGCCCATCGTTCGTCCGCCGCGTTCCACCGCGTTCTACGACTACAACCAGAAGACCTACCAGACCGGCCTGTACGTGCAGGATCAAATGGCCCTCGACCAATGGCGCCTGACCGTCGGCGGACGTGAAGATTGGGTTCACACCAGCACCGAGTTCTTCAACAAGGGCGACGCCACCAACACCCAGCGCGACAAGGCCTTCAGCGGCAACGCGGCGATCAGCTATGTGTTTGACTCGGGCTTTGTGCCGTACCTGTCGTACGCCGAATCCTTCCAACCCACCACCGGCGCATCGGCCTCCAGCACCGAATCGTTCAAGCCGACCGAAGGCAAGCAGTGGGAACTGGGTATCAAGTATCAGCCACCGGGCAGCAACACCCTGCTCAGCGCGGCGGTGTATGACCTGACCCAGAAAAATGTCTCGGTCACCACCACCGTCGGCGCGACACCGATCACCAGCCAGACTGGCGAAGTGAAGGTCAAGGGCCTGGAGCTGGAAGCGGTATCCGACGTTACCGAAAACCTGAAAATCATCGCCGCCTACACCCTGGCCAAATCCGAAGTGCAAAAAGGCGACAACAAAGGCAACCGTCTGCAACTGATGCCTAACCAACAGGCTTCGCTGTGGGCCGATTACACCTGGCACAACGGCGTGCTGGACGGCTTCGGCATTGGCGCCGGCGCTCGCTATACCGGCAACACCTACGGTGATCAGGCCAACACCTGGCTGGGCAAGGCCGACGCTTATACCGTGTTCGACGCCGCGGTCCATTACGACCTCGGCCGTCTGGACAACACCTTGAAAGGCGCGTCGCTGGCACTGAACGCCACCAACCTGCTGGACAAGGACTACATCTCCACCTGTGACAGTTTCTACTGCTACTACGGCGACCAGCGCAGCGTCGTCGCCAGTGCAACTTACAAGTGGTAATTGCCTGAGCTGAAACGCTCCAAGACCCAAGCCGTCCTTCGAGGACGGCTTTGGTATTTCTAAGGGCTCATGAAATGAAAAGTAAAACAATTCGCCGCTGGTCCTTCGTCCACACCTGGACCAGCCTGATATGCACCGTGTTCCTGCTGATGCTGGCGCTGACCGGCCTGCCGTTGATCTTCCACCACGAGATCGACCACTTGCTGGGCGATGCCGCCGAATTGAAGCAAATGCCGGCGGACACTCCGCAACTGAATTTGCAGCAGTTGGTGCAGGCGGCGGAAAAACATCGCCCCGGCGAAGTCATGCAGTATTTCGGCTTTGACGAGGAAGAGCCCAACGCCGCGATCGCCATCATGGCGGCCACTGCCGGTACCGAACCCAATTCGTCGCACACCTTCATGCTCGACGCCCGCACCGGCGAAGCACTGGAGATGCCGTCGGCCAACGGCGGTTTCATGATGGTGATGCTGCGCCTGCACGTGGACATGTTCGCCGGGCTGCCGGGCAAGTTGTTGCTGGCGTTCATGGGGCTGATGTTTGTCGTGGCCATTATTTCCGGGACGGTGCTGTACCTGCCGTTCATGCGCCGGTTGAAATTCGCCACCGTGCGCCAGGACAAATCCACTCGCCTGCGCTGGCTCGACCTGCATAACCTGATCGGCGTGGTCACCCTGACCTGGGCGCTGGTGGTCGGGGTGACCGGCGTGATCAGTGCCTGCGCCGACCTGCTGATCGCCGCCTGGCGCAACGACGCACTGAGCACGATGATTGCACCGTACCGCGACGCGCCACCGCTGACGCAACTGGCGCCCGCGACCCGTTTGCTCGACATCGCCAAGGAAGTCGCGCCGGGCATGCAACCCGATTTCATCGCCTTCCCCGGCACACGGTTTTCCAGCGAACACCATTACGCCGTGTTCATGAAGGGCAGCACCCACCTGACTTCGCACCTGCTGACCCCGGTGTTGATCGACGCCAGTACGCTGCAAGTCACGGCGGTGGCCGAACGACCGTGGTACATGGACGCCATGGGCATGTCGCAACCTCTGCACTTTGGTGATTACGGTGGCATGCCGATGAAAATCCTCTGGGCGACCCTGGATGGGCTGACCATCATCGTGCTGGGCAGTGGGGTTTATCTGTGGGTGGTGCGGCGCAGGGCGGCGAAAAAACCTGTGCTCGAACAAGCGGAGGCTCAGGCATGAGGCCACGACAGTCGAACTTCTGGAAGGTCTTCGCCACGCCTACCGTGATCGCGCTGCTCAGCGCCGCGGGGTTGTTCGCCGCGTTGCTGGGCGATGGCGTGTGGGATGCCTTGAGCTGGCTCGGCCTGGGCGTTCCCGCCGTCCTTGCCCTGCGCGGACTCCTGCAACACCACTGATCCTTGTGGGAGCGAGCCTGCTCCCACAGGGTTAGGTGTTCATTTCTGATCTTGAGCAATCGGACCAACGCGCTATGCTGCCCAGCACTGCCCAACACCGAGACGTTGCCATGTCCGCCCCCAGCATGACCCTGTTCCACAATTCGTTATCGCCCTTCGTTCGCAAAGTCATGGTGCTGTTGCACGAAACCGGTCAGACCGACCGCGTGGCGCTGCAAGACTGCGTGCTCACGCCGGTAAACCCGGACCAGACGCTCAACGAAGACAACCCGCTGGGCAAGATCCCGGCCCTGCGCCTGGCCGACGGCAACGTCATCCATGACAGCCGGGTGATCCTCGATTACCTCGACCATCAACACGTCGGCAACCCGCTGATCCCCCGCGACGGTTCGGCTCGCTGGCGCCGTTTGACCTTGGCCTCCCTGGCCGACGGGATCATGGACGCTTCGGTGATGGTTCGGTACGAAGTGGCCCTGCGCGCCCCGGAAAAACACTGGGATGAATGGCTCGATGGCCAGCGCGACAAGATTCGTCGCGCGCTGGCACTGTTGGAGAAGGACGCGATTGCCGAACTGACCAGCCATTTCGATGTGGCAGCGATCAGTGTGGCGTGTGCGTTGGGTTACCTCGACTTGCGCCATCCGGATCTGGGATGGCGCGAGGCGAATCCGCAACTGGCGGCCTGGTATTTTGAAGTGAGTCAGCGGCCTTCGATGGTGGCGACGATGCCGAAGCTCTAGATCTTCGCCGACTGTACCGGCCTCATCGCGGGCAAGCCCGCTCCCACAGGGTCCTTGGCGTGCGCGAAATTCGTGTTCGCAGAAGATCCCTTGTGGGAGCGGCGGTGCGGCGATCCGACTTGCCCGCGATGGCACCCCACCGGATCTACCGGAAACAACACCGCAATCAGCGTCGCCAACACCTCCCCTTCCCGCTGATCCTCGCGCAACCCCAGCGACCGGCTCATTCCACCGCCCCAATATCAAACGCCAGCGGCTTGGCCGGTTTCTGCCCGATCCCGTACCAATCCAGCTTGCGGGTCAGCACCATGAATACGCCGAGCAAGCCGAACAGCAACAACGAGCCCATCAATAGCGCGTAATCCTCGGCACTCAACAAGCCGTAGAGCAAGCCATACAGCGCCGCCAAGCCCGCCGAAAAGCTCAAGCCGTGGCGCGCGCTACGCAGCACATGACAGACATAAAAGCCGATCAGCAACACACAACCGCCCGCCGACAACAGATAGGCCAGGGCAAAACCGATGTGCTCCGACAGCGACAGCAGTAACAGGTAGAAAAACGCCAGCGCCACGCCCACCAACGCATATTGCACCGGGTGCACCGCCAGGCTTTTCAGCACTTCGAAGAGGAAGAATCCGGCGAAGGTCAGCACGATGAACAGCAGCGCATATTTGATCGCTCGGTCGCTCTTCAGGTACTGGTCCACCGGATCGATGAAACTCACGCCAAAACTGCGGCCGCTGTACGCCTCGCACCCACCGCCGGACACACAACTGCTCAGCGCCTCTTGCAGGTTGGTGGAGAAAAACGAGGTCTGCCAGTTGGCGGTAAAACCCTGATCGCTGACTTCACGCTGCGCCGGCAGGTAGTTGCCGATGAAGCTTGGGTGCGGCCAGTTGGCGCTCAGCGACACCTTGCTGGTCTTGCCCACTGGAAGGATCTGCAACTGACCGGTGCCTTGCAGCCGCAGGTCGAAACCGAAGGTCAATTCCGTGGCTTGCTTTGCATCCAGCGCTGGCAACGTCACGTGTACACCTTCACCTAACCAGCCCACCTGGGTGCCCGGAACAAAGTCCAGGCGCTGGTCATTGAGTTCGAGTTTCAGGGCGTTTTCGATGCCGCGAATGTCGCTGATACCGACAGCCAGAAATGGCTGGTCGAACTGGTAATCGGCGAAGTCTTCCTTGATGCCCAGTTGCGCCGGGACCGAGAAATGTCCGCTGATGCGGTTGTCGGCGTGGAACAGTCGCGCCTCGTAAATGCCTCGGGAACGCAGTTCGGTCTGCACCTGGCCATCGAGTTCGAAGCGTTCCGGGAGGAAGTACAGACGACCGCGTTCCTCACCGACTTCCTGGTAGCGCTCGTTGGTTTTCTCGTTGAGTTTCCAGGTGCGCACCACTTTGCGATACGGCACCACCATCAGCGGTCCGCTCAGTTGCTGGCTGTAGCTGGAACTACGGGCAATGTCTTCGAGCACACCGTCACGCAATTGCTGGCGGTCCTGGATAACGCCGTTGATCATCAGCAACGGTATGAGCAATAACAGAATCAGAAGGGCAATGGCCCCGAGTTTTATGGTCAGGCTGCGGTTCATGGGACTCTCCCTGTTTGGATGGGCAGAGTCTGGAATGGGTGTGTGGGGGATTTATGAGGAGAATATGGAGATTTGTGGAGACTGGGTCGGCCCCTTCGTCGGAACGCCGCCCGGAGCAGGCTCACTCCTACATTTGACCGCGATCCCCTGTAGGAGTGAGCCTGCTCGCGATTGGCCGCGAGAGTGTCAGATTTTTTGTGTGCGGGCCGGTAACGGCCTGCCGTCAGGCAGGCCTTGATTTTCACCAGTTCGGCCTGATGAATCGATCTCCGTA